>SLSJ01000174.1 GCA_007130525.1 Ectothiorhodospiraceae bacterium | reverse complement strand
TAGCGGCCCGTGCCTCTGGGCGCTGACGGCATCGCGGGCGGCCTCCATCATCCGCCTCCCACCCAGGGCGTGCACATTGAGCATCCACACTCCCAGCCTCGCGGCCACGCGGCAGGCCGCTGCAACAGTGCTGGGGATGTCGTGGTACTTGAGGTCGAGAAAGACATCGAAACCGCAATCCACCAGCCTGCGCACCAGGTCCGGACCGGCAGCGGCAAACAGTTCCTTGCCCACTTTGAGTCGACACTGGTCGGGAGACAGGCGTTCGACCAGCAACATGGCGGCATCCGCGCAGTCAAAATCCAGCGCGACGATGATGCGCGGCCCCTCATCGACCTGCCGGCTCATTCCCCCTCCACGCCCTGGATGGGACGGATCGATGCCCATGAACGGCAACTGGGGCAATGCCAGTGCAATGTGCGGGCACAGAAGCCGCACTGACGGCAGGAATAGACGGGCTTGTCCCGCAGTAGTTCCGAGAACAGGTCGCGCAGCACTTCCATCTCCGACATGCCGCTACCGCCATGTCCCGCAAGATTGAGTTCGATCAGACGGTTGAGGCCGCGCACCGATGGCCGTCGGTGCAGTTGCCGGATAAGGTGGGAGGCGGCCGCTTCCTCGCCGTGCTCATGCAGGATCTGTTCGGTGAGCAGCAGCAATACCGATACACCCTGGTAGCGGTTCTGGATGGACTCCAGGTAGGCGATGAAATCCTGCCGACGATCCAGGGCCTCGAAGCACTCCCGCAAGGGCTGCAGTACCTCGGGAAGATACTCCACGTCCTGGTCCGCTACGCGCTGATAGGCAGGTATGGCGGCACGGTAATTGGCCACGCTGCGTTCCACGTCACCCTGCAGGATACTGGCGCGCACACAACCGGGATGGACGCTGAGCGCGTGTCTGAGCAGTTGTCCCGCCTGATTGATCTCACCGGATGCGCGCGCCAGTTCCGCCTGCTCGCACAGAAACTGGGCGATCATGGGCGAGAGTTTCTCACCACTGACGGATTCCAGCCTCGACGCCACCTCGATTGCCTTGCCCCATTCCTTCTCCTGCTGGTAGATATCCAGCAGGCTGCGAAGGGCCGGCTCGACGTGGGCATCAAGCTCCACGACTTCCGTGAACAGGCTCTCGGCCCGGTCCAGCAGCCCGGCGCGCAGGTAGTCCTCTCCCAGTTCCAGCAAGGCATACGTCCGCTGTTCGCGGCTCAGGGACGGTCGCGCGATGAGATTCTGGTGGATACGGATGGCGCGGTCGACTTCACCACGGCGACGGAAAAGATTGCCCAGGGCAAGATGGGTTTCCACGGTATCGGAATCCACCTCGACCATGCGCATGAACACCTCGATCGCCTTGTCGGGCTGTTCATTGAGCAGGTAGTTCAGGCCCTGAAAGTATTCGCCGTGCAGGCGGCTACCGTGACCCTGTCCGCCGCCGCGGGAGCGCCGCCCGGCCATCCACCCGGACAGGGCGGCAACCGGTAGCAGCAGCCAGAGCAGTTCCACCATGTCAGGGCTTGTCTTTCAGGGGCAATCGACGAAGCTGATCGAGCTCCTTTTCCGTCTCTGTCAGCCGCCGCCTCAGCCGACGCATCTCGCGACCCCGGCTCAGCGTCATTGCCATACATGACATCACCCCGACCAGGGATCCGACAATGATCATCAAGACCATCAGCAGGGAAAGCGGCAGGGAAAGCACGCCAAAATAGTAGTCGAGCGTAACCGGATCGGCATTCAACAGAGAAAAGCTCAGGCCGAACAGCACGACCACAAGCAGCAAGGCGAGTCCGACGATACGGCGCATCTACCTACTCCCTTCGCAGTCACTCGGGAACAAGCCACCCCCCACGGCGGCGGGACCGTCGTGTCGTGTCAGGAGGACCCGTGTTCCCCGTTCACGCGCTGACGAAGCTGCTTGCCCGGTTTGAAATGGGGCACATACTTGCCAGGCAGCGCTACCGGATCACCGGTCTTGGGATTGCGTCCTATCCGTGGCGGCCTGTGGTGTAGCGAGAAACTGCCGAACCCCCGGATCTCGATACGCTGCCCGGAGGACAACGCCTCGCTCATATGCTCGAGTATGGTCTTGACGGCCAGCTCGACGTCCTTGTAGACCAAGTGCTGCTGCCTGGACGCGATCAGTTCGATCAGCTCTGATTTGGTCATTGTCATGGTGTCCTGAGGTTCCGAAAAGGACAATTCGCCCGTGAGGCATCGCGACTACCGTTACCACGCGGGGGCGAACCCGACCCCTGGAGGAGGGTCGAAGCGCCCCGGCGCCGTGCGTATCAGTCGTTCTGGTTTCCGTCCATCTGCTCCTTGAGCAGATCCCCCAGCGTAGTGGTGCCCGTACTGCTGGAGCGACTGTAGTCCTGTACGGCCCGGGCATCCTCCTGGAAGTCCTTGGCCTTGATGGACAGGCTGATGGCGCGGTTCTTGCGGTCTACCGCCATGAACTTCGCTTCCACCTCGTCGCCCTCCTTCAGATACTTGCTGACATCGTCAACACGCTCACGGGCCACATCCGCGGCACGAATATGTCCCTCGATACCGTCGCCGAGGTCCACCACGGCCATGCGGGAATCAACCTCGCGCACGGTGCCGGTGACCAGCGAGCCCTTGGGATGCTCGGCCATCCAGGCCGAGAACGGATCCTGCTCCAGTTGCTTGATACCGAGCGATATGCGTTCCCGCTCCGGATCCACCGAAAGCACGACGGCCTCGACTTCGTCACCCTTCTTGTAATCGCGGACCGCCTCTTCGCTGTTGTCATCCCAGGACAGGTCGGAAAGATGAACCAGGCCGTCGATGCCGCCTTCCAGGCCGACGAAGATACCGAAATCGGTGATCGACTTGATGGCGCCGGTGACCCGGTCGCCCTTGTTGAAGCGGGTGCCGAACTCCTCCCAGGGATTGGGCTGGCACTGCTTGATGCCCAGGGAGATACGACGGCGCTCCTCGTCGATATCCAGGACCATGACCTCGACTTCGTCGCCGATGGAAACAACCTTGGCCGGGTTCACGTTCTTGTTGGTCCAGTCCATCTCGGAGACGTGCACCAGGCCTTCGACGCCTTCCTCGATCTCCACGAAACAGCCATAGTCGGTGATGTTTGTGACCTTGCCAAAGACCCGGGTGTTCTCGGGGTAGCGGCGGGCTATGTTCTCCCACGGGTCCTCGCCAAGCTGCTTCAGTCCCAGGGAAACGCGGTTGCGCTCGCGGTCGAACTTGAGCACCTTGACCTCGATTTCCTGGCCGACGTCAACGACCTCGGACGGGTGTTTGACCCGACGCCAGGCCATGTCGGTGATATGCAGCAGACCATCGATGCCGCCGAGGTCCACGAAAGCGCCGTAATCGGTGAGATTCTTGACGATACCCTTGAGCTGCTGGCCTTCCTGCAGGCGCTCCAGCAGAGCCTCGCGCTCGGCGCTGTATTCTTCCTCGACCACCGCGCGCCGGGAAACCACGACATTGTTGCGGCGCTCGTCGAGCTTGATGACCTTGAACTCCAGCTCCCGTCCTTCCAGGTAGGTCGTGTCGCGCACCGGGCGGATATCCACCAGCGAGCCGGGGAGGAAGGCGCGAATGTGTTTGAGGTCGACGGTGAAACCGCCCTTGACCTTGCCGCTGATCACCCCGGTGACGGTATCGCTGGATTCGTACGCTTTCTCCAGGAACTTCCATGCGTGCGCGCGCTTCGCTTTCTCCCGGGACAGCCTGGTCTCACCGAAGCCGTCCTCGACGGCATCCAGGGCTACCTCGACATCGTCGCCGACGGCCACTTCCAGTTCGCCCGAGTCCCCGTAGAACTCGTTCACCGGTATCACCGCTTCGGACTTCAGCCCGGCGTTGACCACCACGTGATCACCCTGGATCGCCACCACGCGACCGGTGACGATGGAACCCGGCCGCATGTCGGTCTCGGCCAGGCTCTGTTCAAAAAGTTCTGCAAAGCTTTCGCTCATTGGTCAGTCGTTCCTAGACCGCAACATGGCGTTGTTGTCTGTGGTTGATGATTGAAAAAAGCCCGCCTCCGCTCAACGGACACCGGACCACCTGTCTGCCACTCGTCCATGCAATAATCACCCGCCCCGATCCTGGGAGCCGGATTTACGGCGAAGCAGCGTCATCACCCGCTCGACCACCGCATCGATGGTCAGATCGGTGGTATCGATGACCACCGCATCCTCGGCGGGAATCAGCGGCGCCACGGCACGCGATGCGTCGCGCGCGTCCCGCTCGTTGATCTCCCGTAAAAGGGTGGAGAGATTACCACCCACCCCCTGTTCCTTCAACTGCTTATGACGTCGACGAGCGCGCTCCTCGGCGCTGGCGGTGAGGAAAATCTTGAGGCCCGCGTCCGGAAACACCACCGTGCCCATGTCACGGCCGTCGGCAACCAGGCCGGGCAGGCGACGAAATCGGCGCTGACGCTCCATTAACGCGGCCCGGATTTCCGGTATGGCCGCCAGTCGCGAGGCCAGATTTCCAGTGGTCTCGGTGCGCAGTTCGGCGGAGACGTCCTCCCCATCCACACGCACCACCGGCTCGCTGTCGGGGACCGCCTCGAAGGCAACATCGAGGTCATGCGCAAGCCCGACCAGGTCGCCCACCCGCCCGGCATCCAGCCCACGGCGCTGCGCCGCCACGGCAAGAGCACGGTAGATGGCACCGCTATCCAGCAGATGCCAACCGAGGCGCCGCTGGAGCGCGCGGCAGACGGTACCCTTGCCCGAGCCTCCGGGACCGTCCACGGCGACGACGGGCGCCTCCCCACTCATGGATCACCCGCCCCGACCACCCTGAGACCGACACCATGGGCTGCGGCCAGTTCGGCGAATCCGGGAAACGAGGTATCCACGTTGTCGCAGTCATGGATGACCACCGGTTCCGGCGCGCGCAGGGCGGCCATGGCAAAGGCCATGGCGATGCGGTGGTCGCCGTGGCTGTCCACCTCGCCGCCCGTGAACTGTCCGCCTTTTATCACCATGCCGTCCGCGGTCGGCCGGGCATCGATGCCCAGCCGCTGCAGGCCATCGGCCATCACCGCGATACGGTCGCTTTCCTTGACCCGCAGCTCCGCGGCATCGGTCAGCACAGTGGTGCCGTGGGCGCAGGCGGCAGCCACGAAGATGGCGGGAAATTCATCGATGGCCAGTGGCACCATGCGAGGCGGTATCTCGACACCGTGCAACGTGGTGCTACGCACGCGAACGTCGGCCACCGGCTCGCCACCCACCTCCTTGCGGTTGCGCAGTTCGATGTCCGCGCCCATCAGCGACAGGATGTCCAGCACGCCGGTACGGGTGGGGTTGATGCCCACATGCTCGAGTATCACTTCGGAACCGGGAGCGATGGTGGCGCCGACCATGAAGAAGGCGGCCGAGGAGATATCGGCCGGCACGTCGATGGACATGCCCCGCAGTTCGCCGCCGCCCCGAACCCCGACCCAGCCGTCGGGCTCCCTCAGCACCGGATAGCCGAAGCCTTCAAGCATGCGCTCCGTGTGGTCGCGGGTTGGCGCCGGCTCCCGGACCCAGGTTTCACCCTTCGCATAGAGTCCGGCAAGCAGCAGGCTGGACTTTACCTGCGCGCTGGCCACGGGCATGTCGTAGCGGATTCCTTGCAGGGTCTGGCCGCCC
Organism: Ectothiorhodospiraceae bacterium; assembly: GCA_007130525.1. Lineage (GTDB taxonomy): Bacteria > Pseudomonadota > Gammaproteobacteria > Nitrococcales > Aquisalimonadaceae > Methylonatrum. The sequence continues at coordinate 27,677 of SLSJ01000174.1, read as the reverse complement.
CTGATCCGCAGGGGGGCTGTGCCGCCCTCGGCAGTGTCGATTACGGCGCCCATCTCCGCCAGGGGCGCGGTCACGCGCTCCATTGGCCGTTTCGACAGCGAGGCATCCCCCGTCAGTTCGGAGTTGAACCTCTGCCCGGCGAGCAGCCCGGCCAACAGCCGCATGGACGTGCCGGAGTTGCCCAGGTCCAGTGGCGCCGCCGGTGCCTGCAGGCCATGCAATCCTACACCCTCGATCTGCAGACGCCCCTGACCCGGGTCACCGATGTTCACACCCATGGCGCGGAAGGCGGAGAGTGTCGCCAGCGCGTCCGCGCCCTCGAGGAAACCGCTGACGCGTGTCATCCCTTCGGCCAGCGAGCCCAGCATGATCGCGCGGTGTGAAATGGATTTGTCCCCCGGTACGCGGAATCTCCCGCGAACAGTGCCGCCGGGTTGCACCTCGAAGATCTTGCCTGTAGTCACGGGGTCTGTCCGTCCCTGTTTTCAGCCTTCCAGCATGGCGAGGAATCGCTCGCGCGCCTCTCGGGCATTACTGAATACCGCCTTCAGTCGCTCGCCGTCGCGGTTGCGAACCGCGTCGGTGAGCGCGTCCAGCTCTCGTGCGTAGCGCTCCAGCGCGGCCGTCAGTGCCTCGTGATTGGCCAGGCAGATATCCCGCCACATTTCCGGGTCACTGGACGCGATACGGGTGAAATCGCGGAAGCCGCCGGCCGCATAGCGAAAGATTTCGTCGCGATCACTCCAGCGGGACAGCGCGTCCACCAGCCCGTAGGCCAGCACATGCGGCAGGTGGCTGGTTGCCGCCAGCACCTGGTCGTGGTGTGCGGCGTCCATCTCGCTGACATCGGCCCCGGCGACCCGCCACAGTGTGGCGACGCGATCCACGGCCTCACTGCTGGTCTCGGCACACGGCGTGAGGATCACCCGACGACCACGGTACAGATCCGGGAACGACGCCTCGACGCCGCTTTTCTCGGTACCGGCGATGGGATGACCGGGCACAAAGGAGGTGAAGTGATCCGGCAGCGCGGCCCGCGCCGCATGCACCACGCTGACCTTGGCGCTGCCCGCATCGGTGATCACGCACTGCTCCGGCAGTCCCGGCGCCATGGCGCGCATCACGGACTCCATGACGCCCAGCGGCAACGCCAGCACCACCACGTCAGCCCCATCGACGGCACGGGCCGGCTCCGTTTCGTAGCGGTCGATCACACCCAGGCGAACGGCATGGCGCAGATTCTCGAGGCTGCGGCCACATCCGACCACCTCGCCCACGTGTCCGGCCAGCCTGAGTGCGCGCATGAGACTGCCGCCGATCAGGCCGACGCCAATCACACAGATACGCGGAATCGCCGGCGCACCGCTCATGCCGCCCTCGTCAGATTTTCGGAGAGCGCGCCGATGAAGCGCTCGTTTTCCGCAGGGAGCCCCACCGTTACCCGCAGAAACCCGGGCAGCTGGTAGTTGGCTACGGGACGCACGATCACACCGTCCCTGAGCAGACCTTCGTTGACCTCGGCCACGGCCCGGCCTACCTCGAAGCACAGAAAATTGCCGGCCGATGGCAGCACACACAGCCCCAGCGCCTCCAGCTCGGCGCGCAGCCAGTCGCGCTGCTCGTGGTTGAGATCCACCGATTGCCGGATATACGCGGTGTCACGCAGTGACGCCACGGCTGCGGCCTGGGCCACGGTGTTCACGTTGAAAGGCTGGCGCACCCGGTTCAGCAGGTCGGCAATGTCCGGATGCGACAGGCCGTAGCCGACACGCAAACCGGCCAGCCCGTGCGCCTTGGAGAATGTCCGGGTGACCACGAGATTGGCATGGGCGGCAAGCCACCGGCTTGCATCCGGATAGTCCGCATCGTCTGCATACTCGAAGTAGGCCTCGTCCACCACCACGATCACATCGGCGGGGACGGCCTCAATGAACGCCCGCAACTCGCCGCCGCGCAACCAGGTGCCCGTGGGATTATTGGGATTGGCGACAAAGACCACCCGAGTCGCGGGCCCGATGGCCGCGTGCATGGCCTCCAGGTCGTGGCCGAAGGGCATGGCGCTGTTGCGCGATATCGCCGGTGTCACCCGGGCCGCGGCCCCCGCCGCCCGGGTCACGATGGGATAGACCGCAAAGGCGTGCGCGGAGAACACGGCCTCCCTATCCGGGCCAAGAAAGGCCGCCGCCACCAGTGCGAGCACGTCATTGGAGCCGTTGCCCAGGGTAATGCAGTCAGCGGGTATGCCGTGATGCGCCGCCAGCGCCTGGCGGAGTTCGAAGCCGCCGCCGTCGGGATACCGATGCACCGAGATCATGGCGTCGCGAGCCGCTTCCAGGGCGCGCGCGCCCGGCCCCATCGGATTCTCGTTGGAAGCCAGCTTGATGACGTCATCGAGTCCATACTCACGCCTTAGCTCGGACTCCGGCTTGCCTGGCTGGTAGGGCTCGAGGCCACGCACCCCGGGCACCGCCAGTTCGCTGAATGAAACGTGCTTGTCGACCATCAATCAACCTGTGGTTGTTGGCAAGATCCCGCTCAGCCCCGCTCGGCCCGACCACGGCCGGACTCCGCAACCGCCGCGGGCTTCAGCGCGCCGCCCGCGGATAGGAACCCAGCACCCGAAACAGCGAGGCCTCCTTGCGCATCTCCACCAGGGCGTCCTTCAACGGCTGATCGTCGGCATGACCGAGGCAGTCAATGAAAAATGCGTATTCCCATACGCCCTGACGGGAAGGACGGGCATCGAGCCGGGTCATGTTGATGCCGTGCCTGCCAAGGGGCTCCAGCAGTCGACACAGGCCCCCGGGCTGATCGGCGCGTGAAATCAGCAGCGAGGTCTTGTCGTCGCCGGTAGGCGGTGGCGACTGCCGGCCTATGACCAGAAAACGGGTGGTATTGCCGGAGATGTCCTCAATACCCTCCGCGAGCAGGTTCAATCCATGCATCTCCACCGCGGCATCGCCGGCAATGGCCGCGGAGCCGGATTCCTCCGCCGCCCGGCGGGCCGCCTCGGCGGTACTCGAGACGGTGATGCGCTCGGCGGCGGGCAGATTCACGTCCAGCCAGGTACGACACTGTGCGAGCCCCTGCTGATGCGAATAGACCCGCGTTACCGCCGCTCGATCGAGTTCGCGACTGGCCAGGTTATGCTGGATGCGCAACTCGATCTCGCCCACGATCTGCAGCGGCGAGGTCATGAAGCAGTCCAGCGTGTGATTCACGACCCCTTCCGTGGAATTCTCGACCGGCACCACGCCGTAGTGCATGTCGCCGGATTCCGCCTCGCGGAAAATGCTGTCGATGGTCGCCAGCGGCTGATGATGGACGTCGTGACCGAAATGGGCGAGCGCGGCAGCCTGCGTAAACGTGCCTTCCGGCCCCAGATAGGCCACTTTCAAAGGCATCTGAAGCGCCAGGCACGAGGACATGATCTCGCGAAACAGGCGCACCACGCTGTCCCCCGGCAGCGGCCCGGGGTTTTCCCGCCGTATCCGGCGGAGCACCTGCTGTTCGCGGTCCGGGCGGTAGAAGTCGCCCTGCTCGCCGACCTCCCGCTTGATGCGCGCAACTTCCTGGGCCAGACGACCACGCTCACTGACCAGACGCAGGATTTCCGCATCTACCGCATCGATGCGGGCGCGCACCCCTTTCAGCTTGTCGTGGTCGGTCATGCCCATCCCCCGCGATCCACGGCCTGCAGGATTCGAGGCCGAACTGCCACCCCTGTCGGGCAGCGGCCCGTTCTTCCGATCCATTTCGTCAAATGGCTTCGGCTGTTCTCCTCCAACGGCGGAAGAACCCTGGTCGTTGTTCTCTCAGCCGGCCCGCGACGATCGCTCAAATCCAAGACGCTCCTAGCCCGCATATCTCACCGCCCTTCTACTACGCACGCCGATCTGCTCGCTGTGTCGGGGCGTACTCCCTGCAGCCGGCTCGACGTAGTCTCAGCTACGCCTTCGCCGGCTTCCGCTCCGTGCCCCCCGTCACAGCGGCATCTCACCGCCCTCGCGACGAACGGCGGTGAGATATGCGGGCTAGCGTATGACGCGGACGGCGAGCACGCCGTCCACGGCCCGCAGATTCCGGACCACGGCATCGGGAATCGAGCCCTCGACGTCCACCAGCGTATAGGCGATATCGCCACTCGACTTGTTGTACATGTCGTCGATGTTGAGACCCGCTTCCGCCAGCATCGTGGATACCTGCCCCAGCATATTGGGCACATTGGCGTTGACGACGGTCATCCGGTCGCCCTTGTCACCGCGCGGCATCTGGATGTCCGGCAAGTTGACGGAGTTCCTGACGTTGCCGGTCTCAAGATAATCCCGTATCTGCTCCACGACCATAACCGCGCAGTTTTCTTCCGCCTCGACCGTGGAGGCGCCCAGATGCGGCAGGGTGACGCAGCGCGGGTGCTGCTTGGTGAGCCTGGATGGGAAGTCGTTGACGTAGGCATGCAGGCGACCGGCATCCAGCGCCGCCACTACCGCCGCCTCGTCGACGATTTCACTACGCGAGAAGTTGAGCAGCGTGCCGCCGGGACGCATCAGGGCGAGCCTGTCCTCGTTGATCAGGTTGGCGGTATGTTCGTTGAACGGCACGTGCAGCGAAATCATGTCCGAGCGGCTCATGAGTTCGTCCACGCTGTGCGCCTGGCGTACACCCGATTCAAGTTCCCAGGCGCGGCTCACGGTAATGCCGGGGTCAAGTCCCACCACGCTCATCCCCAGGGCGCGGGCGGCATTGGCAACCTTGACGCCGATGGCGCCGAGCCCCACCACGCCCAGGGTACGGCCGGGAAGCTCGATGCCCCGGAATTGCTTTTTTCCTGCCTCAACCTGCCGGTTGATTTCGGCATCATCACCGGAGAGATTACGCGCAAACTCCCAGCCCTGGCAGATATTGCGAGCCGCGAGCAGCATGCCGGCCAGCACCAGTTCCTTGACCGCGTTTGCATTGGCGCCCGGCGTGTTGAACACCGCCACGCCCCGGTGGCTCATGGCCTCCACCGGAATATTGTTGACGCCCGCGCCGGCCCGGCCGATGGCCTTCAACGACTCGGGCATCTCCATGTCGTGCATCCGGTGGGAGCGCACCAGTATGGCGTCCGGGGACGCCAGTTCCGAGGCAACCTCGTATTGGTCACGGGGCAGACGCTCCAGCCCTTTCGCGGCAATGTTGTTGAGTGTAAGAATTCTGTACATCTTTGTCTCCACCATACGCGGCCGAATTACCCCGCCCGGGCACTTGTCGGGCTTGGGACGGGTCTCCTGCGCCACGGTCCCGATCGCGGCTCGCGGCGATCGCCCCGCTGCGACAGGCGCCTGGCCCGCATGTCTCACCGCCCTTCTGTTACGCACGCCGATCTGCTCGCCGTGTCGGGGCGTACCCGCTGCAGCCGGCTCGACGCAGTGTCAGCTACGCCGTCGCCGTCTTTCGGTCCGTGCCCCCCGTCACAGCGGCATCCCGACGCCCTCGCGACGAACGGCGGCGAGATATGCGGGCTAGCCGTTGCGGCGCTCGAAATCGGCCATGAATTCCACCAGGCGGTCCACGCCCTCCTGCGGCATGGCGTTGTACAAGCTGGCGCGCATGCCGCCGACCGACCGATGACCGGCGAGTGTAACCAGTCCGGCGTCCCGGGCCTCGGCCAGAAATGTCTTGTCCAGTGAGCTGTCGGCGAGAACGAACGGCACGTTCATCCACGAACGGCAATCCGGATCCACGGGGTTGGAGTAGAAGTCGGATGCATCAATGGCGCGATACAGCGTCTCCACCTTGCGGCGATTGCGCTCGGCCATGGCATCGAGTCCGCCCTGTTCCCTGATCCACTTGAAAACCAGGCCCGCGACATACCAGGCGTAGGTGGGCGGAGTGTTGGACATGGAGCCCGCATCGGCCTGCACCTTGAAATCCCAGACCGTCGGCGTGCCGGGCAACGCCTCCCCGATGAGGTCGTCGCGGACTATTACCAGGGTCACCCCGGCAGGCCCGACGTTCTTCTGGGCACCCGCGTAGATCAGGCCGAATTTCGAAACGTCGATGGGCCGGGAGAGGATCGTCGACGACATATCCGCCACCAGTGGCGCCGCGACCTCCGGCACCCAATGGAACTCGACGCCGGAAATCGTCTCATTGGGGCAGTAATGCAGGTAGGCGGCATCGTCGGAGAGCTTCCAGGTGTCTCGCGGCGGAATGGTCAGCACGCCCTCGGGGCTCGCCGCGGCCACGTTCACGTCGCAGAACTTTCCGGCCTCGGCGATGGCCTTCTTCGACCAAGAACCGGTGTTGACGTAATCCGCGCGCGCACGTCCCCGCAGCAGGTTCATGGGCACACCGGCGAACATGCCGGACGCGCCACCCTGCAGGAACAGCACCTTGTAGTTGTCCGGCACCGAAAGTATTGCCCGGAGATCGGCCTCGGCCTCGGCGGCAATGGAGACAAACTCCTTGCCCCGATGACTCATTTCCATCACCGACATGCCCGAACCCCGCCAGTCCAGCATCTCTTCGGCCGCCTGGCGCAGGACCGGCTCGGGCAGGGCGCCCGGCCCGGCACTGAAGTTGAAAACACGTGACATCTGGCACTCCCGGGATATGAATAAAGAGTATGGCGGCTCAGCTGTCGCCGGGAACCTCGTCGACAGCCGCCGGCTCGTCATCACCATTGAGTTGCTCGATCCTCTGGACCCCCACCAGCGGTTCGTCGGCCGCCAGCGCGATCAGCTTCACGCCCTGGGTGTTCCGCCCCACCACGGAAATCCCGGCCACGGGCGTCCGGATCAAGGTGCCCTTGCGGGTGATGAGCATGATCTCGTCGTTCTCCAAAACCTGCTCGGCGGCCACCACGGCGCCGTTGCGGGCACTGGTGCGAATGGAAATCACACCCATGCCGCCGCGCCCCCGCAGTGGATAGTCGGCCAGCGGCGTGCGCTTGCCGAAACCGCGCTCGGTGGCGGTGAGAATGTCGCCTTCCCCCAGGATCAGCAGGGCGATCACCTGCTGTCCGGGCCCCAGGCGCATGCCGCGCACCCCCGCGGCGACACGCCCCATCGGCCGCACTTCGGTTTCACGGAAACGAATGGCCTTGCCCGCATCGCTGAGCAGCATCACCTCGCGGCTGCCGTCGGTGATTCCGACATTGATCAGGTGATCGTCGTCGCGCAGGTCCAGCGCGATGATACCCGTGGAGCGCGGTCGCGAGAAATGGGAAAGCGGCGTCTTCTTGACGGTACCGTTGCGGGTGGCCATGAACACGAAATGGTCGTCATCGAATTCGCGCACGGGCAACACGGCGTTGATGCGTTCGTCGTTCTCCAGCGGCAACAGGTTGACGATGGGCTTGCCGCGCGACGCCCGGCTGCCCAGCGGGAGTTCGTAGACCTTGAGCCAGTAGCACTTGCCACGACTGGAGAAACACAACAGCGTGTCATGGGTGTTGGCAACCCAGAGCTGATCGACGAAATCCTCGTCCTTCATGGCGGTGGCGCTCTTGCCTCGGCCGCCACGACGCTGCGCCTGGTAGGTATCAAGCTGCTGGTACTTGGCATAACCATGGTGCGAAAGGGTGACCACGACCTCTTCGGGCGTGATCAGGTCTTCCATGGTCAGGTCGATCTGCTCCCGGACGATCTCCGAACGGCGGGCATCACCGAACTGGTCGCGCAGTGCTTCCAGTTCCTCTCGGATCACCTGCATCAGGCGCTCGGTGCTGTCGAGCACCTCGATCAGATCGGCGATCCGATCCAGCAAGGTGCGAAACTCATCGAGTATCTTGTCCTGTTCCAGGCCGGTAAGCCGGTGCAGGCGCAGATCGAGGATAGCCTGGGCCTGGGCCTCACTCAGGTGGTAACCATCGTCGGCAAGCCCGAAGCGGGCCTCCAGGCCCTCGGGCCGGGAGGCGCCGGCACCGGCCCGCTCCAGCATGTCGGTAACCACACCGGGCTGCCAGGCGCGGCTGACCAGCGCGTCGCGCGCCTCGGCCGGACCGGGCGAGGCCTTGATCAGCGCGATCACCTCGTCAATGTTGGCCAGGGCAATGGCCAGTCCTTCAAGCACATGCGCCCGTTCCCGGGCCTTGCGCAGGTCGAACACGGTACGCCGGGTGACCACCTCGCGGCGGTGGCGGAGGAAAGCGACGAGAATCTCGCGCAGGTTGAGCAGCCGCGGCTGACCGTCCACCAGCGCCACCATGTTGATGCCGAAGACGGTCTGCATCTGCGTGTGCTGGAAGAGATTGTTGAGCACCACCTCGGCGACTTCGCCACGACGCAGCTCGATGACCATGCGCATGCCGTCCTTGTCGGACTCGTCACGCAGCTCGGTGATGCCCTCGATACGCTTTTCCTTGACCAGTTCGGCAATTTTCTCGAGCAAACGCGCCTTGTTCACCTGGTACGGCAGTTCGGTGACGATGATGGACTGCTTGCCGCTACGCTCGTCATCCTCGATATGCGTGCGGGCGCGCATCAGCAGTCGGCCGCGACCGGTCCGGTAAGCCTCGTGGATGCCCGCGGTACCGTTGACGATGGCGGCTGTGGGCAGATCCGGACCGGGTATGTACTCGATCAGTTCTTCCACGGTCAGGTCGTCGTTGTCGATCAGCGCAATGCAGGCGCTGACCACTTCCGTGAGGTTGTGCGGCGGAATGTTGGTAGCCATGCCCACGGCGATGCCGGAGCCGCCGTTGATCAGCAGGTTGGGCATGCGAGCCGGCAGTACGGAAGGCTCGCGCTCGCTGCCGTCGTAGTTGTCCAGGAAATCGACCGTCTCCTTCTCGATGTCGGCCAGCAGCTCATGCGCGATGCGCGCCATGCGCACCTCGGTATACCGCATCGCCGCCGCGGCATCGCCGTCCACGGAGCCGAAGTTGCCCTGTCCGTCCACCAGCATGTACCGCATGGCGAATGGCTGGGCCATGCGCACAATGGTGTCGTAGACCGCGGCATCGCCGTGGGGATGGTACTTGCCGATGACGTCACCCACCACGCGCGCGGACTTCTTGTAGGCCTTGTTCCAGTCGTTGCCGAGTTCCCGCATGGCATGGAGCACGCGCCGGTGCACCGGCTTCAGCCCGTCCCTGACATCGGGCAGCGCCCGGCCCACGATCACGCTCATGGCGTAATCGAGGTACGACTGCCTCATCTCGTCTTCAAGATTGACCGGCAGAATCTCTTTCGCGACGTTCGCCATCGACGGTACTCAGCTAGTGGTGGAACAGACCCCCGAACGCTCGCACCGGCCGGTGGAGCGGTCCCCCGAAAAACAGCGGATGATAGCATAACTGCGCCGCCCGCGGCGATTTCGCGGACGGCGCCCGGATGCCCGATGGGCGGCTACTTGCGACGGGCCCGTTCGACCACGATCGGTTCCGTGGGCACGTCCTGATGCATGCCATGGTGGCCGGTTTCCACCCGGGCGATACGGTCCACCACGTCCATGCCCTCGGTCACCCTGGCGAACACGGCGTAGCCGAAATCGCGGCTGCCGTGATCCAGGAAGGCATTGTCATTGAGGTTGATGAAAAACTGGGAGGTGGCGCTGTTCACCTCCTGCGTGCGTGCCATTGACAACGTGCCGCGTTCGTTCTTGAGGCCGTTGTCGGCCTCGTTGCGTATCGGATCGCGGGTGTCCTTCTGCTGCATGTCCTCCGTGAATCCGCCACCCTGAATCACGAAGCCGGGAATCACGCGATGAAAGATCGTGCCGTCGTAAAAGCCGTCATCCACATACTCGAGAAAATTCTCGACGGTCACGGGGGCCTCCTCGGCGAACAACTCCAGGGTTATGGAACCCTGACTGGTCTCGAATACCACCATCGGTCTGTCTCCCTCGTCACCGGTTTCGGCCACGGCCTGCCCGGCCTGGGTGCCGGTCACGGCCAACACCATGCCCAGTACCGTAACCAAGCGCATCAACATATTCATGCATTTCTCCTCGGGCCTGTCTAAGAATCTCTGGGTTGCCGGCCGACAATCTCCTCGATCGGCTCGAATGCCTCCATCTCAACCCGCGGAGGCCGACGGCCACGCACCAGCACGCTGCCACGATAGCGACGGTCACCCCGGGTAGCGAATTCGAACAGGTAAAGCCGCTCAAGTTCCGGAAACTCGCCGGGCGGTCTGCGCAGACGCAGGCGCCGACACACCATGCTGTCATCGAGAAACTGCACGTCCGCCTGCCGGCAGGCGCGGCGTCCCGCCAGACGTGCGCGTTCCACCGCACCCATGGATGACCGCCAGGCCAGGATCACCAGTCCGAGCATCAGCGCACCCAGAATCACCGACTGTTCAACATGCACTGCCGGCTGTCCCTCCGACCGCCCCGAACAAGCCTGTCATGGATGCGCGTGCGGGCCTTTCCAGAACACCGTGATCCGTCACCAGCACGTCCACCAGCTCCGCCGGGGTGATGTCAAACACCGGATTCCAACCAAGCGCGCCGGCCGCGGCCACACGATGCCCGGCAACGCCGAGCAGCTCTTCCACGGGGCGGTGCTCGATGGGGATGCGGCTGCCGTCGGGCAAGTCCATGTCCACGGTGGAGGCCGGCGCAACCACCATGAAACGCACTCCGTGGGCGCGGGCGAGCCGCGCCAGGCCGTAGGTTCCGATCTTGTTGGCGACATCGCCGTTCGCGGCGACACGGTCGGCCCCGACTATCACCCACTGGACCGCACCCTGCTGCATGAGCAGGCCCGCGGCTCCGTCGGCGATCAGGGTCACCGGGATGGCGTCCCTCACCAGTTCCCAGGCAGTCAGTCGCGCACCCTGTAGCCAGGGTCGCGTCTCGCCCGCGTATACCTGGCCAAGGCGGCCATCGGCGTAGGCCTGGCGGATGACGCCCAGCGCCGTGCCGAAACCTCCGGTGGCCAGCGAGCCGGTATTGCAATGCGTGAGCACGGCCGAACCGGGCTCGATGTATGCCGCCCCGAGCGCCCCCATCTTCCGATTGCCGGCGATGTCCTCCTCGGCGATGGCGTGAGCCTCGGCCAGCAGCCCGGCATACGGATCCCGCCCCAACACAGTCAGCCGCCCGCGCATTCGTGCCAGCGCCCAGGCCAGGTTCACAGCCGTCGGCCGGGCAGCAGCCAGGGCTTCCAGGGCCGGACCAAGCTCCTGCAGCGGATTCTCCGGAGCCTTCAGCGCCCGGGCGGCGAGCACCACGCCATACGCCGCGGTAATCCCGATTGCAGGGGCTCCGCGAACCGCCATGTCCCGTATGGCCCCGACCACGGCATCGCAGTGATGGCACTGCAGCCAGCGTTCCCGGTTCGGAAGCCGGCGCTGATCCAGCACCTGGAGATGGTCCGAGGTCCAGCGGACGGGACGAATGCTATCGTGGACCTGCATGTATCCTCCGAAGGAGCGCCAACGCGGACCGCGGCCGGTGGGTGGAACGGGCGATCCGGTAAGATCACATTGTCGCATAGCCACGGGTCCCGACAAGCGGCCGCCCGTCAGGCTCCCGGGTTATACTGCGGCCCCGCGCACCATAGCCGCACGAGGACATCACAGGCATGGAACAGATCGACACCCTGATCGACGCCCGCTGGGTCATTCCGGTCGAGCCGGAGGAACTGGTACTCGAACACCACAGCGTCGCGGTACGGGACGGACGCATCGTCGGTGTATTGCCGACCGCCGACGCCGCGCGTCGGTTCGAGGCGGCCAGTCACGCCGAATTGTCCGAGCATGCCCTCATCCCCGGCCTCATCAACGCCCATACCCATGCGGCCATGAACCTGATGCGCGGGCTGGCGGACGACCTGCCGCTGATGACCTGGCTTCAGGAACATATCTGGCCCGCCGAACAGGAGCATGTGGGGCCGGAGTTCGTTCATGACGGCGTACAGTCCGCCTGCGCCGAAATGGTTTCCGGTGGTGTCACCTGCTTCAACGACATGTATTTCTTTCCCGAGGTGGCGGCGCGTGTGGCGAGCCAGGCCGGCATACGTGCCTGCATGGGCATGATCGTCATCGATTTCCCCAGCGCCTATGCCTCCGGACCCCACGAATACGTGGAAAAGGGCCTGGCGCTGCGCGACTCTCTTCGCGGCGATCCGCTGATCACCACGGCATTCGCGCCCCACGCCCCCTATACGGTGGGCGACGACGCCCTGGAGCGCATTGCGGTGCTGGCCGGCGAACTGGATGCCCCGGTCCACATGCACGTCCACGAAACCGCCTTCGAAGTGGAAGACGCGCAGCGGCAAAGTGGCGCCCGGCCGCTGCAACGCCTGCACGAGGCCGGCCTGGTCAATCCATCGCTGATCGCCGTGCACATGATTCACCTCACCGACAGAGAGATCTCGCTGGTTGCCGCGGCCAACGCGAACGTCGTGCACTGCCCGGAATCCAACCTCAAGCTGGCGAGCGGATTCTGCCCGGTGCAGCGCCTGCTTGACGCAGGCATCAACGTGGCGCTGGGCACCGATGGCGCCGCCAGCAACAACGACCTGGACATGTTCGGCGAGATGCGCACTGCCGCCCTGCTGGCCAAGGGCGTCGCCGGCGACGCCTCGGCGCTGCCGGCCGCCCGTGCGCTTACGATGGCCACCCTGAACGGCGCCCGTGCCCTGGGCCTGGACGAGTCCGTGGGATCACTTGTGCCCGGCAAGTTCGCCGACCTGACGGCCATCCGGCTCACCGGCGTTGACGCCGAACCCCTATACCATCCCATCTCGCAGCTGGTCTATGTGGCCAACCGGGAGCAGGTCACCGATGTCTGGGTCGCCGGTCGGCAGCTGCTTCGCGAGCGCGCGCTTACAACCATCAACATCGGCGCCGTGCTTGACAGGATGGGAATCTGGCAGGAACGGCTGCGCGCACAGGCCTGAGGTGGACACGCCACCGCGGGAGCGGCGGAAACGAGGAACCAACAGGATTCGCTGGACAGAGAACGCCATGAGCCAAGAACCGGACAATGTCAGCCCCTCGGAAATCGACAAGTTCGAGCAGTCCGCCAGCCGCTGGTGGGATCCGGACAGCGAGTTCAAACCCTTGCACGACATCAATCCCCTGCGCCTGGGCTTCATCCTCGAGCACGTGGACCTGAAGGGCGCACGCGCCGTGGACGTCGGCTGCGGTGGCGGCATCCTGGCGGAGAGCCTGGCACTGGAGGGGGCGAGGACCACGGGGCTGGACTTGGGCCGGTCGGCGCTGGACGTGGCCCGGCTGCATGCGCTTGAGAGCGGCGTCGAGATCGATTACCGGCACCAGTCCGTGGAGTCGCTGGCAGACCAGATGCCCGGCCAGTTCGATGTGGTCACCTGCATGGAGATGCTGGAGCATGTCCCGGACCCCGCATCGGTGGTCAATGCCTGCAGTCGCCTGCTCCGACCCGGTGGCCACGCCTTTTTCTCGACACTGAACCGTAATCCGAAAGCCTATGCGCTGGCGATAGTGGCCGCCGAATACATTCTCGGGATGCTGCCGCGGGGCACCCACGATTTCGCCCGCTTCATCCGCCCCTCTGAACTGGACGGCTGGGCACGTGCCGGCGATCTGGCGCTGATTGCCCTGCGCGGAATGCAGTACAACCCGATCACACGACAGTATTCACTGGGCCGCGATGTTTCGGTGAACTACCTTGCCTGCTACCGGAAAGCCGACGCCCATGACCCCGACGACCGGAGCTGATACCGCCCCCGCACCGCGGCCAGGCGAGACCGGACGCAAACCGGCGGCGATACTGTTCGATCTGGACGGCACCCTGCTGGATACCGCGCCGGATCTGATTGGCTGTGCCGAGGAACTGCTTCGCGAGCAGGGTATTACGCCGCCGCCGGCGGCCAGTCTACTGCCCGTGGTTTCCCAGGGCAGCGTCGGCATTGTACGCCACGCATTCCACCTGGCTGTCGGCGAACCGCGCATCGAGGCACTGCAGAAGCGCTTCCTGGGCCTTTACGAGAACAGACTCAGCCGCTGCACCAGGCCCTTCGAAGGTATTCCGGAAGTGCTGGACGCCATCGAGCGGCGCGGGCTGGCATGGGCGGTGGTGACCAACAAGCCGGCCTGGCTGACCGTGCCGTTGCTCCGGGAACTGGGTCTCGCCGGGCGACCCGGCTGTATCGTCTGCGGCGACACCCTCGGCCACAGCAAGCCGCACCCCACACCACTGCTCCATGCATGCCGCCTGTTGGGAATCGAGCCGGGACGTACCCTGATGGTGGGCGACGACCGCCGCGATGTCATTGCCGGCCATGCTGCAGGCACCGGCACGCTGGCAGCGCTGTTCGGTTACATCGGTGCCGGCGACCACCCCGCCGACTGGGGGGCCGACGGCCTCCTGGCTGATCCGCTGGACCTGCTGGCCTGGCTGGACCGGGACATGTATACGGTGGCCCGGAAATACTGACCGACAGCCGTCCCGTTGGAGTGCATGAGGATCAACATGGACATAGCCTTGACCGCCGGCCAGTTTCTGCTCCTGGGCCTTGTTGCCGTTCTCGCAGCCGCCGCCGGCGGGCTGGCGGCGTATGTCCACGGTCTGCGCCGCATCCGCCAACTGGAGCAGCAGAATGCGGCACTGCAAAGCGACCTGGATGCGGAACGGCGGGTCGCGGAGGAACGCAAGACCGCCTTCGCCGAAGCCCGCGAGCAGCTCTCCCAGAGCTTCAGCGCGCTGTCTTCGGAAGCGCTGCGCAACAACAATGAGGAATTCCTGCGCCTGGCCCGCGAGCGGCTGCAACAGCACCAGTTGCAGGCGAAAGCCGAATTGAGCGAGCGCGAGAAGGCGGTTGAATCGCTGGTGAAGCCCATTGGCGAGGCCCTGAAGCGGACCGAGGAACAGATCCGCCACATGGAACGCGACCGGCAGAAAGCCTATGGCGACCTGGAACGCCACCTGACGGGCATGGCCCGCGCCCACGGTGAACTGCAGGCCGAGACCCGAAACCTGGTGAAGGCCCTGCGGCGGCCGGAGGTCCGTGGCCGCTGGGGAGAGATGACGCTGCGCCGCCTGGCCGAGCTTGCCGGCATGGTCGAACACTGTGATTTCGAGGAGCAGACCAGCGTCCGGGCGGAGGGTGCGGTGCAGCGGCCGGACATGGTTGTGAGCATGCCCAACGGCCGGCAGGTGATCATCGATGCCAAGACGCCCCTGGACGCCTACCTGGAGGCAGTGGAAGCGGTGGATGACCATAGCCGCGACCTGGCGCTGGACCGTCACGCACGCAAGGTGCGCGAACGGGTTCGTGAACTGGCCTCGAAGAGTTACTGGCAGCAGTTCAGCAATACACCGGACTTCGTGGTGCTGTTCATTCCCGGCGAACAATTCCTGGCCGCGGCACAGGATCGCGACCGCGCCCTGATGGAGGACGCCCTCGGCCAGCGTGTCATCATCGCCACGCCCACCAGCCTGGTGGCCCTGCTGCGGGCGGTGGCCTTCGGCTGGCAGCAGGAGACAGTGGCCGAAAGCGCCGAAAAGATCCGGTCGCTGGGCGAGGCCCTGTACGATCGGGTGGTCACCTTCACCGCACACCTGCAGAAACTTGGACGCAGCCTGGGCAGCAGCGTGGACAACTACAACAAGGCTGTCGGTTCGCTGGAGCGGCAGGTTCTGCCGGGCGCACGTCGTTTCACCGAACTGGGCCTGCGACCGCGCAAGGCGCTTGACGTCATGGAGCCGCTGGAGAAAGGGGTACGGGCGCCGCTGATCGGCGATGACGACGGCAATGGCCGGGACGACTGAACGGGACCCTGCAACCGATGCGCGCAGAGTGCAAAGATGTTTGTGAGACACGACACTAGTGTATGCCGCCACTCGTCGCCCGCATCGGCGACCGGGCCCGGACCACGAAACCATGGAACCGCTCGAATACTGCCGCAGCCGGGTTGCTCCACCGGGATCGGAACTCCACTATGCCCTGCGCTTCGCGTGGCCGGCGGCACGAGACGGCCTGCTCGCCGCCCATGCCTGTTTCGCGGAGATCATGGCGGTTCCGATGGAGGTATCCGACCCGGCCGTGGGCGCGGTCAAGCTCAATTGGTGGCGCGAGGAACTGGATCGGGCGTTTGCCGGGCAGCCCCGGCACCCGGCAACCCGGGCGCTGTCAACCGCGATGGAAGGACACGATCTATCGTTCGAACCCTTCCGGAACATGGTGGAGGGCAGCGCCATGGACCTGGAATACGGCTCCTACCCGGACTTCGATGGCTTGTCGACATACTGCCATCGCACCGGCGGCGCACTGGCGCACCTGTCAGTGGAGATCTGCGGCTACGGAAACCGCGGTACCGTGCGCTTCGGCCACCACCTCGGCATGGGGCTGGCCCTGTTTCGCCTGCTGCGGGATGTCCGCGCGCACGCGGAGCGCGGCCGCTGCCACATTCCCGAGAATGAACTGGCAGCGGCCGGGTTGAGCGCCGACGAATTGCTGCAGCGGGGCACGGCGACAGCGACAAGGAAATTACTCGCAGAACAGGCGCGGCGCGTCGAGGCATTTTTCAGCGAGGCGGAGCAGGCACTGCCGGCGGAGGACCGGCGGGCCCAGCGCTTCGGGCTGGTACGAATCGCCCTCGCCCGCGCCCTGCTCCGGGAGATGGCGGCCGAGGACTACCCCTTGCTGGAGCGAGGCCTGGAACTCACACCGATCCGCAAGCTGTGGATCGCCTGGCGCACAGCGCGCCGAAACCGTCGGGCAGGATAGGCCATGAGCAAAGACGAATTCACCGAACTCGGTCAGCCGGCGACCGTACCGCTGGATTACCAGCCACCACCGGACAGCCTTGCCGGCCGGATCGTGCTGATCACGGGAGCGGCCAACGGCATTGGCCGTGCCGTCTCGGCCGGCTGCGCCGAAGCCGGAGCCACGGTGATTCTGCTGGACAAGAACCTGAAACGCCTGGAAACGCTCTATGACGAGATCACCGAGGCGGGCGCTGCCGAACCGGTCATCCACCCCATGAACCTGGAAGGCGTCGGTCCCGCTGAGTTCATGGAACTGTCGACGGCGCTGCATCAGCAGTTCGGACGTCTGGACGCGCTGGTTCACAACGCTGCGATGCTGGGCAAACTCGCACCGCTTCAACATTATGACCCGGAAATCTGGGCCCGAACCCTGCACGTCAATATCAACGCGCCGCTGCTGTTGACCCAGGCCTGCATGCCGTTGCTGGCACGATCCGATGACGCCCGGATCATATTCACCAGCGATCGCACCGGCCGTCGCGGCCATGCCTTCTGGGGCGCCTACGGGGTAGCCAACGGGGCGCTGGAGATCATGATGGAAACCCTGGCCGCCGAACTCGGTGCGGACAGCAGCATTCGGGTGAACAGCTTTGACCCGGGGCCGGTGAACACGGCCATGCGAAAACAGGCCTACCCCGCTGAAAATCCGGGTACACTACGACAGGCAAGGGACCTGGTGCCATGCTATCTGTATATGATCGGGCCTACCGGAGCCGGACTGCATGGACGGCGACTCGCACTTGAGAACTCCGGCTGAAGCCGTGACCCAGGCACGGTCGCACTGTGACCTGTATCACGGCACCTCGCCCCCGCGCCGCCTAGTGTTTGAGGCGTGGGCAACGCAGCCGACACAATAACATTCCGGGATATCAAGTTATGGTCGACAGCCTAAGTCTTTCCAACGTGATCGAATCCGATTTCCGGCTCGCGGCCCTGGAAACCGAGCAGCCGGAGCGCCTTTTCGATGTCTTCAAGCACCTGACCCTGACCACAGGGAAGGCGGTCTACGGCTGGTCACAGGACGACGGTCTGTACAGGCTGGGCACGGAGCGGATCTTCATACCCCAGACCCGCACCATCGGCGATGCGCTCAGTTACATTGCCGCCAGCAGGCACTACGGCATCTATCTGCTGCGGGACATGGGACCTTCCCTGCAGAAACCCAGCATCCAGAAAGCCCTGGCGCGCATACTCGACCGCGACGACCAGGTGCGCCGGCTGGTCATCATGCTGGACTCTTCGCTGGAAGTGCCGCCGGAACTGGAAAAATCCGTGGTCCGCATCCGCCACAGTGTCCAGGGCAAGGAAGTCAACGGAAGAGGTCGCTGAAGCGCCGGCAACACATCGAAACGCGCCAACCAACGCCCCGTATCGACGGGGCGTTTGCTTTTGGGCTCCTGCGCGCCCCGGGGGCGCCGTTCACCGGGGTCAGGAGGATGCGTTCCTGATCCAGTCGCAGCAGTGCGCGAGCGGACAGCGCCCGCAGAACGGTTTCGGCCGGCACACGCGATTTCCCAGGGCCACGATCAGCGCATGGTATTCGTTGTAGAGCGCTTCGTCCGGGCCCAGTTCGCTCTCGAACATGTCAGCGAGCGCGCGATAGGGCTCATCACCGCGAACCAGACCGAGCCTCCCGAAGACGCGCCGGGTATAGGCGTCTATCACGAATACGGGCCGGCGGAAGACATACAGCAGAATCGAGTCGGCCGTCTCCTCGCCGACCCCATTGACAGCGAGCAGCCGCTCGCGCAACCGCGGTGTGGCCATGCCGTCCCATGCCGACAGTCCGCCATCGGCGTGCAGGGTGGAAACCAGGTTTCGTAGCCGCTTTGCCTTGAGGTTGTAGTAGCCGGCCGGACGAATGGCTTCGGCCAGGCCCTCGTGACTTTCGGCCAGCATGGCGGCCGGATCCAGCAGATCCCGGTCACGAAGCCGATCCAGCGCCTTTTCGACATTGCCCCAGGCCGTATTCTGGGTAAGAACCGCGCCCACGACGACCTCGAAACCGTGCTCCGCGGGCCACCAGTGCCGGGGGCCGCACCAGTCCAGCAGTTCGCGATAGATGCTCTGGAGATCGACCCGGGACATGGTTCGACGCTCGGTGTCCGGTGTTCGTTCCCGCGCCCGTGGCGCCGGCCGCGACATCATGCCTTCCTGACCTTCCCGGCGCCCGGCTTGCGCCCCGCCCTCGCCTTGCCCCGCGCCCGCGTGTGCCGGTGCAGGGACGGCTCCGGTCGGGACGCCTCGGCCAATCCGGCCGCACGGGCCAGCGCGTCCACCTGCTCGGGTTTGAGAAACCGCCATTTGCCCCGGGGCAGGTCCCTGGGCAGCCTGATGGGGCCGTAGCGTACCCGGATCAGGCGACTGACCTGCACACCCTGGGACTCCCACAATCGGCGTACCTCGCGGCGACGCCCCTCGCGAAGCACCACGTGAAACCATTGATTACCGCCTTCGCGATCGCCACCCCCGGCGACCACGGAGTCGAAGGCTGCGGTGCCGTCCTCCAGTTCCACACCGGTCTGCAGCCGCTGCAGCATGGCCTGGTCGACCTCGCCGAACACGCGCACGGCATACTCGCGTTCCACCGCCCGGGAAGGATGCATCAGCGCATTGGCAAGTTCGCCATCGTTGGTGAACAGCAGCAGACCCAGGGTATTGAGATCCAGCCGGCCGATGCTGATCCAGCGACCGGAGCCGAGCCCGGGCAGGGCGTTGAATACCGTAGTGCGGCCTTCCGGATCGTGCCGCGTGCTCATTTCGCCCACCGGCTTGTGATACATGAGTACCTTGCGCTGGCTGCCCGCAAGCTTCTCCCGGGGCACCAGCCGCCCGTTGCAGCGTATCCGCTCGGTGCCGGTGACCCGGTCACCCAGGCGCGCCGGCTCGCCGTTGACCTGCACGCGTCCCTCCGCGATCCACTGTTCGATCTGGCGGCGGGACCCGTAACCGGCTCGGGCAAGAACCTTCTGAAGCTTTTCGTCCATTTGGAATGACACTGGGAGATTCGCGCAGCTCCGCCTGAGAGGTCAGGTCGCATTGTACCCGTTCCGATTCCACAGCGCGCCTGCCATGGGCACAAGCCGGGCAGCGCGACGGCGGGGAAGCGACCCGGTTGCCCCCACGACAGTACTCAGCGCTCCTGGGGATCTTCGCCGATGACGGCACCGTCCGGAGACTTCGCCTCCGGCGCCGCGTCCTCCGGAAACTTCAGGTCGAGTTCCGGGTGAATCTCGTCCAGGTCACGCAGTTCGGCCAGCGACGGCAACTGGTCCAGGCTCTTGAGATTGAAGTGATCGAGGAAGGCCCGGGTAGTCCCGTACATGGCCGGCCGACCCGGCACGTCGCGATGCCCGAGAGTCCGGACCCAGCCTCGTTCCTGGAGGGTGCGCATGATCGAGGTGCTGACGCTTACCCCGCGGATCTCCTCGATTTCCCCCCGGGTCACGGGCTGCCGGTAGGCGATAATGGCCAGTGTCTCCAGCAGCGCCCTCGAGTACCGACCCGGCTTCTCCTCCCAGAGCCTGGACACCCACGGAGCCATCGACGCCGGGACCTGGATTCGCCAGCCGCCACCCACCTCCACCAGTTCCACACCACGCCCGTGGTAATCCTGCTGCAACTGCGCCAGCGCGCCGCGCAGCGCCGTCTTGTCCGGCACGCTACCGGGCGCGAACAGCGTCTGCATGTGATCCAGGGACAACGGCCCGCCGGCGGCGAGGAGCGCCGCTTCGAGGATATGCTTGAGCGGTGGAGAATCGTTCAACGTTCAAGGTCCGGGGTTGAATGCAAAATCCGCAAGAATCGGAGTCCTCCTGGCCCGGCGTTGAAACGTTAGGCGCGGTACGCCGGAGATTGCGCGCTCATTACGCCCGGGCCCGCACATAGATTGGAGCGAACGGCTCGGACTGAACCAGTTCCACCAGCGCCTCCTTGATCAGTTCCAGCAGAGCCAGGAAGCTGACCACGATGCCGCGTCTGCCCTCCTCGGGCCGAAGCAGGTCGTGGAACTGGGTGAAGGAATCGGCGCTGAGTCGTTCGAGTGTCTGGCTCATCCGCTCCCGCACGGACAGCGTCTCCCGCTGAACGTGATGATGAGAGAACATTTCGGCGCGGGCCATGACGTCGGCCAGTGCCGCCAGCAGTTCCTGCAGGCTGACCTCCGGCTCCCGCCGTCCGGCCTCCATGCCGCGGGAACATGCGGATGCGCCGAACAGGTCGCGCCCCATCCGCGGCAGGGAGTCCATGTTCTCGGCGGCCGTCTTGTAGCGTTCGTATTCCTGCAGGCGGCGGACCAGTTCGGCGCGGGGATCCTCGTCCTCCTCCTCGGCCTGCACCGGCCGGGGCAGCAATATGCGCGACTTGATTTCCGCCAGCACCGCGGCCATCACCAGGTACTCGGCGGCGAGTTCCAGCCGCAGATCCTTCATCAACTCCACATACTCCATGTACTGTCGTGTGATCGAGGCAATCGGGATATCCCGAACATCGAGATTCTGCCTGCGGATCAGGTAGAGCAGGAGATCGAGAGGGCCCTCGAAGGCTTCCAGGAAGACTTCCAGGGCATCCGGCGGTATGTAGAGATCGCGCGGCAACTCCGTCAGCCGCTCACCGCGCACCCTGACCGTGGACGTCACCGCAACGGCTTCCTCCGGCGTCATCCTTTCGGCTGTGAGCTGCTCGTTCACCGCTTCCTCCATCCCGTCAACGGTACTCGAGCCCCATGACCCGACGCACCTCCTCCATGGTGTCCCGGGCCGCGGAGCGCGCCGCCTCGACGCCGTCGGCAACTATACTGCGCACCGCTTCCGGATCGCGTTCGTATTCGCGGGCACGCTCGCGGATGGGCCGCAATTCGGCCTGCACGGCCTCGATCACGGGCCTCTTGCAGTCCAGGCATCCAATGCCGGCGGTGGTGCACCCTTCCCAGACCCAGTCGCGGGTCTCCTGATCGGAATAGATCTTGTGAAATTCCCAGACCGGGCACTTTTCCGGGTTGCCCGGATCATTGCGCCGGACCCTGGCCGGATCGGTGGGCATGGTGCGGATCTTTCTCTCCACCTCTGCGGGTTCCTCGCGCAAGGCGATGGTGTTGCCGTAAGACTTGGACATCTTCTGACCGTCGAGACCCGGCATCCTCGCGGCCGGTGTCAGCAGCACCTGCGGTTCCGGCAGTATCACCACGCCGCTGCCGTCCAGGTAGCCAAGCAGCCGTTCCCGGTCCGCCAGGGTAATGTTCTGCTGGCCCTCGACCAGCGCCTTCGCCACCTCCAGCGCTTCCTGATCCCCCTGCTCCTGGTACTTGCGGCGCAGATCCATGTACATGCGGTTGTTCTTCTTGCCCATCTTGCGTGCCGCATCCCGGGCCTTGTCCCCGAAATCCGGCTCACGGCCGAACATGTGGTTGAACCGCCGGGCGATTTCGCGGGTGATCTCCACATGGGCCACCTGGTCTTC
Source organism: Ectothiorhodospiraceae bacterium (assembly GCA_007130525.1). Classification (GTDB taxonomy): domain Bacteria; phylum Pseudomonadota; class Gammaproteobacteria; order Nitrococcales; family Aquisalimonadaceae; genus Methylonatrum. The sequence continues at coordinate 5,528 of SLSJ01000174.1, read as the reverse complement.
GCCTACGGGCACCGAGGTGGCACGGTAAATGAGAATGTCGGCGGATTGCAGCACCGGATAGCCCAGAAACCCGTACGTGGCGAGATCCTTTTCCCGCAGCCTCTCCTGCTGGTCCTTGTAGGTCGGCACACGCTCGAGCCAGCCCAGCGGCGTAATCATGGAGAGCAGCAGGTGAAGTTCCGCGTGCTCGGGCACGCGTGACTGGATGAAGACGCGGGCAAGGCCGGGATTGACGCCGCAGGCGAGCCAGTCGATCAGCATCTCCCAGACATTGTCGGCAATGATCTCCCGCTCATCGTAGTGAGTGGTCAAGGCATGCCAGTCGGCGACGAAGAAAAAACACTCGTGTTCCTGCTGCAGCCTGAGCCAGTTCTTAAGAACACCGTGGTAGTGCCCCAGATGCAGACGACCGGTGGGACGCATGCCCGACAACACACGGCTTTGACGTGACCCTATCGAACTCAAAGACGCTCTCCTCAAGCAATCGCCGATGCAATATGGCGGCCGATGATAACCCAGAACAGCCGAATCGGCAGAAATCGGACAGCGGTCACTCCGCGAACACGGTCACGTCGCCGGCGCCCTTGCGCAGCACCACCGGCACGCCGTCATAGAGATCCACCACGCTGGACGGCTCCAGCCCGCAGGCGCCACCGTCGATGATGAGATCCACCTGTCCCTCGAGCCGGGCGCGGATGTCCGCTGCCTCCGTGAACGGGATGTCCTGCCCCGGGAGCAGCAGACTGGTCGTCATCAGCGGTTCGCCGAGTTCCTCCAGCAAGCCGCGGACAATCGCATGGTCCGGCACACGGATGCCGATGGTCTTGCGCTTCGGATGTTGCAGCCGTCGCGGAACTTCGGACGTGGCGCGCAGCACGAACGTATAGGGGCCGGGTGTAAACGCCTTGATCAGACGATATGCGGTTTTCTCGATGCGCGCATAGGTGCCGATGTCGGCAAGGTCCCGACAGGCGAGGGTGAAGTTGTGTCCCTTGTCCAGTTGTCGTATCTGGCGGATCCGCTCGATCGCCGCCTTCTCCCCCATGCCGCAGCCCAGGGCGTAGGTCGTGTCCGTGGGGTAGACCACGACTCCGCCGTCGCGAATGATACGAACCGCCTGCCTCAGCAAACGCAACTGTGGGGTCACCGGATGGATCTCAAAATACTGTGTCATGCAGACGGCACCCCCTGTCACCACCCGGCCCGGCAACCACGGATTCGGAGGTTCGAAACCGGTCACCGGCAACGGTATGCTAAAGTCGGCTCCGGCCGGAGGCAGCCGGAAGTCGCGCCCGCGGCGCGCCCGGGACGCCAATCCGAACATGCAGTCTCGCACAGGAGTGATGGCATCGACCATGTACTACGCGATTATTTCGGAAGACGTTGAGGACAGTCTGCCACTGCGCAAGCAGGCGCGCTCCGCTCACCTGGACCGGCTGCGGGCGCTGCAGGCGGACGGCCGCCTGCTGGTGGCCGGGCCGTTCCCGGCGGTGGATAGCGAGGACCCGGGCGAGGCCGGTTTTCACGGCAGCCTGGTGATTGCCGAATTCGATTCCCTCGCCGAGGCCGAAGCCTGGGCCAACGCCGACCCATACGTCGAGGCCGGCGTATATGCAGGTGTCGTGGTCAAGCCGTTCCGCAAGGTGATGCCATGAGCCGGGAGCGCATGGAGCAGATCGAAGAGCGGCTGCGTACCGCCCTGGACGTAGAGCATCTGGAACTGGAGGATGAGAGCCACCTGCACATCGGCCATGCGGGCGCCCGCGACGGCCGGGGCCATTTCCGCGTGCTCGTGGTCAGCGAGGCGTTCGGTGACAAGTCGCCGCTGCAGCGGCACCGCCTCGTCTACGATGCCCTGGGAACCATGATGGACACCGAAATTCATGCCCTGACTATCCAGGCCATGACCCCGGCCGAACATCAGGCCGCGGCAGGGCGGCAGAGTTGATGCGGCTGCCCCTCTCGGTCTGCGTATCGCTCGCATTTGCCTTGACGGGGTGCGACGACCGCACCTCCGGGGAGACAACGGCGAAAGCCAGGCCGGCGCCAACCGCCGACCATGTCGCGGACCTCGACGACCGTGTGCTCGCGCGGGTGGGCGATGTGGACATTACCGAGGCCATGGTAGAACTCCACATGGTGCGGCGTACCGGCGCCCGAGCCGGACGTGTGGACCCGGACGAGCGCGAGACCCTGCTGCTGGAACTGGTGGAAATGGAGCTCATCGGTCAGGATGCCGAGCGGCACGGGCTGGATCGCGAACCGGAGATCCGCGCGCAACTGGAGAACGTTCGTCGCGCGCTGCTGACCCAGGCCCGCGTCCGGCAACTTGCCACGGAACCGGTGCAGGAGGATGCGGTGCGTGAACTGTATCATCAGCGCATGGCGGAGCTTTCACATCGGGAGTTCCATGCGCGCCACATCCTGGTCCACGACGAGGACCATGCCTGGGGCGTTATCGGCGAACTGGAGGACGGCGCCGATTTCGCCACCCTGGCGAGGCAGCACTCGCTGGGCATGTCGTCACTGCGCGGGGGAGACCTCGGCTGGTTCCCTCCCGAGCAGATGAGTCAACCATTCTCGGAGGCCTTGCTGCGGCTGCGACCCGGGGAATACACCGAGGAGCCCGTTCGCACCCGCTCGGGTTGGCATGTGATCATGGTAGTGGACGAGCGCAGTGCGGAACCGCCCCGGTTTTCAATGGTTCGCGAATCGCTGGCCGCGGAACTTGTAGAGGCGCGCATAGAGGCCTACCTGGAAGACCTGCGACAAAATGCCGATGTCACCCTCTACCGTCTGCCGTAGTGGTATCGCCTTCGGCCAGCAGGGCGCGGAAGCCGGCTTCATCCAGCACCTTCACCCCCAGGGAGCGGGCCTTGTCCAGCTTGGAGCCGGGGGCATCGCCCGCAACCACGTAATCCGTCTTGCTGGAGACGCTTCCGGTGACACGCCCGCCCAGGGCTTCGATCCGCTCCTTGGCCTGGTCGCGGCTGAATTCCTCCAGGCTTCCGGTGAGCACGAAGGTCCTGCCTGCAAGTCCGGCAGCCGCGTTGCCGCTCCCGCGCACCCGCGCCAGTGAACGGTCCCCCGCCCAGTGCAGGTGCTTGTCCACGAGTAACTCGTCGATGGCCTCGAGCTCATCCAGGCGATCCGCGCACGCGCGCAGGAACTGTTCCGCCTCCGCGCCACTTACCGGTAGTCGCTGTTGCGGCAGTTCGGCGAGATCCGCCAGGTAGCGAATCTTTTCCGCCAGCCGTTCCGCGCGTACCGGGCCCACTCCGGGAAACCCCAACTGGGTGAGGACCTTGGCTGCCGTCAGGCGCTCCACGTAGTCCGGCGCAAAACCGTGCTGCTCCGTCACTTCGATGTGCTCCAGCAGTCGATCCAGACCGCCGGCGTTATGCTCATCGGCGAAAAAGGCGCGGATTTCATCCCCCATGGCGCGGCCGACACCGGGAATCAGCGCCAACAGGGCGGAATGCGCGCGGCGGATAAAATCCAGATCCCCAAGCTGTTCCGCGAGCAGGCGCGCCGTGTCGTCACCCACGTCCGGGATACCGATGCCGTACAGCAACCGATTCAGCGGCACCCGGCGGCGCTCGTCGATGGCGCCCACCAGGTTGCCGGCGGACACGTCGGCAAAGCCCTCCAGCGCCAGCAGGTCATCACGCCCGAGGCGGAAGATGTCCGCCAGTTCCCGGACCAGGCCGGTCTCCACCAGTTGCGCGGCCACCTTGTCACCGAGTCCCTCGATGTCCAGTGCCCGGCGAGACGCAAAATGCCGGATCGATTCCCGGAGCTGGGCCGGACATTGCAGACTGCCGATGCAGCGGTACTCCACTTCGCCATCCGCGCGAATCACCTCCGAACCGCAAACCGGGCAGTGCTCCGGCATCTGCCAGGGTTCCGCGCCGTCCGGCCTGGATTCGAGGTTGACGCCGGTGATCTCCGGTATCACGTCGCCGGCGCGGCGGACCATGACCGTATCCCCCACCCTGACATCCTTGCGCCGCAACTCATCCAGGTTGTGCAGGGTCGCCCGACCGACGGTGACGCCCCCGACTTCCACCGGCTCCAGGTCGGCTACCGGGGTAATGACGCCGGTGCGCCCCACCGACGGAATGATGTCGCGCACACGGGTGGTGGCCTCCCGCGCCGGCAGCTTGTGGGCAACGGCCCACCGGGGTGCCCGCGCGGTGTAGCCAAGCTTCTCGCGTGCCCGCAGGTCGTCCACCTTGAACACCGCGCCATCGATCTCGTAATCCAGACTGTCACGGCGCTCGAGCAGCCGCCGGGAGTAGTCGACGCAGGCGTCGATGCCGTCCAGCAACTCGATCTGGTCATTGACGCGGAATCCCCATTCCCCGAGCTGATCCAGCACCGCATGGTGGCTGCCGGCCGGGGTGTCGCTGCAAGCGCCGATACCGAAGGTGAAGAAAGTCAGCGGCCGGCGTGCGGTCTCGCGCGAATCCAGCTGACGCAGACTCCCGGCGGCCGCGTTTCGGGGGTTTGCGAACGGGCGTTGGCCCGCCTCCAGGCGCTGCTCGTTCAGGCGCTGGAAATCCCGCAGCCGGATCACCACCTCGCCGCGAACTTCCAGGGTGGCCGGCTGCGAGTCGCCCCGCAGGCGCAGCGGAACACTGCGGATTGTCCTGATATTGGCGGTGATGTCCTCCCCGACCCGGCCGTCGCCCCGCGTACCGGCCTCCACCAGTTCACCTTCCCGATAGCGGATCATGACCGACAGCCCGTCGAGCTTGGGTTCGCCCACGTAAGTGACCGCGGCGCCGCCGAGGCGCTCACGCACGCGGCGGTCGAAGTCCCGAAGTTCCTGTTCGTCGAAGGCGTTGGCCAGCGACAGCATGGGCACCTCATGGCGGACTTCGCCGAATTCTCCGGACGGTGGGGCACCCACGCGGACGCTGGGGGAGTCCGGGGTAAGCAGTTCGGGATAGCGCTGCTCGATGGCCTGAAGGCGGCGCATGAGGGCGTCGTACTCGGCGTCCGAGATCAGCGGGTCGTCGAGCACGTAGTAGCGGTAGTTGTGCTCGTTGATCCGTTCACGCAGATCCCGCGCCTCGGCACGCGCCTGCTCGATTTCATCGGGGATTGACGTATCAGCCATGAACCATCCTCGGAATCCCCCCGCAAGCGGGTGACGGGTGCCGATCATATCAAGCCCGGCTTGCTGTCGGCTCCGGACCGGCCCGGGAAAACCTGGCCCGCATATCTCACCGCCCTTCTACTGCGCACGCCGATCTGCTCGCTGAGCCGGGGCATACTCCCTCCGGCCGGCTCGACGTAGTGTCAGCTATGCCTTCGCCGTCTTCCGGTCCGCGCCCCCCGTCACAGCGGCATCCCGACGCCCTCGCGACGAACGGCGGTGAGAGCGGTGAGGAATGCGGAGTAACCCCGATGTAGGAGGCCAGCCCCCTGGCCGATGGGGTCCTGGCGCTTGGCGCTTGGCGCTGTCACATCGCCGAGAGGGCTCGGCTCCTACAGGGGCAGGCTCACCCCTAACCCTGCAT
>SLSJ01000157.1 GCA_007130525.1 Ectothiorhodospiraceae bacterium | reverse complement strand
CGTCTTCCGGTCCGTGCCCCCCGACACAGCGGCATCTCGACGCCCTCGCGACGAACGGCGGTGAGGTATGCGGGCTAGGGGTGGCAGCGATAACGATCATGGTGTGGCGGTTGACGTCAACCGCCTTCCGAGACCAGGTCCTTGTATGCATGCCAGCTGGCATGGCCGAGTACGGGCAGTGTCACGGCGAGGCCGATGATGCCGACGGCCAGACCGGCGAAGGTGACGACACTCAGGATCAAGCCCCACAGAAGCATGGGCTTGAGGTTGTGTTTCACCACGACCAGGCTGGTGATTACCGCTTCCAGCACGCTCGCGCGGGGTTGTTCCAGCAACCGGGGTATGGAAACCACGCTGAGCGCGAATGCGGTGAAGGCCAGCACCGCGCCTATGACGGTGCCGGTGATTACCAGTGCCACGCCGGTACCGGACAGGAGCAGATCGGTGTAGACGAGGGTGGTTTCCACGGTCGGAATGCTTACGCCGAAGAACAGTGCGAAAAGGAGGGTGGCGAAGCGAATCCAGGCGAGCAGGAAAATCATCAACAGCAGGCCGGTCAGCGCGATCTGCGTTGCGTTGGCCCGCCAGGCCAGCAGCGAATGCCCCAACGTTGGCGTTTCGCCGTCCTGCAGGCGACGGCTCATGTCATAGGTGCCGATGGCCACCAACGGACCCATGAACATGAAACCCGCCAGCAGCGGCAGGAGCCAGGAGCCCTGGTCCGTCATCCACAGGCCGCCTATCAGAACCAGACTCACCACCACCCAGATCAACCCGTAACCGATGCTGGTGCCCGGGCAGCGGGTGAGATCCCGCCAGCCTGCCCGGAGCCAGGCCCAGGGGGCGTCCATCGATACCTTCTTTATCGTGATCGGCTGGTCGCCGCCGAGGTCCAGCCTCGCGTTCGCGGCAGCTGTCATGGTTGTGCTCCTCCGCTTGCCATGAAGGCATCCGTTTGAATGACGCAGTGATTGCTCCAGCGCCGGAGTGGCGGCCATGCGTCATGTCCATTATCGGTCATTCGACGCGTTCGCGCTCCCTGCAGTGATTCCAGAAAGGGGCTGATCATGACTGTACGAAGGTTGGACGACGGAGTACAGCAGAAAGGGCGCGTGTTGAGGCGGGCGTCGACTGCTCGCCGGAAATCGACCGCGTTTTCGGGCGCACGGCACCGGCCGGGGCTCGTCCCGGGACCCCCGCGCCGGCGTTCCGGCGAGGCGGGCGGGCGTGGACACCGGCCACGCCCCATATATCGCCTGCAACCGGGTCATTCTCCGGGGGCGTCGCCACATAACGCCTGCAATGCGCCAGCAGGGTCCATGTCGTATCCGGAGCGGAGTTCCCCGGCAGGCGAGTGCAGCCACGCGGCGATGTCGGCATGGGTCATTGAAGCGCCGGTGTAGCGCGTGAGCATGTGAAAGCCTTCCGGGTAGAGCACGAAACGCAGGCGCTGATCGTCCTGCTTCGAAATGTGCCGGAGCATGACGCAGACGGGTTCCACGGGAATGATTTCATCCTTCCGTCCGTACAGCATGAGTGCCGGCGAGCGGAACCGGGCGCTCGCCTCCAGCGCGTTGCCCATGAGCCCGGTCAGGTCATCCAGGGTGTCGAGCCGCGCCGTTCGCTGTACCAGTGGGTCTTCCCGCAGGTTCTCCAGTACCAGGGGATCGTCCGTCGGTCTGATGCCGATACGTTCAGCCAGGTTCGCCGACAGGCTCAGGCCCGGCATCAGGCGGCTTCCCACCCAGAGTCCGAAGCGTTGATACCAGGCCATGGTCTCGCGGCTCCATATCGCAGGCGCGATCAGTACCACACCATCCACATCGGGACTCTCTTCCTCGACCATGGCCAGCAGTGCCAGGGAGCCACCCAGGCTCTTGCCGATCAAATGCAGCGGGATGTCCTCGTGTTGCGCCCGCAGCAGGGCTGCCACCTCCCTGACATCATTCACCAGGACCGCCTGCCCCGGCCACGACCCCGCGGTTGAAGTATCTCCGAAGCCGCGCTGATCATAGGCGTAGACAGTGAACCCATGCTTGGTCAGCGTCTGTGCCAGTGGCTTGAACCCGGCGCCGTAATCGTTGAAACCGTGAAGGGCGAGAACGATGCCCTGCGGCTCGTCGTCGGTCTCCCAGCGATGAAGTGGCAGCCGATAACCGTCATCGGTGATGACTTCATCGTCAAGCACTTCCGCTACGCCGTTCTCGATGGTCGCGGGCGCTGTTTTCGTGGCGCCGCAGGCCACCAGCAACATCGAGCTGACCAGGATCACTAATCGCCACATGGTGAGAGGATAGGCGACCGTCGATTCAATGCATGGTTACGCGGCGTTGCCTGTTCGACGGAATTGCCTTGCCAGTGTGCGTTCAGACCGCGCTTCGACTCCCCGCCGGCATCCGGCTCCGGGTACGCAATCAGCCTTTGCCGGTGGGGCCGGCGGCAGCCTGCCTGGCGAGTATGCGGCGTGCCAGCAATACCAGAACCCCCAGCGCCGCCCATGCGACCACCAGCGCGGCAACGAGATTGAGGTACGGGTCTGGAATGATGACGACGCGGTCGGCAATGATGAAGGTCGGGATGCCGACCCCGAAGAACCACAGGCTGGCGCGGTCGAAGAACCGGTAGCGGCTGCTCCGCAGTGGCCGGCTGAGGATCAGGGCGGCGAAGAACAGGATGACGGTGAACAGTATCCACAGGGTGATCGGCGTCGCTGTCATCAGCGGATGGGTGATGACGAACAGAAACGACATGGGAACGACGTCATAGACCCAGGGCCAGTCGGCGAACGGGTCCGTCTGCTGCCCGATGACGGCGAGTTCAACGGCCGCGTAGGCCGCGGCGGCCGCGCTTGCGACGAGCAGCACGGCGAACAGAATCAGCGCGTGCCTGGATTGTGTCGGGCTTCCGAATGTCACGGCCATTTTCTGTCCGCCGACCCACTGCATGTTTACCGGCAACATAGATCACGTTGCCGGTTACGTCATGTCCGGTCCTGCCTCCCATGTGCTCCTGCGTCGGCGCGGAGGACATGCACCGGACAGGACCACGGCAATGGCACCTCCTAGCCCGCATTTCTCACCGCCCTTCTACTACGCACGCCGATCTGCTCGCTGTG
>SLSJ01000072.1 GCA_007130525.1 Ectothiorhodospiraceae bacterium | reverse complement strand
TGAACGAGCGGCCGCGCCTGCGGTGGCCCTCCACGAAAGTCGACACACGCGCTTAACCCGCATGTCTCACCGCCGTTCGTCGCGAGGGCGTCGAGATGCCGCTGTGACGGGGCACGGACCGGAAGACGGCGAAGGCGTAGCTGACACTTCGTCGAGTCGGCTGGAGGGAGTAGGCCCCGACACAGCGAGCAGATCGGCGTGCGTAGTGAAGGGCGCTGAGATATGCGGGTTAATCGCTTGCGGCCATGGTATGGCGGGCGCGATGCGCGGCGGATGATCGAGGTGCCTGGAGTAGGCAATCGGTGAACACGCCGCAAGCGCCATATTCGGCACTCGTATGGGTAATCACGCCCGGTGATCGGGCATGCCACCTCCTGCCAGCGTGTTCCCCGGGTGTATGATGGGCTTGACCTTCCAATGGTGGGAAGGATCATCCTGCCCACCATGCCGGAACAAGGAAATTCATACATGCCGACGCAGACGCCCGAACAGATAGCGCCCCGCAGTTACAGCCTCCGGATCAGGGGCATGAACTGCGCATCCTGTGTTGGCCACGTGGAACGGGCTCTGGGTGCGGTTCCCGGTGTGGAAGAAGTTGCGGTCAACCTGGCCTCCGGGAGCGCGCGCGTGGTATTCGCGCGGGCAGGGGAGCAGTTGCCTGCCGCGGTGGAGGCAGTCGCGCAGGCGGGGTATGCCGCACAGACGGATACCATCCGCCTTGTCATCGGCGGCATGCACTGTGCGTCGTGTGTGGGCCGGATCGAACGTGTGCTGAGGTCGGTTCCCGGCGTTCTGGATGCCGGAGTGAACCTGGCGACGGAGAAGGCGACCGTCGAGGTCCTTGCCGGCGTAGTGACGCCTGAACAACTGGTCGCCGCGGTCGAAGGCGCAGGCTATGACGCGGCCGCGGTGTGCGCCGCTCCGCGCCCGGATAGTGTCGAAGCGGACGCTGCCGGGGACGAAGCGCGCGGGCTGAAGCGCGCCGTCATGCTCGCGGCTGCGCTCACCCTGCCCATATTCGTGCTGGACATGGGTGCGCACTTCATCCCGGTGTTCCATCACTGGCTGCTGAGTAATGTCGGTCAGCAGAACCTGTTCTACCTGTTTTTCGTTCTCGCCAGCCTGGTGCAGTTCGGACCGGGGCTGCGTTTCTACCGCAAGGGCTGGCCCGCGATGGTCCGGGGGGCGCCGGACATGAACTCGCTGGTCATGCTCGGTACATCGGCCGCCTGGGGCTATTCCGTGGTGGCGACTTTCCTGCCGCAGGTGCTTCCGGAAGGCACCGTGCACGTCTACTTCGAAGCGTCGGCGGTAATCATCACGCTGATCCTGGTCGGTCGCTACCTGGAAGCAGTGGCCAGGGGCCGGACCAGCGAGGCGATCAGGCGTCTGCTCAGCCTGCAGGCGAAGACCGCGCGCGTGGTGCGTGACGGCCGCGAACTGGAGATCGCCATAGACGAGGTGCGCGAGGGTGACGTGGTGCGGGTTCGGCCGGGCGAGAAGGTTCCGCTGGACGGTGACGTGATCGACGGGGCTTCCTACGTCGACGAGTCCATGGTTACCGGCGAGCCGGTGCCGGTGAGAAAGGAGGAGGGAGCCGAGGTGGTGGGGGGTACCATCAACCGCACCGGAAGTTTCTCCTTCCGCGTCACCCGGATCGGAGCGGATACGCTGTTGTCCCGGATCGTGGCCATGGTCGAGGAGGCACAGGGCGCGAAGCTGCCCGTGCAGGCGCTGGTGGATCGCGTGACCGCGTATTTCGTTCCCGCCGTTATTGTCGTGGCACTGCTGACATTCGGCGTCTGGATCACGGCCGGACCGTCGCCGGCATTGACCTTTGCGCTCGTAAACGCGGTCGCCGTGCTTATCATTGCCTGTCCCTGTGCGATGGGGCTGGCGACGCCGACCTCCATCATGGTCGGCACCGGCAAAGCCGCCGAGATGGGTGTGCTGTTCCGACGGGGGGATGCCTTGCAGACGCTGCGCGACGCACAGGTGATCGCGCTGGACAAGACAGGCACGCTGACCAGGGGGCGGCCTGAACTCACCGATCTCATCGTCGGCCCCGGTCAGGATGAAAACGAGACGCTGCGTCTGGTGGCGTCGGTCGAACGCCACTCCGAACATCCCATCGCCGAGGCGATCGTCGCGGCGGCGGAGGATCGCGGGCTCGAACTGCCGTCCGCGGAAGGGTTCTACGCCGATCCGGGCCTCGGTGTCTCCGCACGGGTCCGGAATCGGCGGGTTGACGTGGGCGCCGACCGGTACATGGCCGGTCTGGGCCTGGATGTGGAGACGTTTGCGGAGGTGGCCGAGAATCTCGGCAATGCTGGAAGGACACCCTTGTACGCGGCGATAGACGGCCGGGTTGCGGCCGTCGTCGCGGTGTCCGATCCGATCAAGGAGTCGACGCCGTCGGCCATTGCCGCCCTGCATGCCGCCGGACTGCGAGTTGCCATGATAACCGGCGACAACAGACACACCGCGGATGCCATTGCCGCCAGGCTGGGGATTGACGAGGTCATAGCGGAGGTGCTGCCGGACGGCAAGGTTGAAGCCGTCAAGCGACTGCGGGAAGGGGGGCGCAAGGTGGTCTTCGTGGGTGACGGCATCAACGATGCGCCCGCGCTTGCCCAGGCCGATGTCGGTGTGGCCATCGGTACGGGAACCGACATCGCCATCGAGTCGGCCGAGGTCGTACTGATGTCGGGCGACCTGATGAATGTGCCCAATGCCATTGCCCTTTCCAGCGCGACAATCCGGAACATCAGGCAGAATCTGTTCTGGGCCTTCGCCTACAACACCAGCCTGATTCCGGTTGCCGCAGGCGTGCTCTACCCGGTTGGGGGCATACTGCTATCACCTGTTTTCGCTGCCGTGGCGATGGCCGCATCCAGTATCTGCGTGCTCACCAACGCCCTGCGACTAAGGCGGTTCAGGCCGCCGATGCGGGCGCAGCAGGACGACTCCGCGCCGGACAGACTGGCGCCCGCGGTCTAAGGCGGTGGATAGCATGGCCCCTGCAATCATCCGGGATCATGATTCGTTACGGGCTTATGCCGGTGCATGGCCAACGAGTCCGGATGTCAACCCGGCAGCGTAATGCGGAGGACGATTG
>SLSJ01000222.1 GCA_007130525.1 Ectothiorhodospiraceae bacterium | reverse complement strand
CCCACAGCTCCCGGGGTCCCTGATGGAGCCGCGCCACCACCTCCTGTGAGCCGATATTGGCCAGCGTGGCCACTATCGCGAACATGCTGTATCTTACGAGCAGAATAACAAGTCCTCCCCTTCCGGAACGTTCGGGTCCGGCCAGTACGGGATTCGCGCCATCATACAGTCCAACGCCAGTACCCGGCTCCCCGGCATGCTGCGGATCATGCGGCCGAAGCAGTGGATCAAGAATACCTTCGTGCTGGCGCCGCTGATCTTCTCGGGCCTGTTTGTACAGGCGGAGGCCGTGGCCAGTGCGCTGGCGGCATTCATCTTCTTCTCACTGGCCGCTTCAAGCGTCTACGTGCTCAACGACCTGCGGGACATGGAGCAGGATCGGCTGCACCCCGAGAAATCAAGGACGCGGCCGCTGGCCAACGGCAGCCTCGGGCGGCGTGACGCTATCATGCTGATGGTTACGCTGTTGGCGGCCACATCCCTGTCACTGCTCTGGAAACCGGCGGTCACCGCCGTGATCGCCGCATACGTGGGCCTGAACGTGGCCTACAGTTTTTCCCTCAAGCACCAGCCCGTGTTCGACCTGTTCTGCATCGCCGGCGGCTTCGTGCTGCGCGTGTATGCCGGCGCGGTGGCCCTGGACGTTCCCATATCGGGCTGGATGTTTGTAACCACATTGTCGCTCGCTCTCTACCTGGCCTGTATCAAGCGGCGCCAGGAACTGGCCACGAGCGGCAACAACGCGCGCGCGGTGCTCAAGCTCTATTCCGTGGATCTGGTCAATCGTTACGCGGAAATGGCGGCGACGGGCGCCCTGATCTTTTATAGTCTGTTCGTTCTTGAGTCTCACCCGGGAATGATTTTCACCATTCCGGTGGTCATGTTCGGCCTGTTCCGCTACTGGTACGCAGTCGAGGTCCGCGGGTTCGGCGAATCCCCCACCGACGCCGTGCTCAGCGACCTGCCGCTGGCACTGACGGTACTGCTCTGGGCAGGCCTCTGCATCTGGGGACTTTGGACAGGCGCATGATCGATCCAAGCTACCTGCTGATGCCACTGATTGCCTGGCTGGTGGCGGGCGCCACGAAGTTCGGCGTTAACCTTGCCTGCCATGGCCGGGATGCGTTTTCCCGGGTCGGCTACGGCGGCATGCCCAGCAACCACAGCGCCATCGTAGCCAGCGTTGCGACGCTGATCGCGCTTCGCGAGGGCGTGGACCATCCCGCATTCGGCGCTGCCATGGGAGTACTGACTATCGTGGTGCTGGATGCCGGTGGCCTGCGCCGGCATATCGGCAGGCAGGCCGCCGAACTCAACCGCCTGCTGCGACAACGCCACCTGCCCCTGCTGCGCGAGGCCGTCGGCCACCACCGCGTGGAAATCATTGCCGGGCTGATGGTCGGGGCGGTTACGGCCGTGGTCTTCGACAGCCTGATGAGCCGGATCGTCTGAGCACGCCGGGGCGATCCGTTCAGATCGCCTGGCCCCGGGCGGGGCCGGCGGCGCTCTCCAGCCTGGCGTGCTTTTCCAGCTTTCTGCGGAGCCGCTTGCGCTTGAGTTCGGAGAGGTAGTCCACGAACAGGCGGCCCTCGAGATGATCCATCTCGTGCTGGATGCAGATGGCAAGCAGGCCGTCGGCCTCCAGCTCGAAGCACTCGCCACTGCGATCGAGCGCCCGTACGCGCACACGCTGCGCCCGCTCGACGTAATCGTAATAATCCGGGACGGACAGACAGCCCTCCTGCATCTGCTCGACACCATCCTTCTCCAGTATCTCGGGATTGATGAAAACGCGCGGTTCGGTACCGTCCTCCGAGACATCAATCACGATCACCCGACGATGCACGTTCACCTGCGTCGCGGCGAGCCCGATACCGGGGGCGGCGTACATGGTCTCGAGCATGTCATCCACCAGTTGGCGGATTTCATCGTCGACTTTTCCCACCGGAGCGGCCCGAATTCGCAACCGCGTGTCAGGAAAGTGAAGTACGTCAAGTTTTGCCATGGTTTGGTTCGTTGCGGCGCCTGGGCCTTAGGGGTAGCCTTGAAAATGACATATGGATCCGAAGTATATCGGATCCTGCAACGGTCGTCGCCCGACGGCACCCCCGCGGACCGGCACAAGGATTTAAGGGAATGCGCGTTAGTAGACTGCTGTGGCTGATGGCCGGACTGTTTTTCCTCGCGCCCTTGCTGCTGGCCGCCGATGCATTCCGCGAGGATCACCCGGAGCGCTACACGGTGGAGCGCGGTGACACGCTCTGGGACATCTCCGAGCGTTTCCTCGTCTCGCCCTGGCTGTGGCCGGAGATCTGGCATATCAACCCGGAGATCGAAAATCCGCACCTCATTTACCCGGGGGACTCGATCAGGATGGTCTACGTGGACGGCGATCCACGGCTGACCGTGGAGCGCGGTATCCGCGAAGTCCGCCTGTCCCCCGGGGTGCGGGAAGAGGAACTGGATGACGCCATCACCGCCATCCCGCTGCGGGCCCTGCGCCCGTTCCTCAACCGCAGCCTTGCGGTGGACGAGGCCTTTTTCGACGAAGCCCCCTACATCGTCGCCGGCGAGGACGAGCGCGTGATGGCAAGTCGGAACGACCGCGTCTACGTTCGCCGATTGCCCGATGAGGGCGCAGAGGACACCTACGCGATTGTGCGGCAGGGGGGAGCCTACCGTGACCCGGAAACCCGGGAAGTGCTCGGTGTCGAGGCCACCTACGTCGGCGAGGCCGGTATTACCCGGGACGGGGACCCGGCAACGGCCAGGGTGCTGTCCAGCAACCGCGAGGTGCTGGCGGGCGACCGCCTGTTGCGGATGCCGCGCCGGGATGCGCAGTTGCAGTTTTTCCCGAAGGCACCGGAATCGGAAATCAGTGGCCGCATTATCGACGTGCTGGACGGTGTCAGCCAGATCGGTCAGTTCGACGTCGTCGTCCTCAACCTGGGCGAAGCCGACGGGCTGCGGAAGGGCGACGTGCTGGCAATCTACAAGGCCGGTCGCGTGGTCGAGGACCACGTGTCCCGTCAGCGCATCACGCTGCCGGAGGAACGCGGCGGGGAGCTGATCGTGTTTCGCACCTTCGATCGCCTCAGCTACGGGCTGGTGATGCGCTCCAACCGCCACATGAACGTGATGGACCTCGTCCGCAACCCCTAGCCCGCAT
>SLSJ01000248.1 GCA_007130525.1 Ectothiorhodospiraceae bacterium | reverse complement strand
GGGCAACGGCTGTCGCCCACCACCCGGTAGTACCACTCCCAGGCCTCGGGATTGATGGGTTCGCCCACGGTGCCAAGCAGGCGCAGCGAACTGCGCTCGTGCTTCGTGACGAACTCGTCGCCCTGGCCCATGAGGGCGCGAATGGCCGTGGGCGCGGTGTAGAAGATCGACACGTCGTGCTTGTCCACCACCTGCCAGAAGCGACCGGCATCGGGATAGGTGGGTACGCCCTCGAACATCACCGTGATGGCGCCGTTGGCCAGCGGACCGTAGACGATATAGCTGTGCCCCGTGACCCAGCCCACGTCGGCCGTGCACCAGAACACCTCGCCCTCCTTGTAGTCGAACACGTAGTGGTGGCTCAGGCTGGCACCGAGCACGTAGCCGCCGGTGGTGTGCAGCACTCCCTTGGGTTTGCCGGTGGAGCCGGACGTATAGAGGATGAAAAGCGGGGCCTCGCTATCCATTTCCTCGGCCGGGCACTCCGCCGATGCCGCCTGGGTGGCCTCGTGATACCACACGTCCCGCTTGTCGTCCCAGTCGATCTTGCCGCCGGTGCGCTGCACCACGAAGGTGGTATGCACGTTCGGGCATTTCTTCAGGGCCTGGTCCGCATTGGCCTTTAACGGGAAATTCCGGCCGCCGCGGACGCTCTCGTCGGCGGTGATCAGCACCCGGCAGTCGGAGTCGAGAATGCGGTCCTCCAGTGCCTGCGGCGAGAAACCGCCGAACACCACGGAGTGAATGGCGCCGATGCGGGCACAGGCCAGCATGGCCACCGCCGCTTCCGGAATCATGGGTAGGTAGATGCAGACCCGGTCGCCTGTGTCGACGCCACGCTCCTTGAGCGCGTTGGCAAAGCGCGACACGCGCTCATGCAGGTCACGGTATGTGATGTGCTGGGCCTGGTCGTCGGGGCCGTCCGGCTCCCAGATGATGGCCGTCTGGTCGCCGCGCTTCTCGAGATGCCGGTCCAGGCAGTTGTAGGCGGCATTGATGCGCCCGCCCTCGAACCAGCGGATTTCGCCCTTGTTGAGATCGGAGCCGTCGATCTTGTCCCAGCGTTTGAACCAGTGCAGCCGCTCCGCCTGCTCGGCCCAGAAGTTCTCCGGGTCCTCCAGGGAGCGCTTGTACATGGCTTCGTAGCCTTCGCGGTCCAGGTGTGCCGATTTTGCCAATTCCGCCGGAACGGGATGCAATTTCTCGGACATGAATGTTTCCTCCTCTCCTGAAACGTGAGCCTGTGAGGAACGGGCCCGCGCGGCCACATTCCGGTGTCGTTCTTATCGAGCCGAACTCCCTGTCGCCCTCGGTAAGCCTAGCAGTCCCTGCGGAGGCTATCCGCCTCGGGGAGCCGCTGGCATCCGAATGCCATCGTCCCGCTTCTCCAGCATACACCCTGGCGCCGGGGAAAAGCCTTCATGACAGCCGCCTGAAGGTCATCAGGCAGTTACAAAGGTTAACGAATACCGCGGCGCAATACTAACCTTGCCGCGCCCTTGTTCACGGCTCAGGTCGCGGTTCGTTTGCCCCGGGGTC
This sequence comes from Ectothiorhodospiraceae bacterium, assembly GCA_007130525.1. Lineage (GTDB taxonomy): Bacteria > Pseudomonadota > Gammaproteobacteria > Nitrococcales > Aquisalimonadaceae > Methylonatrum. Next base: position 10,699 of record SLSJ01000248.1, on the reverse strand, counting down.
GCGGGATGCCGAGACGCTGGCGTTTCTCCCACAGGGCCTTGCGGCTGATGCCCAGGCGCCGCGCCAGTTCGGTCTCCGTGATCTCGTCCTGATGCTGCAGCACGTACTGGCGAAAATAGTCTTCGAGAGACAGGTCAGCACCGGCAGGGGTGGTGTCGGCCTCCGGGGTCGCGGATTGCGCGCGGAGGCCGAGAATATCCGGCGTCAGGACCGTGCTGTCGCTCAGGATAACGGCCCGTTCCACGGTGTTTTCCAGTTCCCGCACGTTGCCCGGCCAGGCGTGGTTTCTGAATACGTCAAGGGTTTCGTTGCTGAAACGCATGGGTGGCCGTTTCAGTCGCTTGCAGGCGCGGTCGAGCAGAAACCGGGCGAGTTCGATGATGTCATCGCCCCGGTCCCGCAGTGGTGGGAGACGTATCTCCATGACGTTGATGCGAAAATACAGATCTTCACGAAAGTCGCCGGCTTCGGCGAGTTCGCGCAATTGCCGGTGGGTTGCCGCGACAAGTCGAATGTCCACGCGACGGGATGCCGGAGACCCCACCCGTCGTATCTCACCCTCCTGAAGCACGCGCAACAGCCTGGCCTGCGCCGCCAGCGGCAGCTCACCGATCTCGTCCAGGAACAACGTGCCGCCATTGGCCGCCTCCACCAGTCCCTGGCGCATGCCGACGGCGCCCGTGAAAGCGCCTCTTTCATGGCCGAACAGTTCGGCTTCGATCAGAGAATCGGGAATGGCCGCGCAGTTCACTGCGACCAGCGGGCCGTCGCGACGTCCGCTCTGTTCATGCAGGGCGCGGGCAACCAGCTCCTTGCCGGTACCGGATTCACCGAGGATAAGCACCGTCGTGTCCGTGGGCGCCACCTTGTCGATGCGCTCGAACACGCCCCGCATCGCCTTGCAGGAGCCGATGATGCCGTTCACCGGGTAGTCACGGTCAAGGTCGGCCTTGAGCGCGGCATTCTGTTGCTGCAGGCGTGTTTCCTTGATGGCGCGCGCCACCGTGAGCAGCAGTTCGTCATTGTCGAACGGTTTTGCGATGTAGTCCAGGGCCCCCAGTTTCATGGCATCCACCGCCGAGCGCACGCTGGCATAGCTGGTCATGATGATGGTCGGCACTTGCGGCGCGAGTTCCAGCACCTGGGTGCCGGGTGCACCGGGCAGTCGCAGGTCGGCTATGATCAGGTCGAAGCCGCTGCCGTCCATGCTGTCACGGACGCTTTCGACCGAATCCGCATCGGTTACCGTATGGCCGTGCCGCGCCAGCAGTCGGCACAGTGAGTGTCGGATGATGTCCTCGTCTTCGATGATCAGTATGCGGGCCATCGCCTTTCAGGCCTCCTTTATTGATGGGTATTCCGCCGGCCGCAGGTGGAGGGTCACTATGGTTCCCCGACTGGCGCTGCGGATGTCCAGGTGGCCGCCGAAATCACGGATGATGTTGTATACCAGCGGCAGACCAAGGCCGGTGCCCTTGCCCGGCGCCTTGGTGGTGTAGAACGGCTCCAGTATCCACTCCATGGCGTCATCGGAGATGCCGCAGCCGTTGTCCTCGACCATCACTTCCAGCCAGTCGCCGCGGCGCCGGGCCGTCGCGGTTACGCGTCCGTCCCCGGAACAGGCATCCGCGGCGTTGCTGAACAGATTGACGAACACCTGCAGCAGCTGCTGACTGTCCGCGAGTATCTGCACCTCCACCGGCACGCGGTTTTCGAAGTCCATCTGCTGGGCGCGGCGGCTGAGCATGGTCAGCCGCGTGGCCTCCGCCACCGTGTCGTGCAGGTTGACGGCGGTCATGCTGCGCTGGGCGCCGTTGCCTCCATGGGCATAGCGAACCAGGCTCTGGACGATGTTGTTGATCCGCTGTGCCTGCCTGAGTATGTCGTCGGCACAACCGGCTATGCGCTCCGGCTCCTGCTCCTCGCGCAACTCCTGCGCCAGGCAGGATATGCCGGTTACCGGATTGCCGATTTCGTGGGCCACACCGGCGGCGAGGCGTCCAATGGATGCCAGGCGTTCACTGTGCGCCAGTTCATGTTCCAGCACCTGCAGGTCGGTGAGATCCTCGATCAGCAGCACCGTGTCGCCGCTGCGACCCCGGCCGGGTTCCTCGATGGCGGCCTTGTGCAGGCTGTACCAGCGGGGGCGTCCGTCCAGTGACACTTCCTGCTTGTGCCAGTGATCTTCAGTGCTGCTCATGAAGTCAGTGAGCAGCGTGCCCCAGGGCAGCGACAGCTCATCCAGCCGTCGGCCCATCACTTCCTCGGACGCCAGGCCGGTGACTCGTGCTATGGCAGGGTTCCAGCGCACCAGACGCGCGCCATGGCCCAGGGCGCAGACACCCACCGGCAGATCCTCGATAATCTGCCGGTGGTAGCGGCGCAACCGGTCCAGCTCGGCCGCCAGTCCCCGCAGCCGGGTGCGGGATTTCTCCAGGCGTTCTTCCGTCAGCCGGATGTTCTGTGCCAGAGCGGTGCGGCTCTCACGGTCCAGTTCCAGGCGATCATCCACGATCATGCGAGCGAGCACGGGACCCAGCATGCCGGAGAGGTTACGCTGGATCTGGGTACGCAGGCCGTGCAGGTTGATGGGGCGGCTCTCGCTCCAGGTCATGCCCAGTTCCCGGATCGCCTTGGCAACCTCCTCGCGGGCGGCGTTCTCGCCCATGACCGAGGACAGCTGCTCCACGAACTGCTCGGGCGAACTGGCGCGCACATAGCCTGTGGGCACGGCGGGCATCAGTTCCCGGCAGGCAGCGGCCGCCTCGCGCTCCCGTTCATCGGGTCGGCTCAGCAGCGAGATCAGCACGAACAGCAGGGCGTTGATGCTCAGGGACCAGAATGTGGCCGACTGGTAGACCGCCGGGGTGGTGGAGTCCCCGGGCTGGATCAGGCCGAACCAGGGAAGCGTGCTCTCCCCGGTGACCAGCGGTAGCAGGGCGGTGACCGCCCATACGAAGGTGCCGCCGATCAGACCCGCTATGAAGCCACCGGCGGTACCCCGCGGCCAGAACAGGAGGCCCACCAGCCCGGGCAGGAGCTGCGCCATGGCCAGGAAGGAGATCAGCCCCCACCCCACCAGCCCCTCGGTGGGCTCGAGAATCCGGTAGAAGCCGTAGCCCGCGGCGATGATCGCCGCAATCATGATGCGCCTGGCCCAGCGCAGCGCCACATACAGGTCACGGTGCGGCTGCGGCCGCGCCAGCGGCAGCACCAGGTGGTTCAGGGTCATGGAAGAGATGGCCAGTGTCGAGACCACCACCATGGCGCTGGCCGCGGAAATGCCGCCCAGGTAGGCGATCACGGCCAGGGTCGGGGAGCCGCTGGCCAGGCTCACCCCGAGCACGTGATAGTCCGGGGGTGTCCCGGGCTGGAGCACGGCGGCAGCCCACAGTATGGGCGGAATTGCCATTGTCAGGGCCAGCAGGAACAGCGGAAATCCCCAGCTGGCCGTGTACAGGTGACGTGGCTTGATGTTCTCGGCGAACAGCATGTGGAACTGCCGCGGCAGCAGGAATCCCGCGGCAAAGGCCAGTAGCAGCAGGCTGGCCCAGGGGCCTTCCTGCACCGGTGCGTACAGTGCCTCCAGGTGTTCCGGGTTTTCCTCCAGCCAGCGGTGCATGCCGCCGAGGCCCCCGAAGGCCTGGTGGACGGCCACGGCGGTCACAAGCAGCAGCGCGCTCAGCTTCATCAGCGATTCGAAGGCGATGGCCACAACCATGCCCTCGTGCTTTTCGCGCGGTGATACATGGCGGGCGCCGAATATGATGGTGAAGATCGTGACCAGGATGACGAACCAGAACGCCAGTGCCTGTGGTGACGAATCCTGGGTAAGGACCACGGTCGACTCCGTAACCGCACGAATCTGCAACGCGATATAGGGCAGCACGCCCGCAAGCATGAGCAACGCAACCAGAATGCCCGAGGCCTGGCTGTTGAAGCGGAATGCAAAAAGATCGGCGACCGAACTGAGTTGATAGGTGCGCGTCAGCCGCAGGATGGGCATCAGCAGTACCGGTGTGAGCACGAAGGCCAGCGTAACGCCCAGGTAGATGGTCAGGAACAGGAGGCCCTGCTGCTGGGCGAACCCGACGCTGCCGTAGTAGCTCCAGGTGGTGGCGTAGACGCCGAGGGAAAGGACGTAGATGGCCGGGTGTCGAATGAGCCAGCCGGGCAGCCAGCGCCGGTCGGTGGCATAGGCAATCAGGAACAGCAGCAACAGGTAGAGTACGGCCGCAACGAATAACGTGCGCAGGTCAAGGTACATGCCGTCTCAACCTTCGCGCCAGAACCCAGGTCAGGCCGATCACGATCAGCCAGAGCAGGTAAGTGAAATACCAGGGGGCCGTCAGGTTCATCCACCAGCTGGTGAATGGCGAGGCCAGCATGAAAAGCGCGAGCAGAAAGATCAAGAGACTGTGCGCGCCGGGTCCCTGATCCTGAAGCTGGGCCATTGGTCGGAATCCTCCGCTGAGGAAGCTCTGGGGACACGCCTGTAGTTATTTGCGCGACTGCGTCAGAGCCCGGTCCCTGGCAGGACACCCCACGCTTGTTACCGAAAGTAGCACATGCGGGACGAAGCTGCGACTCGTTCAGGGCGTCGGCAGGGTGGTCAGGCCCTGGAGCCTCTCCGGTTGCCAGTTCTGCAGGGCCCATTCCCAGAGCCTGGTCAGCGACTCCCGCTGCAATTGGGGCGGCGGCTGCTGGCGGAGCGCGTCAAGAACTCGCCACAGCTCCATGATCGGGCGCTCGTCGTCGACCGGTGGCGCCAGGTTCTGCTTGCTCAGCTTCTGTCCGTTGCTGGCCACCACCACCGGAACATGACCGCATCGCGGCTGCCGCAGGCCAAGTTGCTGTTGCAGGTAATGCTGTGGTGGAGTGCACCAGAGCAGGTCGTGTCCGCGAACGACATGGCTGATTCCATCGCTGCCATCATCCACGGCGGCAGCCAGGTGATAGGCGATGTGGCCATCGGCACGACGAATCACGAAATCCCCGACCGTATCGGCGAGGGATACGTCGATTGCGCCCTGGAACCGGTCTTCAAAGCGGATCCTCGCCACGCCGCAGCGGATCCGCCAGGCCCGGGTGCGGCGGCCCGGCGGCAGGCCATGGCGACAGGTGCCGGGGTAGATCAGACCGTTCGGGCCGCTGCGGGCGACGGCGGCGATATCGCGACGCGTGCAGGTGCAGCCGTAGGCGATGCCCTCCTCCCGGAGCCGGTTCAGGGCGTCCCGGTAGCGTGCCAGGCTGCGGCTCTGGTAGCGGATCTCGCCATCCCAGCGAAACCCGAAGCGGTTGAGCGCGCGGATGATGGCGTCAGCGGCCCCCGGCTGTTCCCGCGGCGGGTCGATGTCGTCGATCCGCAGTAGCCACTCGCCCGCATTCCGCCTGGCTTCCAGATAACTCGCCATGGCAGTGAGCAGAGAGCCGAAATGCAGCGGACCGGTGGGGCTCGGCGCGAAACGGCCGCGGTAGGTGCCGGAGGCGGTGTCGGGAATTCCGGATCGCATGCTAACGGTTCATGAACGGGCACAAGCGCATATTGTGACGGTCCGCGGCGCCATCGGTCCACTGCCATCGTGCTCTCGCACTGAAGCGACACTGTCGCCGATCGCAGGTGGCAACCGGAACGCGGCTTTCCAATCGCAATCCGGAGCGTGATAATGGGCGCGGATCAGACCGGAGAGGGAGCTGCGAGCCCTCCCGTCACACTCGTCATCACGGGATCTGGCGGCCCGGGTCAAGCCATGCCGGGAGGTGAGAGGGATGCCGGATACATGCGGCTGAAGAAGATACGACTCGCGGGCTTCAAGTCCTTCGTGGACCCAACCACCGTCAATCTGCCCGGGTCCATGGTTGGCATTGTAGGCCCGAACGGTTGCGGCAAGTCGAACGTGATCGACGCCGTGCGCTGGGTGATGGGCGAGAGTTCCGCCAGGCACCTGCGGGGCGAATCCATGACCGATGTGATCTTCAACGGCTCCAGCAGTCGCAAGCCGGTGGGCCAGGCCTCCATCGAGCTGGTTTTCGACAACAGCGATGGCGCACTTGGCGGTCAGTACGCCAGTTATGCCGAGATTTCGGTGAAGCGACAGGTCAACCGCGAGTCCCAATCGCAGTATTTCCTCAACGGCTCGCGTTGCCGGCGACGCGATGTGACCGATGTGTTCCTGGGCACCGGGCTCGGCCCCCGCAGCTACTCCATCATCGAGCAGGGGATGATCTCCCGTATCATCGAGGCAAAGCCCGAGGATCTTCGTGTCTACCTTGAGGAGGCGGCCGGGATATCACTTTACAAGGAACGCCGGCGCGAGACCGAGCGACGCATCAGGGGTACGCGGGAGAACATGGAGCGTCTCAACGACGTCCGCGAGGAGGTCGGCGTTCAGCTTGAGAAGCTTCGCCGGCAGGCGCAGACCGCGGAACGATTCCGCGAACTCAAGCGCGACGAGCGTCGCCTTCGCGCGGAGCTGCTGGCGCTGCGGTTGCGCGAACTGTCCATGAACCTGGTGTCCTGCGAACGCGAGCTTCAGGAGCGGGAGACAGCCCTGCAGGCGGCGGTCAGCCGCCAGCGGCGCGCCGAGCGCGAGATGGTGGAAGGCCGCGAACGGCAACGCCAACTGGGCGAAGAACTCAATGCCGCGCAGGGTCGGTATTACGCCGTGGGCAGTGATATCGCGCGGATCGAACAGCAGATTGGCCACCACCGTGAACTGCGGCAGCGGCGTGCCGAGGAATTGAAGGCAGGGACCCAGGCGCTGGAGGAGCTCGAGCACACATTGTCCCAGGATCGGGACAAGCTGCGCGTGCTGGAGCAGCGGCTGCAATCGCTGCAGCCGGAGTTGGAAGAGGCCGCGGAGGAGGAGGCGGAGGCGTCGGAACAGGTGGCGCGGGCGCAGTCCGCGCTGGGCGACTGGCAGGCGCAATGGGACGCCTTCAACGAGCAGGCCGCCGGATCCCTGCAGGAGGCCGAGATCCAGCGCACGCGCATCGAACACATGGAGGAGCGGCAGCACGAGTTGCAGCGACGCCGTGAGCGGCTTGTGGAGGAGCGGTCCTCACTGGACCCCGGCGGCCTTGAGCAGGAACTGCATTCGCTGCGCGACGAGCAGCAGGAACTCGCGCAGCTGCGGGACGAGCATGTCAACGCGCTGTGTCAGCTTGACCGGCGCCTGGAGGGGTTGGTGGAGGAAGAGCGGTCACTGGCCGGGGAACTCCAGCACCTGCGCGACGCCCGCCAGCAGCGCGACGCCCGGCTGACCTCGCTTGAGACGTTGCAGCAAGGCGCGCTCGCCGACGCCGGGGAGGCGGTTGCGGAATGGCTTGCGCGGCACGGCCTGGACGATGCCGCGCGGCTGGCCCAGGTCCTGACGGTGGAGTCCGGCTGGGAGGCGGCGGTGGAACGGGTGCTCGGCGAACACCTGCAGGCTGTCTGCGCCAGTGATCCGGATCCGCGGCAGCCCGGACCGGAACGAGGGCAGCTCACGCTCATCGACACCGGCCGCGATCCGGGAGAGCAAATGCCCTCGCGCCGGCTGCCGGCCCTGCAGGATCGGGTGTCGGCGCCCTGGCCGGTGCACGATCTGCTTGCCGGCATTTACTGCGCGGATTCGTTGGAGGAGGCGCTTCGGGAACGCGATGCGCTCGCCGCCGGAGAGTCCGTCGTGACCCCGGCCGGCGAGTGGCTGGGGCGCCGCTGGTTGCGCACGGGCCAGGCCGATGACGGCCAGCAGGGCGTACTGGCCCGGGAGCGGGAAATTGCCGAACTGCGATCCCGGCTCGATGCCGACGCCGCAGCGCTTGCCGACCTGGAAGAGCGGATTGGCCTGCTGCGCGAGCAGCGCCTGGCCGTTGAACAGGAGCAGCTGCAGGCGCGGCAGCGGCGTGACGAACTCGGTGAGTCGCTTTCCGCGGTTGGCGGCCGCCTGCACACCCGGGAACAGCGCCTCGATGACGTGCGCGAGCGCGAGGCGCGCCTTGCCGACGAGATCGACGATGCGGCCGATGGCATGGAACAGGCGCGACAGGCGGTGCGTGGAGCCAGGGCGCTGCTGCAACAGGCGCTGGACCGTTGCGAGGAACTGGACAGCCAGCGTGCCGCGCTGCAGGAAAAACGGGAGCAGCTGCAGCAGGCGGTGGACGACGCGAGGGAGCGCAGGCGCAAGTGTCGCGAGCAGCGCCACGCGCTGTCGCTGAAACAGGAGGGCGCGGTAACCGCCCGCGATTCCATCGTCGAACAGCTCCGGCGGCTGGAGGCGCAGCATCGGCGCCTGTCGGAGCGTACCGGCAGTCTGCGGGAAACGGCCAGGGAGGAGGGCGACCCGGTCGCCGAGCTGGAAGCGCAGCGCGAAGTCCTGCTGGAGCAGCGGGTTTCTGCGGAACAGACGCTGAATCAGGCCAGGTCACGGCTGGGCGAAGTGGACCAGCAGCTTCGGGAACTGGATCAGACCCGGCTTGCGGCAGAGAACGAATGCGAGGTGCTGCGGCGGGAGCTGGAATCCTCGCGGCTGCGCCGGCAGGAACTGCATCTCAGGCACCAGACCCAGGCCGAGCAACTGCAGGAACTGGACGTCGAACTGGAGACGGTCGAGCGGGACCTTCCGGAGGATGCCTCCGAGGCGGTCTGGCTCAAGCGCCTGGCCGATATCGAAGGCCGTATCGGACGTCTTGGAAGCATCAACCTGGCGGCCATCGAAGAGCGCGAGGCATTGGCCGAACGCAAGGGCTATCTCGATCAGCAGTACGATGATCTCAACGAGGCACTGGAGACACTGGATACGGCCATTCGCCGAATAGACCGGGAGACCCGGACCCGTTTCCGGACCACGTTCGATCGCGTCAATGCCGGCCTGGGACGGATGTATCCGCGTCTGTTCGGTGGTGGGGAGGCCTATCTTGAATTGACCGGAGAGGATCTGCTGGATACCGGAGTGAGCATTCTGGCGCGTCCGCCCGGCAAGCGTGTGACGAATATTCACCTGCTCTCTGGCGGTGAAAAGGCATTGACGGCGGTGGCCATGATTTTCGCCATCTTCGAACTCAATCCGGCGCCCTTCTGCATGCTGGATGAGGTGGACGCGCCATTGGACGAGGCCAATGTCGGACGCTTCTGTGAACTGGTGCGGGAGATGTCGGCGCGGGTGCAGTTCGTGTTCATCACCCACAACAAGACCACGATGGAGATTGCTTCGCACCTCATGGGTGTCACCATGCACGAAGCGGGCGTATCGCGTCTGGTGGCGGTCGACGTTGACGAGGCGGCCGATATGGCGTTGGCGGTCTGAGCCCGGGAGCAGGGTCCGGTCTCCGGGGCATGGCGGGCCGCCTGACCACAAGTCGTCGGGGCGGCGGGGACAGGATTGATCAGAGGTTTCTATGGATGCATTGCGCTGGATACTGTTGCTGCTGGGCATACTGGTGATTGCCGGCATCTATGGCTATTACCGCTGGCAGGGCTACCTGCCGGGCCGAATCCGCCGCGGCCGGAAACGGCGGGATGACGATGTGGACCTGGCACTGAAGGATCTCGACGATCTGGTCATCGGCGATCCGGACACGGACGATCTGGAAATGGACGTGGATGTTCCGCTGGACACCCATGAGCCACCCACGGCCTGGGACGATCCGGAGCAGACCGTGTCATCGCCGCGGGTAAGGTCGACAACGGAAAGCCCAGACAGCGGGCGTGCGAAGGCCGAAGACGGCCTGTTTCCCGTGTCCCGGGAAGCGGATGCCCTGGATCCGGATCCCGCCTGGCAGGATGCCGGAGAGAAAATCGTGGTGCTGCACGTAACGGCGGGGCGGGGTTACGTTTTCACCGGTCCGCCACTGCTGGAGGCGCTCGAGCGCGTGGGGCTGCGCCATGGCATGCACGACATCTATCACTACGTGGTCGATGCCCACAGCGGCCCGACGCCCATGTTCAGTGTTGCCAGCATGGTGGAGCCCGGGCATTTCGACCTGGAGTCCATCGAGGAACTCGAGACCCCCGGCGTCGCGCTGTTCATGCAGCTGCCGGGTCCGTTCGACGGTCTTACCGCCTTCGAACAGATGCTCGAGGTGGCACGCCGCCTGGCCGACCGGCTGGACGGGCATTTGCTGGACGGCAAGCGCTGTGAACTCACTGCCCAGGCCGTCGAGCATATCCGCGAGGATTTGCGTGAGTACCGTCGCAAGGCCCACCTGCTGGCGCGGCGTGGCCGGGCCTGAAACCGGCCGGCCGTGCTGGATCAGCCTCCAGCCGGCGGGGCGCCGCTATCGCCGTGTGGCCATCATCAGGAAGAAAACGAAGAGAAGGGCGTAGACGATCCAGAGCAACAGGCGGGCAGGACGTGGCGGATGGCGCGGACGATAGACGTTCCCGGGTGGTCCGGTTGCCCCGAAGGTCGTTCTGTCCAGGCGGCCGGCTGCGGCCGCCGCGGCAACTTCCCGGGCCATGTGTCGTGCCCAGTCCGGGGTCACGCCGAACTTGATGTGGTCCATGTAGGCCCTGTCCAGCGTCTGCTCGTCCGGTTCACGGGCGTGCCACCAGCGATATGCCAGGCGAAAGAAGTCCACTTCGCTTACTCCGAGCGCGTCGGCCGCGGCGGCCAGGTCGTATTGTTCCTGCTCCCGTTTCTGCTTAGCCCGCATATCTCACCGCCGTTCGTCGCGAGGGCGTCGAGATGCCGCGGTGACGGGGGGCACGGACCGGAAG
>SLSJ01000005.1 GCA_007130525.1 Ectothiorhodospiraceae bacterium | reverse complement strand
GGATCTGGTCATAGAAGGACACCAGCACACCCAGGGCCCCCACCACGTAGACCACCGCCATGAACGGGACGATCTTCTCGACGGTGATGGCGATTCGGCGAATGCCGCCGAGGGTGACCATTCCCACCAGGACCAGCGCCAGCAGCCCGGTAAGCCACGTGGGCACGTTGAAGCCCGTGCTCATGGCGTCGCTCATGGTATTGGCCTGCACCATGTTGCCGATACCGAAGGCTGCAAGGCCGGCGAAGAACGCGTAGAGCATGCCCAACCACTTCCAGTTGGGGCCCAGACCCTTCTCGATGTACCAGAACACGCCGCCGGAGATGGTGCCCTCGGCATCGACCTGCCGGTACTTGACGCCCAGCGTGGCCTCGCCCAGCTTGGTGGCCATCCCCACCAGCGCGACCATCCACATCCAGAACACCGCCCCCGGACCACCGAGCGCGATGGCGGTGGCAACCCCGGCGATGTTGCCCACGCCGATGGTAGCCGCCATGGCCGAGGTAACCGCCTGAAATGGGGTGATCGCACCCTCTTCAGGGCGACCGCCCCGGCGCAGCAGTCGGCCGAAGGTCTGCCGCCACGCAAAACGCAGATGGGTGAACTGGAAAAAACCGATGCGCACGGTGAGATAGAGCCCCGTGCCCACCAGCAGGATCATAAAGGGAGGTCCCCAGACGATCCCGTTGATCCAGTCGTTGAACGCAAGCAGTGTTTCAACCATCGGGACCCCCCTCATCCTTGTCCTGACCTGGCAGTCGATCCCCTTCGCGGGGCTTGCGCCCACATCGGCCGGGTGCCCGACGGCCGATGCGCACAAGGAGCCCAGTATAGGCCCGGTATTGCGCGGCAGTCATGCACCGCCAACGGGACGACCGGGAGGCCGGCAAGCGCGTGTTTCCAGCCGGCAACACAGGCATGGAAAATCGAGCACCAGCCATGCCCCCATGACTCATGTGTCATTGGCGCACACCCTCGTGGAGTCTGCGGACATGGTCAGTATCCTTTAATTTTCAATGCTTTACATACCTGGCATGGGGGATGCAGGGATACGGGTGACGTCGGAAGGCGTTGAACTTACCCAAGCAACGAGGAGATTCAGAATGACTCTGATCACCAAACTGCGCTATTTCCTGTTTACCCTCCTGATCGCCATGGCCTTCGGCTTCACCGGTGTTGCCCAGGCCGACGTCACGACATCGTCCACCGCGGATAGCTCCGCGCCCGAGCAGAGCATCCAGTGGGATGAGGACGAAGACGATGAGTTTGATGATGACGAATGGGATCTGGACGAAGACGAGGATGACGATTACGAGGATGATGAGTGGTAATCGTACGCGTCATGCGGGATAACCCGATCCCGCAAGCAAGAGAGGCCGTCGGCATTGCCGACGGCCTTTTTCGTTGCAGGTCTCCACTGCAGGAGACGGAAAATGGGTCAGGCATCACCCGCGCCTGCCACCTCGCGTCGCACCTGCCGTCCGAAGTTCAGCATCCTGTCCAGGGACACCAGCGCGCGCCGCGCCACCGCCGGGTCCACATGGATTTCGTTGTCGCCGGTTTCAAGCGCGTGCGCCAGCCTGCGCAGCCCGTTCATGGCCATCCAGGGACAGTGCGCGCAACTGTGGCAGGTGGCGCTGCGCCCCGCCGTGGGCGCTTCCAGCAGTTCCTTGTCGGGAGCCACCTCGCGCATCTTGTGGAACAGACCGTTGTCGGTGGCGACGATGAACGCGGGCGCGTCCAGCGTGCGGACCGCGTTCAGAAGCTGCGAGGTCGAACCCACCACATCGGCCTGGGCCACCACCGAGGCCGGCGATTCCGGGTGCACCAGCACCTTGGCCTCCGGACGCTTGCGGCGCAGTTCCTCCAGCTCGATGCCCTTGAACTCCTCGTGAACAATGCAGGCGCCGTCCCAGAACAGCATGTCCGCGCCGGTCTGGCGGTGAATGTAATCCCCGAGGTGCTTGTCGGGCGCCCAGAGGATTTTCTCGCCGCGCTCATGCAGGTGCCGGACCACGTCCACCGCGATGCTGGACGTCACCACCCAGTCCGCGCGCGCCTTCACGGCGGCGCTGGTGTTTGCATAAACCACCACGGTGCGGTCGGGATGCTGGTCACAGAACGCACCGAACTCATCCGCCGGGCATCCCAGGTCCAGCGAGCAGGTTGCCTCGAGAGTCGGCATCAGCACGCGCTTTTCCGGACTCAGAATCTTTGCCGTCTCGCCCATGAACCGCACCCCGGCAACCACGACCGTATTGGCCGGATGCTCGAAGCCGAAACGCGCCATCTCCAGTGAGTCGGACACGCAGCCACCGGTCTCGTCCGCCAGCACCTGCAGGTCGGCGTCGGTGTAGTAATGCGCCACGAGCACCGCATCCTGCTCACGCAGCATGCGCCTTATGCGGTCCGTCAACTTCCGGCGCTCCCACCCCGCCGGCACGTCGTCGGCCCGGAACGCCTCCTCCCTGAAATACTTCACCGGCCTTTCCATGTGAATTGTCTGCGCGTTGCTCATTGGCATTACCTCCGACCTGTTCGGTCGCTGATCACTTGATGAAGTCGACCGTACCCGGGCTTTTGACCCGGTACAGCCTGGCGGGCCGGTGGTTGCCGCCCCGGAATCGCTCACCTGTGTCCTCGATGCAGCCGAACCCGCGCACCCGCTTGCGGAAGTTGCGCTTGTCCAGCGGCTCCCCGAGGATGATTTCGTATACGGCCTGCAGCTCGCTGAGCGTGAACCGCTCCCCCATGAACTGCAGGGCAATGGTGGAATAGTCCAGTTTGGCCGCCAGCCGGCGGTGCGCCATGGCGATCATCCCGGCATGATCGAAGGCGAGTTCCGGCAGGGCGTCCACCGGCGCCCAGCATGATTCGGGAAGGTTCTCCGCCCCTGCTTCCCGCAACCGCGCCGGCGGCAACAGGGCGTAATAGGCGGTGGACACGATGCGACCGCGGGGATCACGCACGGGGTCGCCAAAACTGTACAACTGCTCCAGGTACACGCCCCGAACCCCGGTCTTCTCCGCCAGCATGCGGCTGGCACAGTCATCGAGACCCTCATCCGGTGGAACCAGGCCACCCGGCAACGCCCACAGACCGGCATAGGGCTCGTGCCGGCGTCGCACCAGCAACACCAGCAGTCGCTCATTCCTGATGGTGAAAACGACGACGTCGGTGGCAAGCGCGGTAACGACGCCTTCGGTAACGTCCAGATTCAAGGACAGGCTCCAGGAATAGAATGTCG
>SLSJ01000247.1 GCA_007130525.1 Ectothiorhodospiraceae bacterium | reverse complement strand
TCGCCGTGACGGGGCGTACTCCCTCCAGCCGGCTCGACGTAGTGTCAGCTACGCCTTCGCCGTCTTCCGGTCCGTGCCCCCCGTCACAGCGGCATCTCGGCGCCCTCGCGACGAACGGCGGTGAGACATGCGGGCTAGGGAGCGTGACGCTGCTCGCTTGCCGGGGGGACATACCTATCACGTTCGCGCCGGGACCGACCGAAACCTCTCTACAACGCCGACTCGATGGAAGCGTCGAGACGCAGGTGCAGGCCGTCCAGTTCACGATACGCCCTGGCCGGTGCGGTTTCCGGATTGTGCCAATCCTCCCCCGGCAGGTCCGTGATACGCACCAGCAGATCGTAATAGGCGCGAACCTGGCTGACGTAGACCACCGGTTCCCAGCCCCGGGCTTGCCCGTAACGGGTTTTCGGATACCATTCCGGATCGGAAAGCAGGGGCAGGTGCTCCTTGATGTCCCGCCACACGTCGGGGTCGCCGCCGTTCTTCTCGGTGAGCATTCTCGCATCTTCAAGATGGCCCATGCCGACGTTGTAGGCTGCCAGCGCAAGCCAGCTCCTGGTGGGGTCGTCGATATGCGCGGGTAATCGGTCCCATAGCGACCGGAAATAACGCGCGCCGCCATGGATGCTCTCCGCCGGATCCAGCCGGTCCACTCCCAGATCACTGGCGGTCGGCTGTGTCAACATCATCAATCCGCGCACCCCGGTGTGCGAAACGGCGGATGGGTCCCAGAGGGATTCCTGATAGCCGATGGCCGCCAGTAGACGCCAGTCCAGCCCGTTAGCCTTCGCAGCCTCCTGGAAAATGGGCCGGAACTCCGGCAGCCGCCCCGTGACGTGACGCAGGAACAGTCGAACGCCGACGTAGTCGAAGTCTCCGAGATGCCCATAATAGCGCTCATACAGATGGTCGAGCATGCCGTCTTTCCGGACCTTGGCCAGAAAAGCCTGTACGGCGTCAAACAGACTCGTGTCCTCGTGGTCCGGCAACGCCCAGACGAGGTCGCGCGGGTCGCCGAGGGTGAAGGCGGCGCGGAGTTCTGGGTGGTACTGCCGGCTCAGAGTCAGTTCGTGGGCATCGGCCACCGTGAAATCCAGTTCTCCGTTCCATACCTGATAGAGCAGATCATCCACCGATTGTTGACGCTCCTCCCAACGCAGCCCCTCATGCACCTCGCTCAATCGTTTCAACTGATCGGCGTGGCCGCTGTGGGCGGGCACCGCAAGCAGGCCGTCACTGCCGGTCAGCATGTCCATGTCCTGCGGCCGCGTGTTTCCGAAGCGGTAGATCAGCTTGGACTTGACCTGCAGGTAGGGGGCGGTGAAACGGATGGACCGCCTGGCTCTTTCCGGGACACTGATGCGTGACGCTGCGATGTGCGCATGTCCCCCGGCCAGCGCGCGATAGACTTCGGTCATGTTCCTCGCCTGGATCATGCGCATATCCACACCCAGCGTCTCCGCGAATGCCCGGGCGAGATCGTGTTCCAGACCCGCGGTCTCCATGGTTGCCCGTGACATGGTGGTTGCCGAAACCTGGGTAACCACCACCAGCTCGCCCTGCGCCTGGATGCGATCGAGCAGGGTGGGCTGGTGGAAATTGCCCCCGCCGGCCAGCAGTATCAACCCCAGCAGCAGCAGTGTTACCACGTAAAGCGGATAGCGTCTCCGCATGGTCATGCCCTTCGAATCGCGAGGATCTTTATTGTAAACTACGCGCCTTGCGCCATCCCGGAGAGGTGCCAGAGCGGTCGAATGGGCTCGACTCGAAATCGAGTGACCCCTTGCGGGGTCCGGGGGTTCGAATCCCTCCCTCTCCGCCATATCCATGGAAAAGGGGCCCACATGGCCCCTTTTCCATGGATATCACCCGGGGGATTCGAACCCCCGGACGAACAAGTCGGTTCGAGCCCCGGAGCGAAGCGGAGGGACAACGCAGGAGCGCAGCGACTGCGGCCCGAAGCGCGAGCGGCGGCTGTTGGAGCATGCCCCGCGAAGTGCTAGACTGCGCCGCTACCGCGTGCCATGAGCCGTTTCCAAGCCGTTGACGAAAGGGCATATTGGCCAGGGCAGGCGGGAGTGTCCGGGATGAACCGGAACGGCATCGATCAATGGCGGCGGTGCCGGTCCCCCCGCGACGATATGTTGTGAACCCGGTCAGGCCCGGAAGGGAGCAGCCGTAGCAGCAGATTCGGGCGCCGGGGTGTGGCTGGTGCTTGCCGCCTCCATATGTTGTGCGGTTGACCCAATTCCTGTGGTGCGGAGGCAGAAACACTTCGCAAGTCATTGTGTTGAAAGGCGACAAATTGTCTCATGGCGTGGCGCTGAAGGCGTTGCCTCCAATTCACGCGAACACCGCCGCAACCGTCCCGCGGTGGTACACTCATGCCATCACGGTCAGACGATTGCCCATCCGATGAGCTACCAGGTACTTGCCCGCAAATACCGGCCCCGCACCTTCACCGAAATGGTCGGGCAGGAGCATGTGTTACGGGCGCTTATCAACGGGCTGGACCATGATCGGCTGCATCATGCCTACCTTTTCACCGGAACCCGTGGTGTCGGCAAGACAACCGTCGCCAGGGTGCTGGCCAAGTGCCTGAACTGCGAACAGGGCATAAGCGGTACACCCTGTGGCACCTGCGGCGCCTGTCTGGAGATCGACGAGGGGCGGTTCGTCGACCTGATCGAGGTTGACGCGGCTTCACGTACACGGGTCGAGGATACGCGCGATCTGCTCGATAACGTCCAGTACGCGCCCAGCCGTGGCCGCTACAAGATCTACCTGGTCGACGAGGTCCACATGTTGTCCAGCCACAGCTTCAATGCGCTGTTGAAGACGCTGGAGGAACCACCGCCGCACGTGAAATTTCTGCTTGCGACTACCGATCCGCAGCGACTGCCCATGACCGTGCTGTCCCGCTGCCTGCAATTCAACCTCAAGCGCTTGCCGGCCTCACTGATCGCCGCTCACCTGGCGCGCGTGCTCGGCGAGGAGGGAGTTGATCACGAGGAACGTGCCGTTCAACGGCTGGCCCTGGCGGCGGATGGCTCCATACGCGATGCCCTGAGTCTCACCGACCAGGGTATCGCCTTCGGCGGTGGCTCGGTGCGTGACGAAGACGTGCGCACCATGCTGGGCAGTATCGAGGATGACCACGTTCTCGAACTGCTGGAGGCGCTGGCCTCGACGGATTCCGCGGCAGTCCTGGAAGCCGTGGAGCGCCTGGCGGAACGGGCCCCGGATTTCGCCGATGTGCTGGCGGCGTTGCTGAGCACGCTGCACATGCTGGCCCTCGATCAGGCCATCCCGGGTTCCATGGACGGGGACCACCCGGATGTTGATCGATTGCGTGCATTATCGGCGCGCCTGTCGCCCGAGGATGTGCAGCTTTTCTACCAGATCGCGCTGACCGGTCGGCGCGATCTGCCCATGTCCCCGGATCCGCGTCTCGGCTTTGAAATGGTGCTGTTGCGGATGCTTGCGTTCCGCCCGGTGGGCACCGCGCCACCTCCCGTGTCGGCGGAACCGGAACGTCACGGCCGTGGGGCCGTGGAACAGCCGTCCGCGCGCGCACGGGCGGATTCAGGACCGCCCCGGTCACAGGCGCAGCAATCGGTCGGTGCGAATTCCGGACATGAGGTACAGCCCGTAGCCGGCCCGGCAACGGGGGCTTCCGGGCGGGAATCACCCGCGAACCGGGTTGAGGATGATGGCATTCCACCCTGGCAGGAATTGCTTGCCCAGCTCGAACTCTCCGGCATGAGCCAGGCGCTGGCGATGCATTGTGCCTGGGGCGGGCTCGAGAACGGCGTGGTCAGACTGCTGCTTGACCAGGCCCATGCCCATTTGCGCAGTCCGCCGCTGGAGGAAAGGATCCGCCAGGCTCTGGAACGGCGGCTGGGCAAGCCGGTACGCCTGCGTATCGAGGCGGTGGAGGCCGACGACGGTGGTGGTAAGACGCCTGCCGCGCAGGCCGGCGCCGCCCGCAGGCGCCGACAGCAGGAGGCGGAAGAGGCGATCGCATCCGATCCCACCGTGTCCGCGCTGCAGGAAATGTTCGATGCCGAAGTTGTTCCGGATTCGGTTCAGCCGGCAAAGTGACGCCGGAGCGTTACAAACCCAATGTTGACGATCACGAGGATGCAATCATGAAAGGCGGTTTGGGTAACCTGATGAAGCAGGCCCAGAAGATGCAGGCCGACATGCAGAAAGCCCAGGAAGAGCTGGCGCGCATGGAAGTCACGGGTCAGGCCGGAGGCGGCCTGGTATCCGTGGTGATGACCGGTCGGCATGAGGTGCGGCGGGTCGACATCGATGAAAGTCTGTTCGAGGACGACCGTGACATGATTTCCGACCTGGTGGCGGCGGCGGTCAATGACGCTGTGCGCAAGGTTCAGGAGACCACACAGGAGCGGATGTCGGAGATGACGTCCGGCATGGGGTTGCCACCCGGCATGAAGTTGCCCTTCTGATACGGAAACGGTCATGCGGGATCGTCCCGGCGACGAATCCGCGAGCCCCTCTCCCATGACTTTCTCGCCGCTCATTCAGGAATTGATCGATGCCCTGCGCTGTCTCCCCGGCGTTGGGCCCAAGGGCGCCCAGCGCATGGCCTTTCACCTGATCCAGCGTGACCGCGATGGTGGTGCACGCCTCGCCAGCACGCTGGCTCAGGCTATTGAGCGCATTGGCCAGTGCCAGCGCTGCCGGCTGCCTACGGAAGAGCCGGTCTGCGGCATCTGCCGCAACCAGCGTCGCGACCAGGCCCTGCTCTGTCTGGTGGAAAATCCGGCGGACGTGTTTGCGCTGGAGCAGGCGACCGACTACAACGGCCTGTATTTCGTGCTCATGGGTCGGCTGTCCCCCCTCGATGGTATCGGCCCGGAAGCGCTGGGCCTGAACCACCTGGAACAGCGTTTCCGTGAGGGTGGTGTACGCGAGGTGATCCTGGCAACAAGCCCTACGGTGGAGGGAGAAGCCACCTCCCAGTACGTGGCTGAAATGGCACGTGAGCACGGCGTGCGCTGCAGCCGTATTGCTCACGGCGTTCCGGTGGGCGGTGAGCTGGAGTATGTGGACAGCGGGACACTGTCCCACGCCTTCGCCGGCCGCCGCGATTACGGCTGACGCCGCCACCGGCCCCCGTGACGGGTAGAAACGAGGAGCCCAGGACATGGCGGATACCTGCATCTTCTGCGGCATCGTCAGTCGGCAGGTGCCGTCCGACGTGGTGCATGAGACAGAAAAGGTTCTGGCCTTCCGCGACATCAGTCCGCAGGCACCTCATCACATCCTTGTAATCCCGAAACGCCATATTGCCACGCTCGAAGACCTGAACATCGATGACGCTGCGCTGATAGGGGAGATGTATCTTGCAGCCCAGCAGGTTGCCCGCCAGGAAGGCTTTGCAGACGACGGCTATCGGACCGTGATCAATTGCGGGGCACATGGACACCAGACCGTGTACCACCTCCATCTGCATGTGCTTGGCGGTCGACGCATGCGCTGGCCGCCCGGCTGACGCTCATCCGCCATGCCAACCGGCTGCGTGACGGATCCATCCGCGTGGGCGGAGATGTCCCCTGTCGCGCCGCAGAGTCCTCCAGATCGGCGTGCGTAGTAGAAGGGCGGTGAGATACGCGGGCTAGCCTGCGGCGAAACCCCGGCACTCGGCCAGCAAGGCGTGATAGCTGGCCAGCCGGCGCTGATCGATAAGGCCCCGCCGGCTTGCCTCGACGATGGCGCACCCGGGCTCCTCACGATGACTGCAGTCCCGGTAACGGCAACGACCCAGGTAGGGCTGAAAATCACGGAATCCCAGGGCAATGCTGTCGGGGCTCAGGTGGCCGAGGCGCAGGATCCGGATCCCGGGCGAATCAATCAGGGCACCACCTCCGGGAAGATCGTAAAGGGTGGTTTCAGTGGTTGTATGGCGACCCAGCCCGGACGCCTCGGACAGGGCCCGCGTTCTTGCCGATCGGTCGGGCACCATGACGTTGATCAGCGAGGATTTGCCGACACCGGACTGGCCCACCAGTATGCCCGTGCGCGCCCCTATCCATTGTCGCAGGCCGTCCAGGCCATCGCCCCTGAGGCTGCTGACGCCGATTGTCGGGTGTCCCAGTCCTTGCCAGGGCGACAGCAGCGCGTCTTCCATGTCCTCTTCGGCGTCCAGCAGATCGCGCTTGTTGAGGATGACCAGGGCCTCGACATCGAGGCTATGGGCGACCACGAGGTAGCGGTCCACGAGTTCCGGATCCGGTTTCGGTTCCGGCGCTATCACGGCCATCAGGCAGTCCAGATTTGCCGCCAGTACACGCGCCTTGCCGCGGTAGTTGGTCCGTGTCAGCTCGTTCCTGCGGGGCAGAATGCGCTCGATGATGCCGGTGCCGGCGGTTTCCGGCCGCCATTCCACGCTGTCCCCGCAAACCGCGCGGCCCGTTCGGCGACGTGTGAGACAACGATGCAAGGCCCCGTCCTCAGCCTGAACCACGCTCTCGCCGCCGTGGCCGACGAGCACCCGACCTCGCCGCAATTCATTCATTCGCTGGGCTGGTCCTTTCGAATCAGTCGCGCCTTCGCGTTCGATGCAGGTCTCGCTGATGGCCTGCGCGCTTCCGCGCCCGGGCGAACAGGGGTCCGGGCTCCGGTGGGCGGCACCGTCATTTCGCCTCTGTTAGACTGAGTGTTCTCTTCATGGCGATTCATCGCAACTGCCATCAGGCAGGGTCCGGGGTGGAATGCGGCATCCCCGGTTTTCGATGCATCAGTCCCCCAACCCGAGAAGCGAGAGCATGCATGCCGGAGCAGAGCGCGGACAACCTCATCTGGATCGACCTGGAGATGACCGGGCTGGATACGGATCGGGACCGGATCATCGAGATTGCCACCGTTGTCACGGATGGCCAACTCAACATTCTGGCTGAAGGTCCAGTGATAGCTATTCACCAGGGCGATGAAGTCCTGCAATCCATGGATGAGTGGAATACCCGCCAGCATACCGGCAGCGGGCTGGTTGACCGAATTCGCCGCAGCACATACTCGGAGGCCGATGCGGAGGCGGACACGCTGGATTTCCTGCGCCGCTGGGTTCCGGCGAAGGCATCACCCATGTGCGGCAACAGCATTTGCCAGGATCGGCGCTTCATGCACCGGCTCATGCCCAACCTGGAACAGTATTTTCACTATCGGCATATCGACGTCAGCACGCTGAAGGAACTGGCCAGCCGCTGGGCGCCGGATATCGCCCGCGAATTCAAGAAAAGCTCCACCCACCTGGCCCTCGATGACGTCAAGGATTCCATTCGCGAACTGCGTTTCTACCGTGATCGCGTGCTGCAGTTGCCGGATTCGGCAATTCCCGGACGATAGGCGTCACCGGCCCGTAGCTATGGGCGTGTCCGGGTGGTTGCCCCATTCCGACCAGCTACCCGGGTAGCCGCGCACCCGTCCGTAGCCCAGTGACTTCAACACCACCCACATCAGGGACGAACGGTGATGCGTCTGGCAGTGGGTCACCACCTCGCGTTCCGGGGTGACGCCGCGGTCGGTCAGCAACTCCATGAGTTCACCGGCCGGGCGCAACCGCCCGTTCTCCGCCGGGTCCGTCGTGTCCGTCCAGTTCAGGTTGACCGCCCCGGGAATATGCCCCGCGCGGGCGGCACGTCTGTCCAATCCGGAGAATTCGTCCGCTGATCGAGCGTCCAGCACCACAAGGTCATCCCGCTGCAGGTTGTCCAGTATCCACTTTCGGTCGGCGAGCGCATCCGCGTTGTCGGTATCCTCGACGGTGTAGACCGAGGCCGCGGGGAGGTTGACTCCGCTTTCCGCCGGATGGCCTTCCTCGAACCATGCCCGGGCGCCGCCATTGAGCAGCGAATAGCCTTCATGGCCCACCACGTCGAGGGTCCAGAGTAGCCGGCTGGCCCGGCCGTTGCCTTCGCTGTCGTACGCCACCACGTGGGTGTCAGGGGTAAGCCCCAGCTCCGAGAACACGGCAGCGAGTTCGGCCGCAGTGGGCAGCAGGCCCATCGCCGGCGGCTGCTGGCGAAGCAGCCGGGAGTATTCGAGGTGGACGGCGCTCGGCACGTGCCGGTGGCGGTATTTTTCAATGTCGCTGAGATCGACGACGAGCAGTTGTGGCCGGTCCAGCAGTTGTTCCAGTTCATCCGGTTCCAGGATCAACGGGATGTCATTCGGTGTGCTCACGATTCATTTCTCCCGGACATCCAGCAGCTCGAGCCAGTGGCGCACCGGAACCTCCGACCTGGCATTGAGGTGGGTAAGGCAGCCGATATTCGCGGTGGCTATCAACTCCGGGTCGCCCGCCTGCAGGTTGTCCAGCTTGTCGGCGCGCAACTGTCGGGCAAGTCTTGGCTGCAGTACCGAATAGGTGCCGGCCGAACCGCAGCAGAGGTGCGCATCGGCTACCGGGGTCAACTCGAAGCCCAGGCGTGTCAGCAGCCCCTCGGCACGCCCGCCCAGCTTCTGTCCGTGCTGCAGTGTACAGGGCGACTGGAATGCGACCCGCCTGGGAGCATTGTCTGCCGGCCGTAGCCGCTCCTCCTCGCGCAGCAGCAGCTCGACCGGATCCGCTGCGAGTTCGGAGATCAGCCTGGCCTTGTGTGCGTAGTCCGGATCATTGGCCAGCAGGTAGGCGTAATCCTTGACCTGCACCCCGCAACCGCTGGCATTGATCACGATTGCCTCGACCCCCTCCGCCAGGTATGGCCACCAGGCGTCGATGTTGCGGCGTACGTGGACGCCCGCCTCGTATGTATACCCAAGATGCTGGTCGATGGCGCCGCAGCAACGGCTTGCCGGCGTGCGAATGACCCTGATTCCCAGCGCATCCAGCAGTCGCGCGGTTATCGGGTTGATGGCTGGCTCCAGCGCCGGCTGCACGCAGCCCTCGAGCATCAATACGGAACGTGCGTGTCGATGTTCCGCCGGCCACGGCGGCGCTCTGCGACGGTGCGGAATCTTCTCGCGCAGACCTGCGGGCACGAGAGGCCGGACCATTTGTCCGGCGCGCAGCAGGGCGCTGAACAGGGCGGGGCGGGGCAGCAGGGTGCGCAGGGCCCAGCGCCTGATTCGCTGGTCCCTCCGCGAAACCTGTTCCTCCACCAATTCGCGACCGATATCAACCAGCTTGCCGTATTCGACTCCGGACGGGCAGGTCGTTTCGCAGGCCCTGCAGGTGAGGCAGCGGTCGAGGTGCAGCTGCGTCCGTGCCGTTGGCGCCTGTCCTTCCAGTACCTGTTTTATCAGGTAGATTCGGCCGCGCGGACTGTCCAGTTCATTGCCAAGCAACTGATAGGTGGGGCAGGTGGCCAGGCAGAAGCCGCAATGAGTGCAGGAGCGGAGTATGCGATCCGCCTCCTGTCCTTCACGGGTTCGCCTGATGTCACTGGTAAGCCAGGTCTGCATGAGCGGGTCCGCAGGCTAGAGGTGTGTGTAAAGTCTGCCGGGGTTGAATATATCCGCCGGGTCGAAGGCCTGCTTCACGCGTTGATGCAGGCGCATTAGCGGCTCGGCAGGCGGGTGAAATACTTCGGATTCGCGATCGCCATAGCGGAACTGCGTGGCATGGCCGCCCAGTTCCGCCACAGCCGCCCGGATCCGTGTCGACGGCGTCTCCGTGCGTTGCCAGTGCAGCTGACCGTTCCAGTCATGCCAGCGGGGGCCGCTGATGCCTGTCTCCGATATCATCGGCGGCAGCGAGATGCGCCACAGCGGCAGCGTGTCGTCATGGAAGAAGGCATGTTGCTGGTCGCGCAGGTCCCGCCACCAGGCCTCCCCGTCCTCCAGTTGCTTGCCTCCTGCTCTCGCCACACCGGCATCGACTGCGCTGCGGGTACCGGCCAGCCGCAGGAACAGGCGTTCACCGTCATGGGCCGAGCCAGTCACCGGCAGGCCTTCGCGGTACCATTTTTCCACGGCCGGAAATGCCGAGTCGGGATCGATGGGCAGGATTATCGTGGTTTCCGTGTCCGGGCGTGGCAGCACCTTGATCGACACTTCGGTGATCACCCCAAGCGTGCCCATGGCCCCTGCCATCAGCCGACTGATATCGTAGCCGGCCACGTTTTTCATGACTTCGCCACCGAAGCGCAGGTGTTCCGCCTTGCCGTTGATAAGCCTGATGCCCAGCATCAAATCACGGACCGAGCCGACCCAGGGCCGCTGCGGCCCGGAGAGTCCGGCGGCAATCGCGCCGCCCAACGTCCCGTCGCCGCCAAAACAGGGCGGTTCGAAGGGCAGCATCTGACCCTGTTCCCGCAAGGCACGGTCCAGTTCCTCGAGCCGGGTGCCGGCGCGGGCCGTAAGCACGAGTTCAGTGGGTTCATAGTTGACGATTCCGGAGTGTCCGCGCATATCGAGAACGCGACCCCAGGGTGTGCGGCCATAGAAGTGCTTGCTGGCCGTGCCGCGGATTTCCAGCGGCGTGCGCTGGGCGAGTGCTTCGCGGACCTGCTCGACAAGCTCTTTGCTTATGTCCTTACTCATATTGTTGGCATTTCGTCCATCGACACCTCATGCCTCCGGTGGCGCCGGATACCTCAGAAACGTGGAATGTCTGCGTGCGGCAGTTGACCATGGTGCACGTGCATGGCGCCGAATTCCGCGCATCGATTGAGGGTCGGGATGGCCTTGCCGGGATTCAGCAGCCCGTTGGGATCGAAAGCCGCTTTCAGGGCGCGGAACTGATCCAGCGCCGCGGTTTCGAACTGCAGGCACATCTGGTTGATCTTCTCCATCCCCACGCCATGCTCACCGGTCACCGTGCCGCCTACCTCCACGCACAGTTCAAGGATCCGGCCGCCCAGTTCCTCGGTGCGCTCGAACTCCCCCGGCACGTTGCCGTCATAGAGCACCAGGGGGTGAAGATTGCCGTCACCGGCGTGAAACACGTTCACTACCCGCTGGCCGTATTCCGCGCTCAATGTCTGCATGCGCTGAAGGACCTCTGCGAGGCGCTTGCGCGGTATGGTTCCGTCCATGCAGTAGTAATCCGGCGAGATCCGTCCAACAGCGGGGAACGCGGCCTTGCGTCCCGCCCAGAAACGGGTGCGCTGCTCGTCGGTTTCGGCCACGCGGATATCGTTGGCGCCGAGGTCGCGGAGCAACGCCCGCACTCGCGCCACCTGGTCCCGGACCTCATCGGCATTGCCGTCCAGTTCACAGATCAGGATCGCTGCGGCCTCCACCGGGTATCCGGCGTGGACAAAGTCCTCGGCCGCGCGGATCGCGGGGTTGTCCATCATCTCCAGGCCACCGGGGATGATGCCGGCGGCAATGATGCCGGCGACCGCGTTGCCGGCTGATTCCACCTCCGGAAAGGCGACCAGCAACACCTCCCGCGCGGGAGGGTTCGGCAGCAGTTTGACCGTGACTTCGACCACGATACCGAGCATCCCCTCGGAGCCCGTGACAGCTGCGAGCAGGTCGTAGCCGGGAGAGTCCAGCGCCTCGGAGCCCAGCACCACACGGTCTCCGTCCATCGTCACCATGGTGACCGACAGTACGTTGTGCACCGTGAGCCCGTATTTCAGGCAGTGCACCCCACCGGCATTCTCGGCGACGTTGCCGCCTATGGTGCAGGTGATCTGGGAGGACGGGTCGGGTGCGTAATACAGACCGTGTGGCGCCGCGGCCTCGCTGATGGCAAGGTTCCGTACGCCGGGCTGAACGCGTGCGATGCGCCGATCCTGATCCAGTTCCAGGATGCGGTTGAATCGGGCCAGGCTGAGCAGCACGCCCTGCGGATGGGGCAGGGCGCCTGCGGACAGGCTGGTGCCCGCACCGCGCGCCACCACGGGGACGTTCAGGGCCGAACAGATGCGCAGCACGTCCTGGACCTGTTCCACGGTAGTTGGCAGTGCCACCACCAGCGGCAGTTCACGATATGCGGAGAGTCCATCGCACTCATAGGGCCGCATGGACTCGTTGTCCAGCAGCAGGTCATCCCCCGGGAGCACCTCTCTCAGGAGCCTGATCAGGCTCTCCCGGTCGACGGAAAAGCCGAGGTCCTCCTCACGATAGACACTTGCCACGGAACAACCTCCTGGGGCCTGTGCTGAATGTTGCGGTGTCGCCTCAGGGGGCCTGTTTCGTGTCTGCATCCTGTCCGGCCAGATACAGCCATGTCTCGACCACCGAATCCGGATTCAGCGATACGCTCTCGATTCCTTCGTCCATCAGCCAGCGGGCGAGTTCCGGGTGGTCGGACGGGCCCTGCCCACAGATGCCGATGTACTTGTCGGCCTTGCGGCAGGCCTGTATGGCCATGTGCAGCAGCGCCTTCACCGCGTCGTCACGCTCGTCGAACAGGTGTGCGATCAATCCGGAGTCGCGGTCGAGGCCCAGGGTGAGCTGGGTCAGGTCATTGGAGCCGATGGAGAATCCGTCGAAATGCTCAAGGAAGCGGTCGGCCAGCAAGGCATTGGAGGGCAGTTCACACATCATGATCAGCTTCAGCCCGTT
>SLSJ01000175.1 GCA_007130525.1 Ectothiorhodospiraceae bacterium | reverse complement strand
TCCGCGCCGGTGCGCCTGGATTATCCCTGGACGGATCGGCAACTCGGCTTCCTGCTGGCCCATGACAGCGACGGATTCACCCGCTGGGAGGCCGGTCAGCAACTGGCCATCAACGTCATGCTGCGCAAGCTGCAATCCGGCGCGGTGTCGCGGACCGTACCGGACACCCTCTCGGAGGCCATGGCCCGGGTCCTGGACCGTGCCGGGGAAGACCCCGCCTTTGCCGCCGAAGCGCTGCGGCTGCCTTCCGAGCAATACCTGGGCGAACAGATGGAGACCGTCGATGTAGACGGCGTTCACAGGGTCAGGGAAGCGCTGCGAAACGACCTCGCCGACCACCTCCGCCAGCAACTGCTCGCAACCTATCGGACCATGGCCAACGAGCGCTTCAAGGTCAGCGCCGAGGACATCGGTCGCCGGAGCCTGCGCAACACCTGCCTGGACTATCTCGCAGCTGGCGCGGACGGCGTCGATCGGGTTCTCAGCCACTACCGGGACGCCGACAATATGACCGATCGGCTGACCGCGCTGGCGCTGCTCTGCCACACGGACGTGCCGGAGCGCCTGCAGGTGCTCGAGGAATTCCACCAGCAATGGAAGAACGAACCACTGGTCATCCACAAATGGTTCCGCGTCCAGGCCCATTCCATGCGCGAAGACACCCCCGAGCGCGTTCGAGCCCTGCTTGAACACCCCGATTTCTCCATTCGCAACCCGAACCGCGTGCGTTCGCTGGTGGGTGCCTTCGCCCAGGGCAACCAATTCCGGTTTCACAGGTCCGATGGTGCGGGCTACGCCCTGCTCGCCGAGGTGGTGATGGAACTCAATGCCATCAATCCGCAGGTTGCCGCCCGAATCGTGCTGCCGCTCACACATTGGAAACGCCAGCCGGCCGGGCGACAAAAGTTGATGCGCAAACAATTGGAACGGATCGGAAACACGCCTAAGCTGTCAAAGGACGTGTTCGAGATAGTAACCCGCGGTTTGGAGGCCTGATCATGCGGGACTGTCTACACTTGGATTACAGGGCCTTACACGACCTTTCAGGGGTAGAACTATGCACGGTCTGAACATCCGCATCCGCCAGCTGCTGATCATGCTGGCGTTGTGCGCACTGGTGCTGCCGGCCGCAGCATGGTCGACCGGTGGGAACGGCTCGGTTCTGGCACCGGAGTCCGAGCACCCCGAGACCGCACGCCTGGTTGCCAATCTGCTGGCGCATCAGCATTTCCGCAGGCAGCCCATTGATGATTCGCTGTCCGCAACCGTGCTTGAATCCTTTATCAGGAGCATGGACTCCGACCGCTACTACTTCACCGCGGAGGACATTGACGACTTCCAGGGCTACCGCAATACGCTGGACGACATGCTCCTGGCCGGTGACCTGTCCGCGCCATACCGCATGTTCAACATACTCCAGGAGCGAACCAGGGAGCGTACGGAGTTCGCGCTGAACGTTCTGGACCAGGGGCTTGACTTCGACTCCGATGCGGAATTCGACCTGAACCGGCGTGATGTCGACTGGGCGGAGGATCGCGAAGAGCTTGATCGTGTTTGGCGCAACCGCATCAAGCATGATGCGTTGACGCTGCTGCTCGCCGGCGAAACGGAAGAGCAGACGATCGAACTTCTGCGCAGCCGTTACAAGGGCATGACCGAGAATATGGAACGGTCGAGCTCGGAAGATGTCTTCGAAATGTTCATGGGTGCCTGGTCCCGTGCATTCGACCCCCATACCAGTTACCTCTCGCCACGCAATTCCCGTGAATTCGACATCCAGATGCGCTTGTCGCTGGAGGGTATCGGCGCGGTTCTGCGCACTAATCGGGACTTCACCGAGATCGTGGAACTGATGCCGGGCGGCCCTGCGTCCAAGAGCGGGCAATTGTCACCGGGCGACAGGATCATCGGCGTCGGCCAGGAAGGCGAAGATATCGTCGACGTCGTGGGCTGGCGCCTGCGTGACGTTGTCGATCTGATTCGCGGTCCCAGGGAGTCCGAGGTACGGCTCAGGATACTGCCGGGCAGTGCCGGATCGGACGCACCACCAAGAACCGTGACCCTGCAGCGCAACGAGATCAAGCTGGAAGAACAGGCCGCGAGCCAGTCCATCCGCGAGGTACAGCGCGACGGAAGCACGCATCGTGTCGGCGTGATAACCATCCCGACGTTCTACTCCGACTTCCAGGCCCAGCAGGCGGGCGATGACGATTACCGCAGCACCACGCGCGACGTTCGGCGCCTGCTGACGGAGCTGGCAGAGGAAGACATCGACGGCCTGATCATCGATCTCCGCGGCAACGCCGGCGGCTCCCTGCAGGAGGCAGGCGACCTTACCGGACTGTTTATCCCGAAGGGTCCCATCGTGCAGATTCAGCGCAGCGACGGGAAAACCGAGGTGATGCGGGCACGCGACGGAGAACTCGCCTATGACGGCCCGCTCGCAGTGATGGTCGACCGCTTCAGCGCCTCCGCCTCGGAGATCTTCGCCGGGGCCATTCAGGACTATGGCCGCGGTCTGGTACTTGGTGAGCGCACCTTCGGCAAGGGAACCGTGCAGACGCTGGTGGATCTCAGCCGCTTCGCCAACAATCCCGACAAGGAAAGCGGCCGCTTGAAAATGACCATTGCCAAGTTCTACCGCGTCACCGGCAGCAGTACCCAGAAACGAGGCATCGAGCCGGACATCGACTTCCCGTCAGCAACCCCGGACGACGAGGTGGGCGAGAGCGCCGCGGACAATCCGTTGCCCTGGGACAAGATCGAGGGCACCCGGTTCTCGCGGTTTTCCGATCTCAGCAATGTCATCCCCATGCTGCGCGAGCGCCACGAGCAGCGCTCAGCTGACAACCAGGCCTTCCAGGCGCTGGTCGCCGAACTCGACAAACTGAACTGGATCAGCAGCCAGACGCGGGTGTCGCTCGATCGGGAGACACGACAGGCGGAGCGTGAACAGCGTAACGCGGCAAGGTTGGAAAAGGCCAACCGGCATCGGGCCGCTCACGGCCTTGAGCCCATCGAATCGCTGGATGAACTGGACCTGGCGGACGACGAACCCGACACGCTGCTGGATGCCTCCGTGGATATCATTGCCGATCTGTCCATTATCGAGAACACCCCGGCCACCGCCAGGTTGTGGAAGGAAGGAAGGCGCTAGCACGCATATCCCACCGCCGTTCGTCGCGAGGGCGTCGAGATGCCGCTGTGTCGGGGGGCACGGACCGGAAGACGGCGAAGGCGTAGCTGACACTACGTCGAGCCGGCTGCAGGGAGTACGCCCC
>SLSJ01000184.1 GCA_007130525.1 Ectothiorhodospiraceae bacterium | reverse complement strand
TTCCGCCGTTGGATACCATGAAACCGGTGTCCATGGTTGCGTATCACACTTCAGAGGGTTGCTATCATGAAAGTCAGGGACCTGGTTTCCCGCTGGGAGCGGTCGGCGGAAAGGATCAGCACTGCGGAAACCTACGCCGTGAAGCTTCCGCTACAGGCTGCCGCCCGCATTGCGGCATTGCAGGAGATGTTTCCGGGCCAGTCCCGGGAGGAATTGATAACGGACCTGCTCTGTGCCGCCCTGGACGATCTCGAGGAATCCCTGCCTTATATCCCCGGCCAGCGCGTCATCGCCGAAGATGATCGCGGTGATCCCATATTCGAAGACGTCGGCCACACGCCGCGTCTGCAGCAACTTACCCAGAAGCATCTGCAACGCTTGCGCGGACAGTCCAACGGCGGCGCCTGATCGAATCGATCTATTCGCCCGCCACGGTCATGCCTTCGACGAGCAGCGACCCGGTGATGATGTTGCCGCGATGGTCGAGGTCCGATCCTGCCGCCACGAGATTACGGTACATGTCGCGCAGGTTACCCGCCACGGTGATCTCCTCGACCGGATAGGCGGGCTCCCCGTTCTCCACCCAGAAACCGGCGGCACCGCGTGAATAATCGCCCGTCACCAGGTTTCCGCCCTGGCCCATCAGTTCGGTCACCACCAGTCCGGTGCCCATTTCCCGCAGCAGATCGTCGAAACCCAGTCTGCCGGGCGATATTTCCAGATTGTGCACACCACCTGCGTTGCCGGTGGTGGTCATCCCGAGCTTGCGCGCCGAGTAGCTGTCCAGCACGTATCCCTGCAATACGCCACGTTCGACGAGATTACGGTCACGGGTGGCCACGCCCTCGCTGTCGAATGGCGCACTGCCAAGGGCGCGGGGCCTGTGCGGATGTTCGGTCAGGGTCACATGGTCCGGGAATATCTGTTTGCCGAGGTGGTCCAGCAGGAACGATGATCGCCGGTACAGCGCCGAACCACTGACCGCACCCACAAGATGACCAATCAGCCCCCTGGCCATGGTGGGCACATAAAGCACCGGCGCCCGCCGGGTGTTCAGGCGTCTGCTTCCAAGCCGGCGCACCGCCTGAGACGCCGCCTGCCGCCCAACCGATTCGGCGTCCTCCAGGGCATCGGGAGACGTCGCTACCGTGTACCAGTAATCCCGCTGCATGCCCTTGTCATCGCGGGCGATCACGATACAGCTGCCGCCGTGCCGGGAAGCCTTTACGACCCCGATGAAACCATGGCTGTTGCCGTATACGCGCAGGCTCTCGTGACTGGAGACATTGGCGGAGTCGACCATGCTCACGCGGCTGTCCTCTGCCAGTGCCGCCGCTTCGCAGGCGAGAGCGCGCTCAATGGCGGCATCGGCATCCAGACCCCAGGGATGATAGAGATCGAGATCCGGGATCTCGGTGGCCAGCATCTCCGGATCCGCCAGCCCCTGCGCAGGATCTTCCGAGGTATAGCGGGCGATGCTGCAGGCCGCCGCCACGGTTGCCCGTACTGACGGGGTCGAGAAATCGGCGGAGCTGGCCGTCCCCTGGCGATGCCCGAAATAGACCGCCACCGACAGCCCCCTGTCGCGTTCATGCTCCAGCGTATCCACCTCACCCCGGCGGACGCTCACGGAGAGGCCGATGCCGAGACTGACGGATGCTTCCGCCTGTGTTGCTCCCTGCCGCCTGGCCTCGTCCAGCACCTGCTCCAGCAGGCGGGTCAGGTCGCTTTCCGCAGGAAGGCCGGCTGCGGACGTCTTGGTGATGACTGCGCTCATGGCAACTCCGGGGGACTGACGTTCTGGGTTTTCCGGTTCTGGTTGTCCTTGCGGCTGGCGCTCGGGCCGAGGATGGTGCAGTCCTCGGCCCGCAGCCCGGTTCGAGCCCGCATTTCTCACCGCCCTTCTGCTACGCACGCCGATCTGCTCGCCGTGTCGGGGCATACTCCCTCCAGCCGGCTCGACGTGGTGTCAGCTACGCCTTCGCCGTCTTCCGGTCCCTGCCCCCGTCACTGCGGCATCCCGACGCCCTCGCCACGAACGGCGGTGAGAAATGCGGGCTAGCTGCTGGTGCCGCCGACGGTAAGGGCATCGAGCTTCAGCGTCGGCTGACCGACACCCACCGGCACCCGCTGTCCGTCCTTGCCGCACACGCCTATGCCGCTGTCCAGTTGCATGTCGTTGCCGACCATGCTGACGCGGGTAAGCACATCGGGGCCGTTGCCGATCAGGGTGGCACCCTTGACCGGCCTGGTGACCTTGCCGTTCTCGATCAGGTAGGCCTCACTGGCCGAGAACACGAACTTGCCCGACGTAATATCGACCTGGCCGCCGCCGAAATTGACCGCATACAGGCCGCGGTCAACGCTGGCAAGGATCTCCGCCGGCTCATGCGGGCCGCCCAGCATGTAGGTGTTGGTCATGCGCGGCATGGGCAAGTGAGCATAGGATTCCCGGCGCCCGTTGCCGGTAGGCTGCATGCCCATGAGCCTGGCGTTGGTGCGATCCTGCATGTAGCCGCGCAGCACGCCGTTCTCGATCAGCACCGTGCTTTCCGTGGGCACGCCCTCATCGTCGACATTGAGCGAACCCCGACGCCGTTCCAGGGTACCGTCATCCACTACCGTGCAAAGTCTGGAGGCCACCTTCTCGCCGAGTCGACCCGCGAACGCCGAGGTGCCCTTGCGGTTGAAATCGCCTTCAAGCCCATGGCCGATGGCCTCATGCAGGAGAATACCCGGCCAGCCGGGCCCCAGCACCACCGGCATGGTGCCCGCAGGCGCATCGACCGCATCCAGATTGACCAGCGCCAGGCGCACTGCCTCCCGCGCATAGCCGAGCGCCCTGTCCTGTTCCAGGAAGAACTCGTAGCCACAGCGCCCGCCACCGCCGGCGTTGCCGCTCTCGCGACGACCGTTGTGCTCGGCAATTACGTTGACATTGAGCCGCACCAGCGGCCGCACGTCGCCGTTTAGCCGACCTTCGGAGTCGGCAATCAGTACCACGTCATGCAGACCGGTCAGGCTGACCACCACCTGCCGGACGCGGGGATCCTGTCGACGGGCTTCGGCATCCACCCGGCGGAGAAGATCAACCTTCTGCTGATCGCTGAGCGTGTCGAGCGGGTCGAGCGGAGCGTAAAGCTGCAGCCCGCTGCCACGGTGCCAGGCCTGAAGGCCGCCGGACTGTCCGGAGCGCGAAATGGCACGGGCCGCCGAAGAGGCTTCCAGCAGGGCCGGCAGCACCAGTTCGTCGGAATAGGCGAATCCGGTTTTCTCGCCGCTGACCGC
>SLSJ01000199.1 GCA_007130525.1 Ectothiorhodospiraceae bacterium | reverse complement strand
GCGCACAGGGAAGCCGCGTGTTTTCTGTAGGAGCGGCGCCCTCGCCGCGAAGGACGTTGCCCCGGCGGCCTAGCCCGCATATCTCACCGCCGTTCGTTGGGAGGGCGTCGAGATGCCGCTGTGACGGGGGGCACGGACCGGAAGACGGCGAAGGCGCAGCTGACACTACGTCGAGCCGGCTGCAGGGAGTACGCCCCGTCACAGCGAGCAGATGGGCGTGCGCAGTAGAAGGGCGGTGAGATATGCGGGCTAGCGGCGGGATCCGCGGGGGAAACGCTGATTCGTTCACGTGGCTGCGGGCGGGGTGTTGCGATGTTGGATACCGGTACACCCCGGTCCGGGTATTCGGGTTGGACGCGCATGCATATCGGAATTGATCTGGGAGGCACCAAGATAGCGGCTCTGGCTATGGCGACGGACGGGCGGGAGCTTGAGCGCCGCCGCGTCCGCACGCCCCGCGGAGATTATGGCGCCATCCTGAAGGCGATTGGTGGGCTTGTCGATGAACTGGAGCGCACCCATGGCCGTGCTCTCAGCGTGGGCGTCGGCACCCCCGGTTCCCTGTCTCCGGCCAGCGGGCTGATCCGCAACTCCAACTCCACGGTGCTCAACGGCAAACCCCTGGATCGCGATCTCGGGCATGTGCTGGGCCGCGTGGTCCGTCTCGCCAACGATGCCGACTGTTTCGCGCTGTCGGAAGCCACCGATGGCGCAGGTGCCGGGGCGGGCACGGTGTTCGGGGTGATCGTGGGAACCGGAACGGGTGCCGGCATCGTGGTGCGTGGTCAACTGCTGCATGGTCCCAATGCCATCGCCGGCGAATGGGGGCACAATCCCTTGCCCTGGCCCGATGACGACGAACGCCCCGGCCGTGAGTGTTACTGCGGCGGTCGCGGTTGTATCGAAACCTGGCTCAGCGGGCCCGGGGTGGCGGCGGATCACCTCGAGATCACCGGCCAGCGGCTTGATCCCGTTGCTATCGCCGAACGGGCGGCGGCCGGCGATCCATCATGCCTGGCGACACTGAGCCGACACGCCGGGCGCATGGCGCGCGCCCTGGCAAGCGTGGTCAACGTGCTGGATCCGGACGTGATCATTCTCGGTGGTGGAGTCGGAAAACTGGAGGGTCTTTATCGCCAGGTGCCGGCACTCTGGGACCGGTGGATCTTTTCCGACGTGGTACGTACCCGGCTGCTGCCGCCACGTTTCGGCGATGACAGCGGACTTCGCGGAGCCGCCTGGCTGGGAGCATGACCCGACACTGCGAGCAGATCGGCGCGCGTAGTAGAAGGGCGGTGAGATAACCGGGCCAGCCCGCATACCTCACCGCGGTTCGTCGCGAGGGCGTCGAGATGCCGCTGTGACGGGGGGCATGGACCGGAAGACGGCGAAGGCGTAGCTGACACTACGTCGAGCCGGCTGGAGGGAGTACGCCCCGTCACAGCGAGCAGATCAGCGTGCGTAGTAGAAGGGCGGTGAGATATGCGGGCTAGTATTCGTCGTGATCGTGCTGAGGATCAGGCTCCATGGCGCCGGGGCAGTTCACGGAAACGCGTTCGCGTGGTCCGTCCAGGCGGATTGCGGTCAGTTGTCCGCCCCAGAGGCAGCCGGTGTCGATGGCCACGAGATCGGATTGTTCGTGGAATCCCAGGGTTGACCAGTGCCCGCTGATCAGCGTCAGCCCGTCGGGTACCGGCCTGCGCACTGGAACGCGGAACCAGGGCAGGTACCCTCGGGGCTGGGTGCCCGGAGGTCCCTTGTAGTCCAGCAGCATGCGTCCCTCGGCATCGCAGTAGCGCATGCGCGTCAGGGCGTTGGTAATAAAACGCAGGCGGTCCCATCCGCGCAGCGTGGGTGACCATCGGCTCGGTTCGTTGCCATAAACCTGCATCAGCAGGTCACGGTACTGGTTGCCACTGAGAACCTGTTCCAGTTCCCTTGCGCATTGCCGTGCCCGCTCCAGTGTCCAGGCCGGATGCAGGCCTGCGTGGGTCATGACGTAGCCGAGTTCGTGATCTTCCTGCATCAGGGGCAACCGGCGCAGCCAGTGCAGGAGTTCATCGCAGTCCGGCGCCTCGAGGATATCGGCGAGGGTGTCGCGGCGTTTCAGGGTGGTGGCCCCGGTCCAGACGGCCAGCAGGTGTATATCGTGGTTGCCCAGTACCACCCTGGCGGAATCGCCCAGGGACTTGACGAATCGCAATGCCTCCAGGGAGTCGGGTCCGCGGTTGACCAGGTCGCCGGTCAGCCACAGCCGATCCCGTTGCGGGTCGAAGGATAGCCGATCCAGCAGGGTCAGCAGTTCATTATTACAACCCTGTATGTCGCCTATGCAGTAAACCGCCACGATCCGGTCCCGTTTGCTACTGTCTGGTCAATGATCAATGCAGCGTGTGGGGCATGGCGAGGGTGAATGGACGGATTTCCGCACTGAATGCGACACCCTCGTCTGTCAGCAGGTCGTAACGACCCTGCATGGTGCCCACCGGGGTTTCCAGCATGGCCCCGCTGGTGTAGCGGAAGCCCTTGCCGGGATCGAGATATGGTTGCTCGCCCACCACGCCGTCACCGTGGACCTCCCGTTCCTCGCCGTTGGCGTCGGTGATGACCCAGTGCCGGCTGATCAGGCGCACCGCGACATCGCCGACATTGCGGATGGTGACGGTGTAGCTGAACACGTACCGGCCGTCGGCCGGGTCCGATTCCTCGTGGAGGTAGCTCGGCTCCACGTCCACTTCCACGTTATACGGTCGTTTTTCGCTCATGGGTGTCCTTCCCGTTGTCGACAAAAAACGGCTGGTCGGGACTGCCGGATTCCGACGCCACCAGTATACGGGATGTCCCGGAGGCCCGTCGGATTCGAGGCCG
Source organism: Ectothiorhodospiraceae bacterium (assembly GCA_007130525.1). GTDB lineage: Bacteria > Pseudomonadota > Gammaproteobacteria > Nitrococcales > Aquisalimonadaceae > Methylonatrum. The sequence continues at coordinate 9,738 of SLSJ01000199.1, read as the reverse complement.
ATCTGCCGCGAGGGCAGGAAGGCAGTCCATTATTCCGAGCCCTATCCTCGGACAGCCTCGGCGACCTTTCGCCGAATGACGGAATAACCGCGCTCGCACCCCCAAGTCGGGTTCGCCACGTTCGCACAAATCCGACGGGCTCCCGGAGCAGCAATCAGATGGCGGTGCGTCGCTGTGCGCGGATCCTGGCGAGTCGCGTCTCGAGCGCCGCGAGCAGATTGCCGTAGGAGTCGGCAAAGGCCTTGACGCCCTCCGCCTCCAGGGTATCCATGACGTCCGCCAGCGTAATGCCGGCATCCGCCAGGCGTGACAGGACCTGCCGGTCCGTGGCGGAATCTCCGGGCAGACTGACCCGCGTACGCCCATGATCCCGGAATGCGTCCAGTGTCGCAGGCGGCAACGTGTTGACGGTACGCGGGCCGCAGAGTTCCTCCACGTACAGCACATCGCTGTAGTGAGGGTTCTTGGTTCCGGTACTTGCCCACAGCAGGCGTTGCTCATGGGCGCCGGCGGCACGGAGCGAGTTGAAGTCGTTGCCGTCGAACACATCGAGGAAGTGACGATATGCCGTCCTGGCGTTGGCCACCGCAACCCGTCCGCGTATGTCGGTGTGTATCCCGTCCAGTCGTGGATCGACCGCTGAATCGATCCGGCTGACGAACAGACTGGCCACGGATGTCACCTTGTCCAGAGGCAGACGGCGCGCCGCCCTCTCGCGCAGTCCCGCCAGGTAGGCCCGGACCACCTCACGGTAGCGCTCAACGGAGAAAATCAGGGTGACGTTGACATTGATGCCGTCGCTGATCAGGGTCTCGATGGCCGGCAGGCCTTCCGGTGTTGCCGGCACCTTGATCATGAGATTGGGGCGATCAACCCGGGCATGCAGCCGGCGCGCTTCCCGGATGGTGGCCTCGGTGTCGGCGGCGAGCAGCGGCGAAACCTCCATGCTCACCATGCCGTCCTGTCCGCCGGTCTGTTCGTAAACAGGCCGCAGGATGTCGGCAGCATCACGGATGTCGGCAACCGCGAGGTGCAGGAAAATGTCCTCCACGGACAGGTCCGGCTGCTCCTGAATCAGCCTGACAATGGCGGCGTCATAGCTGTCGCCGCCGGAAATCGCCTTGTCGAAAATGGTGGGGTTGGACGTGACGCCGCGGAGCCCGTCCTCCCGAACCAGGCGCTCCAGTTCGCCACCTTCGAGCAGCGTGCGGTGAATGTTGTCGTACCAGATACTCTGGCCCAGTTCGGCGAGATCCCGTAACGGGTTGTAGGTCATGGCGCTCCCCGCGAATTTGCGTGGTCACATGGCCGGTCCGTGCCCACCGGGTCGGCCTGCGGCAAATGACGACGCAGATGATGGAAACACCGACGATTCCCGCGAACGCGTCAATGCGTCGCTGCCTCCCTGATTGAACTCGTTCAGTTTAACGGTTCCCTGTCGCGACATGAACCGGGCCTATTCGCGGTTTTGTGATACCTGTCTTGTTCTTGCGACAGTCAGGATGGAATAGTTGATCCATGCGAAAGGTTTCCTGCTGAACTTTGCAGGAATGTGTTATAAGCTACGGAAGTTGAAATCTTTCCGGGAATAACAGGATTAGAATATGTCTTTTCGACCCCGGCGATTCCACAAACCGGACCCGATCCTGCTCCTTGCCTTCGTGGTCGGTATCGCGGTTATCGTGACTGTCCTTTAACCGAAGCCTCACGCATCGGACCGACACGCCGCACGGGTGGTGTGGTCGCTAATGGCGGACTGCATGTCCGGTCGTTGCCGATTCCGCTGCGACCGGGCGGATTCAGACGCGCACGGCGAGCACGTCGCATTCTGCGCCGTGAAGCAGGGCATTGGCCGTGGATCCCAGCAGCAACGCCAGCCCATGGCGGCCATGGCTGCCGACCACGATCAGGTCGCACTGTATGTCCTTGGCGTGGGCCAGGATCTCCTGTTTCGTATAGCCGGCCGCCACGCAGCAGTCGGCGGACGGCACGCCAATTCTCTCTGCGATCCGGTGCAGGCGTTCGGTGGCATTCTCCAGCATGTCCTCGTGGGCCAGGATCTGCTGCGGAGCCATGAACTCGCCCGTGGTGTCGACGGGCAGGTGCTCCACCACATGGATGAGCCGGAGTCCTGCGCCATAACGGTCGGCGATATCCCGGGCCCTGGCAGCGACCCGGTCCGACTCCTCGCTGAAATCGACGCAGAGCAGAATCCGTCCATATCCGGTAAGCATGTGTTCCTCCGCCCCCGGCATGGCCGGGGAGATGGTTTCCCGCCCCAAGTATACCTTTACGCCGATGCGCGCTCAGCGCCCGGAGACAGCGTTCGCGAGGCGGACGAAATCATCCACGGCCAGCTGTTCGGCGCGGGCGCCCGAGTCTATTCCCGCCCATTCGAAGGTCTCCGCGGGAACCAGGATGCGTAGCGCATTGCGCAGGGTCTTGCGGCGTTGTCCGAACGCGGTGCGGACAAGGTCCGCAAAGGTTTGGTAGTCGCTTGCCGGGCAGGGCAGCGGGTCCAGGGGTGTCAGGCGCACCAGCGCGGATTCCACCCGCGGCGCAGGTCGGAATGCGCCCGGCGGCACCGGGAACAGCCGTTCCACGCGGCAGTGATACTGCACCATGACCGACAGGCGGCCATATATCCGACTGCCGGGCGCCGCCGACATGCGTTCCACCACCTCGCGCTGGAGCATGAAATGCATGTCGGCGATACGCGGGATATGGTCGAGGAGGTGGAAGATCAGGGGCGTCGAGATGTTGTACGGCAGATTCCCCACAACACGCAGGCCGTCGCGGCCGGGCCAGGCGCGATTGAAGTCGAACCGCAGTGCGTCTTCCTGATGCAGTCTGAGTATACCGACATGGTGCGCGAGCGCCGTCAGTGGCGCGACCAGGTCGCGATCCATCTCCACCGCTTCCAGCGTACCCGCGGCGCGCAGCAGCGGCAGCGTGAGCGCACCCTGGCCAGGCCCGATTTCCACCAGCGCATCGCCCGGACGCGGATCGATCGCCCGCACGATGCGGTCGATGACGTGGGTGTCATGCAGGAAGTTCTGGCCGAATCGCTTGCGGGCACGATGGGGAGCATCGGTCATGCGCTCATCCTGCCCGGTTGCGGGACGCGCGCACCATGCGCTCGGCATAGGCAACCGCGGCACGCAGGCTGCCGTCCTCCGCCCGCCCGGTGCCGGCCAGATCCAGCGCGGTGCCATGATCCACCGAGGTGCGGATAATGGGCAGGCCGAGGGTGACGTTTACCGCATGGCCGAACCCGGCGTGCTTGAGCACTGGCAGTCCCTGGTCGTGATACATGGCCAGCACCGCGTCGCCACCGGCCAGCACGCGGGGAGTGAACAGCGTGTCGGCGGGAAGCGGTCCCGTCAGGTCCAGGCCCTCGCCGCGCAGTTCCCTGAGTGCGGGCTCGATGATCTCGATTTCCTCGCGGCCCAGGTGACCGCCTTCCCCGGCATGGGGGTTGAGGCCACAGACCAGGATGCGGGGGTGTTCGATGTCCAGGCGATGCCGCAGATCGCGCGCCAGGATTCGCAGCACGTGCTTCAACAGATCCGCGTCGATGGCGTCCGGGACGGCGCGCAGGGGCAGATGTGTCGTGGCCAGCGCGACCCTCAGTTCGCCGGTGGCAAGCAGCATCACGGGCAAGGGCGCACCGGTGAGTTCGGCGAAGAACTCCGTGTGACCGCTGAAAGGGATTCCGGCGTCATTGATCACGCTTTTCTGCACAGGCGCGGTGACAACGGCGTCGTAGCGGCCATCCAGGCAGCCTTTCCCCGCCAGCGTCAGCATGTCCAGTACATGCCGTGCATTGCCGGTATCAAGGCGCCCCGGAATTACCGGCCTGGGCGCCGCGCATTCCGCCAGTGCCAGTCGCCCCGGCGAGCGCGTCACGGCCGCTCCCGTGTCCGCTTCCAGGTGGAGGTCCATGCCCAGTTGCCTGGCCCTGGACAGGAGCACGTCGGGATCCCCGATCGCCACGATATCGGCGTCGCGGGGCTTCCGGGCCAGCATGACCGCCAGATCGGGTCCTACACCGGCCGGCTCACCGGCGCTGAGTGCCAGTCGGACCGGCCGGTCATGGTCTGCGTTTCCCATGGTCCGGTGATTCAGCTTTCCAGGCGGTTTTCGACGTAGGCCTCGTCACGCAGGCGCCGCAGCCAGTTTTCGAGCACCTCGTCCCCCTTGCGCTCGCGGATTTCGCGGGCCGCACGGGAGCGTCGGTATTCGTCCGTACCGTCGTGTTCGCGACGCTCGAGAACCTCCACGATGTGCCAGCCGAACTGGCTCTGGAACGGCTGGCTGACCTGCCCGGGTTCCAGGCTGTCCATGGTGCGCTCGAAAGCCGGTACCAGCTGGCCGGGACTGACCCAGTCGAGGTCGCCACCCCTGGAGGCGCTGCCCGGGTCGTCGGAATGGGCGCGCGCAAGGTCGGCGAAAGCCTCGCCCTGCTCGATGCGGTCCCGCAGACTCTGCAGTCGCGTCCGCGCATCCTCATCGCTGACCACCTCGCTGGTGCGGATGAGGATGTGCCTGGCCCGTGTCTGTCTGACGATACGTTGCTCGTCGGCTCGCTTGTCCACCAGTTTGAGGATGTGAAAGCCCCTCGAACTGCGCATGACGTCGGTGAAATCTCCCGGCTCCATGGCCAGAACGTTCTCGACGAACTGCGTCGGAATCTGTCCGGGCGAGCGCCAGCCCAGGTCTCCGCCGTTCAGCGCCTCCTGTCCGTCGGAGACGCGGGCCGCGACTTCGCCAAAGTCCGCGCCCCTGCGTACTTCCTCGAGAGCCTCGTCGGCCTTCGCCCGGGCGGCCTCGATATCATCCGCCGATGCCGCATCCGGAGTGGCGATCACGATATGGGAGAGCCGGAACTCCATGTCCTCCGCACCCGCGGGGCTCGACAGGAACTCCTCGACTTCCTGCTGGCTGACGTCGACCTGGCGTTCCATCTCACGCTGGTGCAATCGGGAGATGATGATCTCCTCTTCCAGTTGCTGACGGAATCGGGCGAACGGAATGCCATCGCGCTCCAGCGCCTGCTGAAACTGGGGAAGGGTCATGTTGTTCTGGTCGGCCACCCTCCGCACGGCCGCATTCAGGGTCTGCTCGTCGACGGTAATGCCGACGCGGTCGGCATAGTCCAGTTGCAGGCGCTTCATCACCAACCGCTCCATCACCTGTCGCTCCAGGTCCCGCCCGCGCGGTAGGTTGCCGGCGCCGAACTGCTGGCGCACGGTGGTGATCTCGGCGCGCAGTTCCGACTCGAGGATGACGTCGTCGTTGACCACGGCGACGATACGATCCAGCGACTGGTTGGCTGCCGCATTGCCGGCGCCCAGCGCGACAGACACCATGGCGGCCACGAACCCGCCCAGTACCGCGTGTACGATGCGCTGTTTCATGGTGCGTTCACTACCTCACATCCCGATAGCCGAAGACGGCGTCTTCCAGAAAGCGGTCCACATCATCGCCGATATCGCCCAGACCGCGGAATTCGAACTGCAGCATGATGGCGCGTTCCGGTTCGTCCATGGCATCTTCACGGAAGTACCGGTTCAGCAGCCGGATCGACCAGCAGCAGTCGCGATATTCTAGACCACCGAAGGCCTCCAGCGTTCGATCCTCGTTGAAGTCATAACGCCAGCCCGTCATTGCCAGCCAGTGCGCACCCAGCGGCTGTATCAACGCGATGTCGCCCTGGTGCAGTTCCAGGTCGCCTTCTTCGCGCCGGGTCCGGTAACCGGCGGTCAGCAGCGTGCGTCGCCGCTCCGGCTGCCAGCTCAGGCGGGCGCCGGTGAGCGTGGTCTGCTCGGCGTCCGGGTCCCAGTGGATCTCCCCCCGGGCAAGGAAGCCCGCCGGCAGTCGTGCCTGCAGTTCACCGATGATGTCCGAACGGTTGCGGGTCTCCGGTTCCTGCCCAGGGCGCAGGGTAATCTCCCTGTCGGCGAAATAATAGATCTGGCCGATGCTGGCGCGGAAGTACTCGCGGCCGTCGGCACGATTCAGGAACCGGCTGGTCAGGCCCGCCGTGACCTGGTTGGCGTCACCGACACGGTCAGCCCCGGTAAAGCGGTTCTCGGTGAAATAGCGGAACAGGCTCTGGTCGGTTCTACCGGTGTCGAACAGCGGGATATCGTCCTGGTCGCGCCTGGGCACATAGAGGTAGAAGAGTCTCGGTTCCAGGGTTTGTCGCAGGCCGCGGTTGAAGGCGTCGAAATTGCGGTCGAAGAACAGGCCGGTATCGAGGCTGGCGATGGGCACGGCACGGGTGATGGTGTCGGGTTGGTCGATATTGGGTTCGCCCCGATCCAGGTCGTAACTGGTCAGGCGCATCGCCAGTGATGGGCGTATGTACCCTGCCGGTCGCTCGTAGGGCACGCTGATCCGCGGAGTCATGTCCAGCCGTGTTCCCGTGTCCCTGAGTCCCGGCTCGGGATGGTCGAAGCGCACGGCTTCGGTGTGCAGGCCGGTCTGCACATTGATGGCGCCAAGCCCGAAGCGCTGCGGCTGGTAGATGAAGAGCAGTTGCGGGAGGCGCTCGTAGGGCCTGTTCCGGGGTGCGATGTTCGGGTTGATGGTCTGGAACCCCTCCGCCACCAGTCTGCTGCTGGTGTCCGGCGTGTTGTACATCAGGCGGCCGCGGGAGCGCAGGTGCGTGGTTGACGAGTCGGTGAGGGTGGTGCCGAAATCGCGGAAGTACTCGTCGTCACTGACCCGGTTGACCATGGCGTCGGCCCGGATTCCGGCCCACAGTCGCATCCTCTGGTCCCATGACAGGCTCCAGCGGTCGTCGCCGAAGACATCGTCGTCATGCAGTCCGGTCATGCGCAGTTCACCCGACTGCCAGTTCTGCAGGTAACGGAACTCGGTACCCAGCATAAGACCCCGTCGGCTCATATAGCGTGGTATCAGGGTGGCGTCGTAGTTGGGGGCGATATTCCAGTAGAAGGGCAGGCTGAGGTCGGTGCCGGTGCGCTCCGACTGGCTGATCGTCGGCGTCAGCAGCCCGGTCTTGCGGCGGTCGTCGATGGGGAAATTCGCATAGGGCGTATAGGCGACCGGCACCCCCCAGAGGGCCAGCCGCGCATGCCAGGCCTCGCCGCGTCCGCTTTCCCGATCCAGACGCATGCGGGAGACCCGCATGTGCCAGAGTTCGTTGCCCGGTTCGCAGGTGGAGTAGGTGGCATTGCGCAGAAAGATCAGGGTCGCGCCCTCGGTGCGTACGCGTCGCGCGGTGCCCTGCGTGAGGGTCTCGGGGATCACGTATTCCACGTCCTGAAGCGCGCTCTGGTCCCTGGCCATATCCAGTTGCCCGCCGCTTGCGCCCACCAGCAGGCCCTGCTGACCGAGCCGCACCCGGCCGCTCGCCTCGGCCAGATTGTCGTCCTCGAAGTAGCGCATCTCATCGGCCTGCAAGCGTTGGTCCGCGCGCTCGAGGACGACATTGCCCTGCAGCGTGATAAGGCCGGAACGGGCATCATATTCGGAGCGGTCGGCATCGATGGTGGTGGCTATGTCGGGCCCTATGCGGCGGGGTGGATCCGGAGGCAGGTCGAACCGGGGTGGCCCCGCCACACAGGCCTCCCAGCGGTGCCGTTCTTCCTCCAGCAGGGGATAGGGCTCTGCCGCATCCGCGGCCGCCAGCGGCAGTACCAAGACCATGCCTGCCCACAGTCCGGGCCGTCTGATACAAGCATTGAGCGTCACGGCATCAGCCTTGGGGAGTCGGTCAGCACTTCCATTCGGAGCGCAAACCGGGGAGACGCTGAAGTATTCAAACGCTCGCATTGGTATCGCTTTTTTTTTACGAGGCCAGGCGCGCTGCGCAGCGCCGCGGTCACTCTGCGGTCAAGCAGCGCAACACCGCATTCGGGATGTGCGGTGCCAACCCCCTGGAGCTCGGCCGCATGGCCCCTGGCGGTGTTGCGTCGCCGGTTGGGTGGCTCGAGCTGCCCAATCGGCACGGCGCCTTGCCAGGCCGCCATGCGACACGCGCGCGATCACGGGAATAAAACAGCGTCTCCTTGAGCGTCTCCCTAAAATCGCACAGTCTTTGCCGTGCGGCAAACCGCGCCGCCTGACATCCACGGTTGCGGTGACTTACACTGCCAGCACGGCAGCAAAGGAGACGCGCACTTGACACTCGACAACGGCATGCGGGCGACGGAGGACGACGCCCGTCTCATTGCCCTGCGAGCCTGGCTGCAGGAGGATCTCGGACTGAAGCTGCGCGCCTTGGAGCCGGCTTCCTCCGACGCCAGTTTCCGGCGCTATTTCCGGGTCACCCACGCCGCCGGTGTGCATGTCGCCATGGATGCGCCGCCGGAGCGCGAAGACTGCGCCCCGTTCGTGCAGATTGCCGGCCTCATGCGCGAGGCGGGTGTGCACGTGCCCCGTATCGAGGCGCAGGCGCCGCAACGTGGATTTCTGCTGCTGGAGGATCTGGGCCGCCATACATACCTTGACGTGCTCGGGGAGTCCAATGCGGATGCGCTGTTCGACCAGGCGATGAACGCGCTGCTGAACTGGCAGCGCGCGACTCGCCCGCGGATCCTGCCCGAATACGATGCCGCGCTGCTGCGCAGGGAGCTGCAGCTTTTTCCGGACTGGTATCTTCGGCGCCACCTGGGTCTGCAACTGGATGTTCGGGAGCGTGGCTGGCTCTCGGACTGGTTCGAGCGATTGGTGGAGCGGGCATTGGCGCAGCCCCGCGTATGGGTGCATCGGGACTTCATGCCGCGGAACCTGATGATCAGCAACCCCATGCCCGGGGTGCTGGATTTTCAGGACGCCGTGCTGGGGCCGGTCAGTTACGACATAACCTGCCTGTTCCGCGACGCCTTCGTCAGCTGGCCGGGTGAGCGCGTCGAGGCGTGGCTCGGGCGTTACTGGCAGCGTGCCGGCGCCGCAGGCATCCCGGTACCGGACAGCGAATCGCGCTTTCTCACCGATTGTGCCTGGATGGGTGTGCAGCGCCACCTCAAGGTGTTGGGCATCTTCGCCCGTATCCGATACCGCGACGGCAAACCGCGGTATCTCCACGACGCACCGCGCTTCCTCCGCTACCTCGAGGAGGCGGCCGCCACCGACCCGCAGCTCGCGCCGCTGGCGCAGCGCGTCAACGACTGGCATGACACCTCACACGTCGGAGGTTGCGGGTGAAGGCGATGATTCTTGCCGCCGGTCGGGGCGAGCGCATGCGGCCCCTCACCGACACCACCCCCAAGCCTCTGCTCGCGGTGGCCGGTCGACCCCTTATCGAGTGGCACCTGTTGCGACTGGCGGCGGCAGGGTTCACCGATGTGGTGGTCAATCATGCCTGGCTGGGTGAGCAGATCGAGCGCTCCCTGGGTAGCGGGGAGCGATGGGGGCTACGCATCACCTATTCCCCGGAGGGGGTTCGCGGCCTGGAGACGGGAGGCGGTATATACCGCGCCCTGCCGCTGCTCGGTGATGCCCCGTTTATGGTCGTCAACGCTGATATCTGGACCGATTTCGAGCTGTCGACGCTTCGCCGGGTCGCATTCCCTGGCCTGGCCCACTTGGTCCTGGTCCCCAATCCCCCGCACAACCCGGACGGCGACTTCGCGTTGGCCGCAGGTGCGGTCGGAAAGCGGGGGCCACGCTACACATTCAGCGGAATCGGCGTCTACGATCCGGGGCTGTTCGCAGCCTGTCGCCCCGGTGTCTTCCCCCTTGCTCCGCTGCTGCACGATGCCG
>SLSJ01000148.1 GCA_007130525.1 Ectothiorhodospiraceae bacterium | reverse complement strand
TGGGCATCATGCTGGTCAACTTCGCCATCGTGCAGGTCGCGCCCGGCGGACCGGTCGATCGCGCCATCGCCCAGATCCAGGGCCACGGCGTGGATGGCACGGCAAGGATCACGGGCACTGCGGCAGGTGATGTGGGCGGGGCGGCGGCGCAGTATCTGGAAGCGCGTGGCGACGAGTCCTACCGCGGGGGCCGTGGATTGCCGCCGGACCTGATCGAGGAACTTGAGCGCATGTACGGTTTCGATCAGCCGGCCCACCAGCGCTTCCTGATGATGCTCTGGAACTACATGCGCCTGGATTTCGGCGAGAGCTTCTACCAGAGCCGCAGCGTGCTTCAGCTGATTGTCGACAAGCTGCCGGTTTCCATATCGCTTGGGCTGTGGACCACGGTGCTGGTCTACCTGATCTCGATTCCGCTTGGAATCCGCAAGGCGGTTCACGATGGCAGCCGCTTTGATTTCTGGACCTCGGCGGTGGTGTTCGTGGGCTATGCGGTTCCGAGCTTCCTGTTCGCGATCCTGCTCATCGTGGTGTTCGCCGGCGGTAGTTTCCTTGATCTGTTTCCGTTGCGTGGCCTGGTTTCGGAGAACTGGGATGAATTGTCCTGGCCCATGCGAATCGTCGACTACTTCTGGCACATCGCCCTGCCGGTGGTGTCGCTGGTCATCGGCGGCTTCGCCGGCCTGAGCATGCTCACCAAGAACTCGTTCCTGGAAGAGATCAACAAGCAGTACGTCATGACTGCGCGGGCCAAGGGCGCGACCGAGAACAAGGTGCTCTATGGACATGTGTTCCGCAACGCCATGCTGGTGGTGATTGCCGGTTTTCCGGCCGCGTTTCTCGGCATCCTGTTCACGGGCGCGCTGCTGATCGAGGTGATCTTCTCGCTCGACGGTCTGGGACTCCTTGGTTTCGAGGCGGTGATCAACCGCGATTATCCGGTGGTGTTCGGTACGCTGTTCATACTCACCGTGTTGGGCCTTTTCCTGAACCTGATCGGCGATCTCATGTACGTGGCCATCGATCCGCGCATCGATTTCGAGAAGAGGGAGGGCTGAACCATGCGTCCTTCCCTGAGCCCCATGAACCGCCGTCGCTGGCAGCAGTTCCGCAACAACCGACGGGGCTGGTGGTCGCTGTGGATATTCCTGGCGCTGTTCAGTGTCAGTCTGTTCGCCGATTTCCTGGCCAACGACCGGCCCATCCTGGTGAGTTATGACGGTGACTGGTATTTCCCCATCGTGCAGGAGTATCCCGAAACAACCTTCGGTGGCGATTTCCCCACCACCACCGATTACCGCGATCCGTTCGTGCAGGAACTGATCGAAGAGAAGGGATGGATCGTCTGGCCACTGATCCGTTACGACTACCGCACGGTCAATTACAACCTCGACGTACCTGCACCGGCACCGCCGTCCAAAGAACACTGGCTGGGCACCGATGATCAGGCTCGCGATGTGGTCGCCCGGCTCATATACGGGTTCCGCATTTCCGTGCTTTTCGGGCTGGCCCTGACCGTTGCGAGTTCCATTATCGGTATCATCGCCGGCGCCGTGCAGGGCTATTTCGGCGGCTGGCTGGATCTGCTGTTCCAGCGCTTCATCGAGATCTGGAACGGCCTTCCCGTGCTCTACCTCTTGATCATCATGGCCAGTTTCGTGGAGCCGAGCTTCGCCTGGCTGCTGCTCATCATGCTGTTGTTCTCGTGGACATCGCTGGTGGCCGTGGTGCGGGCGGAGTTCCTCAAGGTCCGCAATCTCGACTACGTGCGCGCGGCCCGGGCGCTGGGCGTGCCGGACCGGGTAATCATGTTCCGCCATGTGCTGCCCAATGCCATGGTCGCCACCCTCACCTTCGTGCCGTTCATCCTCAGCGGCTCCATCACCACGCTGACCGCCCTCGACTTCCTCGGCTTCGGCCTGCCGCCGGGGTCTGCATCCCTGGGCGAGCTGCTGGCCCAGGCCAAGGCCAATCTTCACGCGCCATGGCTTGGCATTACGGTGTTCCTGGTGCTGGCGGTGATGCTGACATTGCTGATCTTCATCGGCGAGGCAGTCCGGGACGCCTTTGATCCACGCAAGACCTTCGGGAGCCAGGCGACATGAGCGAGCCGCTGCTTGACGTGCATGACCTGCACGTGACCTTCCACACCGAGGCGGGAGAGGTGCCGGCCGTACGCGGCGTGTCCTGGCAGGTGCGGGATGGCGAAACCCTGGCGCTGGTGGGAGAAAGCGGATCCGGCAAATCCGTGTCCGCCATGTCGGTGCTGCAACTGTTGCCCTATCCACGGGCCAGTCATCCGGCCGGCAGCATCCGCTTTCGCGGCGAGGAACTGATGGGCGCGCCCGGCCCGCTGATACGCAGTGTTCGCGGTGGTCGCATCGGTACCGTGTTCCAGGAGCCGATGACGTCGCTGAATCCGCTGCACACGGTGGAAAAGCAGATCGGCGAAACCCTGCGCATCCACGGCGGCCTGGTCGGCGACAAGGCGCGGGTGCGTATACTCGAACTGCTGGACCTGGTCCGGCTGCCCGACCCCGTGCGCCGCCTCAAGTCCTACCCCCACGAACTCTCCGGCGGCCAGCGGCAACGGGTGATGATCGCCATGGCATTGGCCAACGACCCGGAACTGCTGATAGCCGATGAACCGACCACCGCGCTCGATGTGACCGTTCAGGCGCAGATCCTGGATCTCATCCGGGACTTGCAGGCGCGCTTCCACATGGGGCTGCTGCTGATCAGTCACGACCTCAACGTGGTTCGGCGAATGGCCGACCGCATCTGTGTCATGCGCGACGGCGTGGTTGTCGAGGACGGAGCCGCCGATCGCGTGCTTAAGCAGCCCGCGCACGCATATACCAGGCAGTTGATAGAGGCCGAACCATCGGGACACCCGCACCCGGCACCCGCCGGTGGCGAGCCCGTACTGGCTGCCACTGGCATCAAGGTGCACTTTCCGATTCGTGGCGGACTGCTGCGGCGCGTCCGCGACCATGTCCGCGCCGTTGACGGGGTAACGGTACAGGTCACCCCGGGGCGTACCGTCGGCATTGTCGGCGAGAGCGGTTCCGGCAAGACCACGCTGGCGCTCGCGCTCTTGCGGCTGCAAAGCAGCGTTGGTCGCATCGTGTTCCTCGGGCAGGACATCAGCAGGACCGCACCGTCGAAGCTGCGTGCCCGCCGCACCGACATGCAGATCGTCTTCCAGGACCCTTTCAGCAGTCTCAGTCCGCGAATGTCGGTTGAGCAGATCGTTGCGGAGGGTCTGGAGGTCCACCACCCGCGTATGACGGCTGAAGCGCGCAAGGCCGCAATCGGCGACGCTCTGCGCGAGGTGGGTCTGGCAGGCGCGCTGATGGAGCGTTTCCCCCATGAGCTGTCCGGCGGTCAGCGGCAACGGGTTGCCCTGGCGCGGGCGCTGGTGCTCAAACCCCGGCTTATCGTGCTGGACGAACCCACGTCGGCGCTGGACCGCTCGGTGCAGGCACAACTGGTGGAACTGCTCCGCGATCTGCAACGTCGGCACCAACTGGCGTACCTGTTCATCAGCCACGATCTCACGGTGGTCCGGGCTCTGAGTCACGACATCCTGGTCATGCGTGACGGCGTGGTTGTCGAGGGGGGGGATGCGGACCAGGTTTTCGGGCGACCGAAGCAGGCATATACGCGTGAACTGCTGCAGGCAGCGCTTGGGGCCCCCAGGGTGGCGGCAGTGTCATCCTGAGCCTTTGCGGCAGTCGTGCGCGCGATTCTGCTATGATCGCGGCCCTCGCAAGCAACTGATTTCAGTCGATAGAGGCCATGCAACCAGTCATCGCGCTCGTGGGCCGACCCAATGTGGGCAAGTCCACCCTGTTCAATTATCTGACCCGGACCCGGGACGCTCTGGTCGCGGATTTTCCGGGGCTGACCCGCGACCGTCAGTACGGCCGAGGGCGTGTCGGCGCCCGCGAGTACATGGTCGTGGATACCGGCGGTCTGGGAGATGACCGGGACGGAGTCGAGGTCGCCATGGAGCAGCAGGCCATGGCCGCCATTGGCGAGGCCGATGCGGTGGTGCTGCTGGTGGATGGTCGCAGCGGCATGACTGCCGCCGACCAGATCATCGCCGATCGCTTGCGCCGTCTCGGCAAACCGGTGCTGCTGGCGGTAAACAAGACCGACGGCGTCGATCATCGTGTCGCAGTCGCGGAGTTTCACGCCATGGGCCTGGGTGAGCCCCACGCCATCGCCGCCATACACGGGCGTGGCGTCGAGCGCCTGATGACCGAGGTTTTCGCGAGGTTTCCACGGGTCACCGACCATGCCGAGGATCGGATTCCCGATGAGGAGGACGGTGGTATCCGGGTGGCCGTCGTGGGTCGGCCCAACGTGGGCAAGTCGACGCTGATCAACCGCATGCTGGGTGAGGAGCGGGTCGTGGTGTACGACCGGCCCGGAACCACCCGCGACAGTATTTTCGTGCCATTCGAGAAAGATGGCCGGCGCTACACGCTGATTGATACCGCCGGTGTCCGGCGTCGCGCGCGGGTCCTGGAAGCCGTGGAAAAGTTCAGCATCATAAAGACACTGCAGGCCATCGAGGCGGCGCATGTGGTTGTCATGGTGCTGGATGCGAGGGAGGGCGTGTCGGAACAGGACGCCCACCTGGTCGGTCACATTATGGATGCCGGTCGCGGCCTGGTGCTGGCGGTGAACAAATGGGATGGCATGGATGCGCATGAGCGGGACAATGTCCGCCGCCTGCTGGGCGTGAAACTGCCATTCCTGGATTTCGCCCGCACCCATTTCATCTCCGCGCTGCATGGCAGCGGCGTGGGTCTGCTGCTCAAGTCGGTCAACATCGCTTACGAGGCTGCGCTGCGTGATCTTTCCACAGGTCGGTTGACCCGCATTCTCGAGGACGCCGTCGAGAGTCATCCGCCTCCGACGGTCAGCGGGCGGCGCATCAAGCTGCGCTATGCCCACCAGGGCGGACGCAATCCACCGCTGATCGTAATTCACGGCAATCAGGCGGAACGGGTACCGAGACCCTACAGGCGTTACCTGGTGAATACATTCCGTCGCGAACTGGACCTGCAGGGTACGCCCATACGCCTGGAGTTCCGCACCACGAGCAACCCGTACGCGGGCAAGCGCAACACCCTGACGCCGCGGCAGCGGGAAAAACGCCGCCGCCTGATGTCTCACGTCAAGCGACGGAGGAAATAGCCGTAACCCCGGTCCGGGTCCGCGTTCGTGGATGCGGGCCGCCCGCGCCAAAATGTCTCACGCCGCCGGGTGGAGCCCGCGCACGGGACGGTCCGAGATGGGCAGGTGCAGCAGTGTGGCAAGGACACCAAGCGCGATCGCCAGCAACCAGACCGCATCGTAACTGCCGGTGAGGTCGAAGGCGAAGCCCCCCAACCAGGCCCCGCTGAAGCTGCCGAGTTGATGACTCAGAAAGACAATGCCGAACAGGGTGCCCATGTATGCGGGTCCGAAGATCTGTGCCACCAGGCCGCTGGTCAGGGGGATGGTCCCGAGCCACAGGAAACCGATCACGGCGGCAAACAGCAGCGTGTTGACGGTGGTCAGAGGCACCAGCAGGAAGACCACGATCACCAGCACACGGGCGGCGTACAGACTGCTCAGCAGGCGTGGCTTGCTGACGCGGTCCCCCAGCATGCCGAATGCGAGGGAGCCGACCATGTTGAAGAGGCCGATAAGGGCCAGCGCGGCAGTGGCGGTAGCGGTGGTCAGGCCGCTGTCCTGCAGGAAGGCGGGCAGGTGGGTGGCTATGAAGGCGACGTGAAAGCCGCACACGAAGAAGCCCCCGTTGAGCAGCCAGTAGCCCCGATGTGATGCTGCCTGCCGCAATGCCTCCCCCAGCCGCAGGCCGGGTACCGCCGCGTTCCGCCGGGGCGGGCCGGGAAAGCCCAGGGCCACGAGGGAAATGACCATGGCAAGCCCGGCAAGCAGGAACAGTGCGCTCCTCCAGTCCCCGACGGAGAGCAGGGCCTGGGCGACAGGTACCATGCCGAACATGCCGAATGAACCGGCCGCGGTTACCAGGCCGAAGGCGAGGCCGCGACGGGATACGGGTACGATCCGGGCCACCGCACCCAGGGCGACGACGAAGGCCGTGGCGCTCAGCCCGAGCCCCACCAGCAAACCCAGCCCGAGGTTGATGGCGACGGCACCCGCGAATGCGGCGGCGACCGTCAGGCCGCCGACATAGAGCAGGCCGCCGCCGACTGCGATCAGGCGTTGGCCAAAGCGGTCCGCCAGCATGCCTACGCCCGGTTGCATCAGCCCCCAAAGGAGATTCTGCAGGGCGATCGCCAGGGAAAAGGCGGTGCGGCTGTCGCCGAGGGCGACGCTGCCTTCGTGCATGAACAGGCCGAAGGAATGCCGGATGCCCATGGCCAGGGCAACCACCACGGCGGCGCACAGGGTCACCCGAATGGCGGCGCGGCGCTGGCTGTCGCTGTTCACAACGGTCTCCGGAGCGCGCCGCCGGCTGCGTACTCGATGGTGGCCGACCGACTGGTGGAGAGACATGTGGTGCCGGGAGCGAGAATCGAACTCGCACTCCCTTTCGGGAACCGGATTTTGAGTCCGGCGCGTCTACCAGTTCCGCCATCCCGGCATGCCAGCCCCAAGGAGGTTAGCATGCGCGAGTATACGAGTGGCGATGCCCTGCGCCAACCACGGCGTTGCATTCGCCGCGGTTGCGGCTTCCTGCTACTATCGCGCGCCATGCGGACCAGTGACTTCAGCTACCGGCTGCCGGCGGAACTGATCGCGCAGGCGCCCCTGGCGGAGCGCAGCGCGTCGAGATTGCTCTGCCTCGACGGTCGTACCGGGGCGCTGGCGGACAGACAGTTCCGGGATCTGCCCGGGCTGCTGCGCGCCGGCGATCTGCTCGTGTTCAACGATACCCGGGTGATACCGGCCCGACTGCATGGCCACAAGGCCCTGTCCGGGGGGCGCGTGGAAGTGCTGGTGGAGCGGATTATCGATGGTGAACATGTGCTGGCCCATGTGCGCGCAAGCAAGTCGCCGCCGCCGGGCACCGTGCTGCGTCTGGAGGGGCACCTGGACGCAACCGTGGAAGGCCGTGACGGCGATCTGTTCCGGCTGCGGTTTCATGGGCCGGTACTGGAACTGCTTGAGCGTTACGGCCACATGCCCCTGCCGCCGTATATCCGGCGCCCGGACACCCAGCAGGATCGGGACCGTTACCAGACCGTGTTCGCGCGTGTGCCCGGGGCGGTGGCGGCGCCCACAGCGGGGCTGCATTTCGACCGTGACATCATGCAACGGATCCGCGACAAGGGCGTGCAGACTGCGTCCGTGACGTTGCACGTCGGCGCCGGAACATTCCAGCCGGTGCGGGTGGAGGATCCGCACTCGCACGTGATGCATACGGAACTGGCCGAGGTGAGCGCGGAAACCTGTGCCCGCATCCGGGCCGCCCGCGGGCGGGGCGGGCGAGTAATCGCCGTGGGAACCACCTGCGTGCGCAGCCTGGAAACGGCGGCCGCCGGTGGACGGATACGACCCTTCCGGGGTGAAACCCGGCTGTTCATTACCCCCGGTTACAGGTTTCGCGCCGTGGATTCCATCATCACCAACTTCCACCTGCCCGAATCCACACTGCTCATGCTGGTCTGCGCGTTCGCGGGCTTTGAACAGACATTGCGTGCCTACCGTCATGCGGTGGAGCAGCGCTACCGTTTCTACAGTTACGGAGACGCAATGTTTCTCGAGCGCCCCTGTGCCCATGCCGTCCCGGAGGCGGGCTCATGAGCATGATGCGGTTTGAACTCGCGGCAAGCGACGGAGCGGCGCGGCGGGGCCGCCTGCATTTTCCGCGTGGCACGGTCGAGACGCCCGCGTTCATGCCCGTGGGAACCTACGGTACGGTGAAGACACTAAGTCCGGAAGAATTGCGTGAAAGCGGCGCCGAGATAGTGTTGGGCAATACCTTTCACCTGATGTTGCGCCCCGGTACGGAGGTCATCGGGGCCCATGGCGATCTCCACGATTTCATGCAGTGGCACGGTCCGATCCTGACCGATTCCGGTGGATTTCAGGTCTACAGTCTCGGTGAACTGCGACGGATCGAGGAATGCGGGGTCACGTTTCGCTCTCCAGTGGATGGCGCGCGCGTTTTCATGGGGCCGGAGGAGTCCATGGCGGTGCAGCGCGCTCTGGGTGCCGACATTGTCATGGTCTTCGATGAATGCACGCCCTATCCGGCCACCGAGGACGAGGCCAGGCAGTCCATGCAGCTTTCCCTGCGCTGGGCGGAGCGCAGCCGCGTTGCCCACGGCGACAACCGCTCAGCTCTTTTCGGCATCGTTCAGGGTGGGGTGTACCCCGCACTACGGGGTGACTCGCTGCGCGGTCTCGCGTCGATCGGGTTCGACGGTTTCGCCATCGGCGGCCTGGCAGTGGGGGAGCCGGAGCATGAGCGTAATGCGGTGCTGGAATTTCTGCAGGCCCGTATGCCAACCGATGCGCCCCGCTACCTGATGGGGGTGGGTCGCCCGCAGGATATCGTCGACGCGGTGCGGCGTGGTGTGGATATGTTTGACTGCGTGATGCCCACACGCAATGCCCGCAACGGCTACCTGTTCACCCGGGGCGGCATGCTCAGAATCCGTAACAGTCGTTTTGCGAAGGACATTCGGCCGGTGGAGGACGACTGCCGCTGTTACACCTGCCGACACTACAGCCGCGCCTACCTCAAGCATCTGGACAAGTGCAACGAAATGCTTGGGCCGAGGCTCGCCACCATTCACAATCTGCATCATTACCAGCGCCTCATGGCCGGACTGCGCGAGGCGATCACGGCTCGACGACTGGACGCATTTGTCTCCGACTTCCATGCCCGCTTGCGGGAGGGCGTGGATTGATTCATGGTTGGGGCCCGCTCGCCAGCCGAGCTGTGCCATAATGCGCGACTTGCTCGGGCAGCCGGACGTCCTTGACGTCCGCGTGCTGCTGCGGGCATTGTCTTTTCCCGTTTTCGCTCAGTAACAGCAGAGGACAACCCATGGACTTCTTTATATCCGCCGCTCTTGCTCAGACCGGTGAGCCGGCAGGGGCTGGCTGGGGTGCGCTGATCTTCCCCCTCGCCCTGATACTCATTTTCTATTTTCTGCTTATCCGCCCCCAGGCGAAGCGGGCCAAGGAGCACAAGAAACTGGTCGCCGAACTCGCCAAGGGTGACGAGATCATCACGCAAGGGGGGTTGCTGGGACGTATCACAGATGTGGGCGAGACGTTCGCTACCGTGGAAATCGCGGAGAACACCACTGTAAGGGTGCAGAAGAACGCCGTTTCCCAGGTGGTCCCGAAGGGCACGATCAAGGGTAAGGATGTGGCTGCCGAAGGCGGAGGCAAGAAGGCCGGGTAGTTTGGCGATCGTGGTTGCGGTGATGAACCTTCGTCCCCATATCTGGTGAGGAACCAGCCGCCGGGGCCATAGAGGCAAGGCGCCGGTCAGCTGGTCGGAGTATTTTGAGTCGATGAATCGTAATTCCCCCTGGAAATACCTGGTCCTGATCGTGGCCATCGTGGTGGGCGTGCTTTATGCCTTGCCGAACATTTATGGCGAAGATCCCGCGGTCCAGATCACCAGCAATCGTGGCGGAGAGGTCCTGGAGCAGGTCCAGGAGCGTGCGCAGCATTTGCTGGAAAAGGAGGGGATCGCGTTTCATTCCCCGGAGATTGCCGACGAGCGGCTGCTCATTCGTCTGACCAGTGATGACGATCAGGTGCGCGCGGCCGACCTTCTGCGTGACGAGCTGGGTCCGGCGCACACGGTCGCCCTGCATCTGGCGCCGGCTACGCCCGATTGGTTGAGGAAGATCAACGCCGAACCCATGTACCTGGGGCTGGACCTGCGTGGCGGCGTGCATTTCCTGATGCAGGTGGATCTGGATGCCTCGGTCAGCCAGACCCTGGAGCGCTACCAGAATGATTTCCGTACCCAGATGCGTCGCGAGCGCATCCGGTACGGTGCGGTCGAGGTGGAAGAGGGTCGCCTGGTGGCCCGCTTCCGTAACGCGCCGGAGCGCGAACAGGCGCTGGATCTGCTTCGCCCGCAATACCGCAATGAACTCTCGTTCAGTCAGGAAGAGCGCGATGATCAGTTCTGGATGATTGCGGAAATACCGGATGAGGTGATGCAGGAGATCCGGGTTGCGGCCCTGCAGCAGAACATCACCACCCTCCGTAATCGTGTCGACGAACTGGGCGTGGCCGAGCCGGTGATTCAAAGGCATGGCGCCGATCGCATCGTGGTCCAGTTGCCGGGTGTGCAGGATACCGCCCGCGCCAAGGAAATCATCGGTGCTACCGCGACGCTCGAGTTCCGCATGGTGCATCGGGACAACAGGGACTATGGCGGGCGCGAGGACGATCCGGTTCCGCCGGGCGCCGAACGCGAGCGGGACCGTGACGGGCGCTACGTGCTGCTCGAACGGGAAGTCATGCTCACCGGTGATTTCATCACCAGCGCTGCGTCCGGTATTGACCAGGAGACCGGCGGACCACAGGTGAACATACGCCTGAGTTCCGACGGCGGGACCATGTTCAATCGCGCTACGCGCGAGAACGTGGGCCGGCCCATGGCGGTTGTCTTCATAGAAAGCCGCATGGAAACCCAGTTGAAGAATGACGAAGAGGAGCGGGTGCGGGTCACCGACAGGGAGGTGATCAATATCGCAACGATCCGGGAACCGCTGCACAGCCAGTTCCGGATCACCGGTCTGGACAGCACCACAGAGGCCAGGAACCTGGCCCTGCTGTTACGCGCCGGCTCCCTGAGCGCGCCCATAGACATCATCGAGGAACGCACGGTGGGCCCGAGTCTCGGCCAGGAGAACATCGAGCAGGGCGTGATGGCGGTGGTCATCGGTTTCGTGCTGGTGGTGCTGTTCATGGCGTTCTACTACAAGGTGTTCGGCCTGATCGCCAACATGGCATTGGTGCTCAACCTGGTGTTCATCGTTGCTGTGCTGTCCATGCTGCAGGCCACCCTGACCCTGCCGGGCATTGCCGGCATCGTGCTTACGGTGGGTATGGCGGTGGATGCCAACGTGCTGATATTCCAGCGTATCCGTGAGGAATTACATGCCGGGATGTCACCCCAGAACGCTATTCATGCCGGCTATGCCAAGGCCCTGTCGACCATTGCGGACGCCAACATAACGACGCTCATTGCAGCGGTGGTGCTGTTCATGTTTGGGACTGGCCCCATCCAGGGTTTCGCCGTGACACTCTCCATAGGAATCGTGACCTCCATGTTCACGGCGCTGGTGGGTACCCGAGCGGTGGTTAATCTGGTTTACGGGGGCCGTCGCAGGCTCCATCGGCTGCCCATCTGACGGGGCAGGCCAGCGAGGCGGACTATTTCATGTGGCTGTTCAAGAAAGATCCTCAATTCGAGTTCATGGGCAAGCGACGCCTGGCCTTCGTGGTCTCGCTTGTGCTGCTGTCCATCGCCATCGGCGCGATCGCGGTGCGCGGACTCAACCTTGGTATCGATTTCACCGGTGGCACCGTGGTCGAGGCGGGCTACGAGCAGGCCGTGGATCTGGGTGAGGTACGCGGAGCACTTGAGGCCGGCGGGTTCGATGACGCGATCGTGCAGCACTTCGGCAGCGCCCGGGAAGTCATGATACGGCTTGCGAGCGAGGAGGGCGTTGAAGCGGCCGAACTCAGCAACCAGGTGATTTCTGCACTCCGGGAGCACGATCCGACGGTGGATCTGCGAAGGGTGGAGTTTGTCGGTCCGCAGGTGGGCGAGGAGCTGACCCAGGACGGCATGCTCGCCATGCTCTACGCCCTGGGCGGAATCCTCGTGTATGTGGCCTTTCGCTTCGAGTACCGTTTCGCCGCCGGTTCGGTGGCGGCGCTGGTGCACGACATCACGCTGATCGTGGGCATTCTGGCGTTGTTCCAGGTTTCCTTTGACCTCACGGTGCTTGCGGCTCTGCTGGCGGTGATCGGGTATTCCCTGAACGACACCATCGTGGTCTTCGACCGCATTCGGGAGAACTTCATCGTCATGCGAAAGGGGACCACCGAGGAGGTCATGAATGCCTCCATCAACCAGACCCTGTCACGGACGATCATCACCTCGTTCACCACCCTGCTGGTGGTCATGTCCCTGTACCTGCTCGGCGGTGAGTTGATTTCCGGGTTCGCCCTGACCCTGCTGCTCGGTGTTCTGGTGGGTACCTACTCATCGATCTACGTTGCCAGCTCCTCGGCGCTGGCGCTTGGCGTCAGCAAGTTCGACCTGCAGCCCCCGGAGAAAGAGGGCGCCGAGGCCGCCGAAGAAGTTGGCCGCCCATAGGGAAACGCCGGGTTATTCGCTGTTCGCATGTTCCCCGGCTACCCTGAGGCCGATGATGGCTCGCGCTCGCGTCTATTCTGGCAGCGCTGGCAAAGCGCGGTGCCGGTTCGGCAGCTCGAGTTACCGGGCCGGTGGCGCAGGACCTCTAGCCCGCATATCTCACCGCCCTTCTACTACGCACGCCGATCTGCTCGCTGTGACGGGGCGTACTCCCTGCAGCCGGCTCGACGTAGTGTCAGCTACGCCTTCGCCGTCTT
>SLSJ01000262.1 GCA_007130525.1 Ectothiorhodospiraceae bacterium | reverse complement strand
TGGCGGGCCGCAAACCATGCTCGAGGATTCGGCGCACCAGCAAGGCTCGACCGTGGGGCGTCAGACGGGCATTCTTATGACTGTTCATTCGGACCTCCTGGAGGGTTGGTTTGGTTCACACCCCCAGTCTTCCGGGTAGGCTCCGAATGAACAACCTACTGAGAGATCACATCTAGTCCGACTTCGATCGCGGAATGAAGTCGCGATGTTCGATGCGAAGTGGAAGCTGAATGACGTTCGCCGGATTCCAACCGGCACGCCGCGCGCGCCGTACGCTCGCAGGTTCTCGCCGCACGACGCGCGCGCACTGCATGGCAAGTCGCGGGACTTCATCTTCCGCGAAGTCGAATCAGCCAACCGCCTGGGGCTGAAGCCCGTCGTTGTGACGCACCACGCGCCGCGGCTCCCGGAAGGTCCGAACGGATCGTTGCTCTCGTTTGCGTTCGGTTCGGATCTCGAGGAGCAGATCCGGGCAAGCCGCCCGGTGCTCTGGGTGCACGGGCACGTGCACACGTCGCATGACGACCACATCGGGGGAGACCCGTGTAGTGTGCAATCCCCGCGGGTACGTCGGGGTCGAACTCAACCCTGCATTCGATCCGCATGCGGCGGTTGAGGTGTGAGATGGCAGCGCAGCCAGGGCAGAACCTGGGGCACATCAGCAGAACCCCAAGCCATTGTTAAAGCCGGACACGGCTCGACATAAGTGACGTGTATTGGACTGGGGGATCGGATATGCCATGTAGACGACAACAACGCGCACTTCAATACCCCATGTCCAGATCCTGCGCCTGCTCCGTCAGCGCGTCCAGGGCCTCCTGGCCGGCCGGGTCACGCTCAGCCTTGTACGCGAGTAGGTCCTGGTACCGGATCCGGCGACGGGTTCCTGCCCTGGAGAACGGATTTCCGCCCTGCTCCACAAGCTTGATGAAATGGGGGCGGGAGACGTTGAGGATGTTCTCCGCCTCCTGGGTCGTGAGCTCCGCATGCGTCGGCACGATGGTCACCGCATTGCCCTGAGCCATCTCTGCACGCAGCTCACGCACCAGCGCCAGTGCTTGCCGCGGCAGAACCAGGTCCGTCCCATCGAGCTGGATGCGAGCCCTGTCCGACTCCGGTCGCTGCGCCAGAAGGCGGCTCAACTCCGTGGCACTGGCCCGGGCAAGCGCAGCAGCCTCATGATTCGGGAATGGCATATCGGTACTGCGTGTCGGCGCAGCTGCTCCGCGCTCCTGCCGCAGGGGGAAGCCAAAGCCCCTCCTGGCCAATGCTTCTCTTCCCACCCTGAGTGGAGTAACAGCCATGAGTACCGCCAACCAACAACCCAACGTCACCCCGCAGCGCATGCCGTGCAACAAGGGTCACCTCATTGGTCCAAAGCCGCCTCTGAAGCTGCAGGAGCTCTGGGGTATCCGCATCCGCCTCCAACTCCAGAGAAACACGCGGGAACCGGCTCTCTTCAACCTGGCAGTTGAGAGCCGAGCTCCGAGGCTGTGGTCTCCTAAGTCTCCAAGTCAGAGATGTCGTTCACGGCGGCAAGGCTATCAACCGGGCAGCGTCGTTCAGCAGAAAACACGAAGACCTGTTCAGGTCGAGTTACCCGGACTGACGCGGGAAGTCGTGGATGCACGAATTACCGAAGCACAGTTGCAACGCGGGAATTATCGCCTCCCGAACCGGGTTTTCTACTTCTGAGCGGTCCGGAATTCGGGGTCAGGCTCAGGAGTTCCCGACAGGCGTCTCATTTTTCCGGACCTGTGTTTGTAGGCCCACAGGGTACTGCTAGACTTGACCGAGGGGCGGTAGGCAACACGGCAGCGCCCAGTGGTTGCGCCGCCGGCAAGGCAGGGTGATCCCCATGAAGGCGTCCAGACGCGACGGATACATCCGCCTGAAGCATACGGTTTCCCGGTCATCCTCTTGCGGAGAGCGCCGATCCACCATGGATACCTCTTCGTCAGTCAGGGACATCGGCGAGCTCGCGGAAATCGTCACCCGGAACGAAGCAATCAGGCAGCTGAAGTTGCTTGTGCTGCGGCTCAGCAGAAATAACTCGCCGGTATTGCTGATTGGAGAGTCCGGTACCGGGAAAGAGCTCTTCGCCAAGGCCATACACACCTCCTCCGAGCGCTCCGCGAAACCGTTTCTGGCAATAAATTGCGCGGCGATTCCCGAATCCCTGATAGAGAACGAATTCTTCGGCCACGTCGACGGCGCCTTCACCGGTGCCCGCAAGAGCGGGCAGCCGGGGTTCCTCGAACGGGCGAACGGCGGGACGCTCTTCCTCGACGAGATATCGGACATGCCTCTTCGCGGGCAGCTTGCTCTGCTGCGCGCCGTGGAGAACGGCGAAATCGTGCGCGTGGGAGATCACAGGTCTGTATCCGTCGACGTCCGGTTCGTCGCCGCTTCCTCGACACGGCTCGAAGCGTTGGTCGAAAAAGGTGAATTCCGGCGCGAACTCTATCACAGGCTCTGTGTAATCCCGATTCATATCCCGCCCCTCCGCGAGCGCCCCGAGGATATCCCTTTGCTGTTGGAGTACTTCCTGAACCAGGCGGGCGTCTCCCGGCAGCTTCCCGAGGACGTGCTCGCTTACCTAATGCGATACCCCTGGCCCGGAAACGTCCGTGAGTTTCGCCACTGCATCGACTACATGGTTGCGATTGGGGCGGGGACGCTGACAGTGGATGTCCTGCCCCCCGATATACGGCGTTGGGCGGGTTTCCCTTCGAATTCGTCTGAATGGAATGACATCCGCCCGGATGGCGCAGACGCACGAACGAACTCTCCCGCCGGCCGTCCATTGGCATCGGATCTCTCGCGGACGGACCGCGCAATACTCGAAGCCGTCGCGCACGCGAATCGACAGGGCCAAGGGGTGGGGCGGCGACCGCTGGTTCACCGTCTCCGCGCGCGCGGCATCAATGTGGGTGAAGGGTCGATTCGGAGCCGGCTTGGTTTTCTCAAGGCTCGCAACTTCGTCCGCTGGAAATTGGGGCGCTCCGGCGTCTGGCTGACGGACGCCGGGCGCGCGGTCCAGGACGGGCCGGGCCATGCCGCCCCAGGGATGGAGCAGTAACAGCACGACTCATTTGGCCGGCGCCGGGGGGCGTGAAGATGATGCGGCGTCTCATCCACCTCATTGCCCTGGCGACCGCACTGACAACCGTCACGACCGGAGCGGGCGCTGACGCCGTCGGTCGGGACAGGGGCGGCACCCTCACCTGCACGGCATGCCACGGGGGGGCGGCCCGGCACGCCGTCGATCCGGTGACGGGTGAAGTTCGCGATCTCAGCATCCGCATGGACCGCTTTCGCGGCGCCGATCACGGGGACGTCCCATGCCTCGAGTGCCACGTCGAAGGTGTGGACAGCTTTCCGCATACCGAGGCCGAGATGCTCGGATGCATGGGCTGCCATCCCCGCGATGATCTCGATGACGCGCAGGAGTCGGAGACGTATGACTTCCCGCGCATGGAGGAGCAGTTCAGGGAGACCGTTCACTACACCGAGCATCCCCAGGCGTTCACCTGCGAGGGGTGCCACGATCCTCATTATTTTCGGGCCACGGCCCGCTTGGCGACTCCGAGGGTTATCCTGCAGGATAACAATGTTCCGTGCCTGAACTGCCACACGCAGGACGCTGTAGGCCCCCTGGCCGACCCCTCCGACGCCGGTCTGGTCGCGGATCACGCCTGGTTGCGCCATACCGAACTGCACATGGACAACACGCGCTGTGTCGACTGCCACACGGACACCGATCATCCCGAGGCCCACGACCTTCGCGTGGGTGATGATGCCGAGCAGGGCTGCGTCTCCTGCCATACGCTGGAGTCGATCCTGATCTCGCGGCTGTACCGTTACCACGCCGAGAAGGATGGACATCCCTGGGGCTTTACCAATCCCGTGTTGCTCGATGACGGCTACGTGATGGGCGCCAACCGTCACGTGCTTTTCGACCGGCTGACTTACCTGCTGCTCGGCGTGCCATGTCTAGTGCTCGCGTTCTCGGCGCTGGTGCGCGGGCTACGAGCGCGCGTGAGGACGGCGGGAGGGGTGCTGACGGAAGATGAGGACGGCATGCGGGTGCCACCGTGGGTGCGTCTCTGGCACTGGACGACGGCTGTGCTTTTTGCCCTCCTGATCGTGACCGGCGCCGTCCTGCGTTTTGCCACCGCCGACACTCCGATCGATTACGCCTGGTCCGTGACGCTGCATGAGGTCGGGGGTGTCGCGTTCGCGATCGTCTGGGTGCTGTTCATGATCTTGCTGATTGCGACCGGCCGGTGGCGCGTATACATACCCGGCCGTCGCGGCTTCTGGGGGAGGCTGCGGCGTGACCTCGTTTATCACGGCCTGGGCGGGGCGCGCGGCGACCAGGCGCCGCGTCGCGAGGAGGCTGGAGGGCGGTTCAACGCGGTCCAGCAGATCGCCTACGCCGGGATGCTTTTCCTGGTATTGCCATTGATCGGGTTGAGCGGATTGCTCTACCTGTACCCGGAGGAAGGCCCGGCTCTGCTGGGTCTCGAACAGCTTTGGCCGCTGGCGCTGTTCCACTATGGCGTCAGTGTGCTGGGCACCGTGTTCTTTGTTGTCCACGTGCTGATGGCGACCCTCGGCCCGGAGGCGGTTCCCGGGCTCAAGCGTATGACGATGTGGCGGTCGGGGAACTCTCGCGGCGTTACCGCAGGTGGGTCAGGGCGCAGATGAAGTGCCAGTAGCCGGACGACCTGTGTCTTCGACTCCTTCAGCCCTCGGCTCGCTCGTCTCCCAAGGCTTGAGTTCCTCTAGCAGGATCTCGCGCAGGACCAGGTCGGCCAGGTTGGCTACCGAGGCCAGTTCAGCGGCCCTGCCGTTGTCCTGGGCCTCGTTGGGCCCCGCTCTTCCGAGCAGGTGGTTCTGCCCCTCCACCCGCCACGGCTCCAGGCGCTCGACCAGATCCTGGAACGGAACACCTTCGAATTGTTCTTCGCTCTCGTGGAGTCCCGCAAGCACCACATGTTCGCGCGTCACCGTTTGCGCAGAGGAACGGGACGGCGCGTGGCCTCCCCGGCCCTGCCGGCGCAAGCCGGCGAACGCACCCGATCCCCGCCGCCATTGTTCGATGAGCGCAAGCGCCGCCGCCAACCTCGATGCCGCGCCAGAAGCGTTACGCACCTCACGGTAGGCCGCCGCCAGGCCATGACCCTGCGGCGGTACGTCGCGGTATGCGGGCAACGCAAAGTGCAGCGTGCTCGGGCGGTGAGGACAGACCAGCCAGCGCACCCCGAGGCGAATGTCCGCCACACGAAATCCCGCAACCGCAAGCCCCCTGCCGTAAGTGAGAGACCAAAAGTCGAGCAGATGCGCCAGGTGCCCGGAGCAGGCCCGCACCATTCGCTCCGGTCCCTTTGCGGTTCCCTGGTAGATCACCTCCGACAACCGGCCACGTGCATTGGGCGCGAACGCGACTGTCCAACGATGTTCGCTATCCCCGCCTTCGATCACCTCCCAGTGGGTCTCCGTCAGGAGGATCTCGGTCTCCCATTTGCCCGTTACCGGGTTCCGCAGGTAGAAGCCGACCACGAAATCGCGGCGCGTGGCATCAGCTAATGCGTCGGCCGCGTTCTCACCGCCCTGCTCGACACTCCACCGGCTCGGCAATGAATACGGGAACCACATTACCGCACCTCGTTCGATCTACGATCCGGGCGCCCGGCTGACGGAAAACCCACCATCCCCGGGGGCTCACTCCGTGACCACAACTCGCCCCCCCATGAACGGGTGTGGAGAGCAGATGTAGTCATAGGTGCCGGGCACATTGAACAGAATCGTGATTTTTCCCTGGAAGCCGACGAGTTCGCTGGCCACCGACTTTCCGCCGTTGAGCCAAACGACGACATCGTGCTGGACACGATCCAGGTTCACCCATTGAACCTTCTCACCCGGGCCCACGCGCAGTTCCTCGGGCCGAAAAAGGAAATTTTCCATGTATACCTTTCGTGCCGGATCCTCGATTTCGTCAGCGTCCACGACCACCACCGCCTCCAGCTGATCCTCCGCACTGGCCAATGGGCCTCCCGGGAGCAGCGCCGCCATAATTGACCAAGCGCCCAGACGCGACCAAGGCATTACGCCCCTCCATGTCCTGTTGCGTCATGTGCCCGGCGGCGCCCGCCACGGGGCTATGCCGCCCCCCTCCTCCTGGCGTGTTCGCGACCAAATCCGACAGGCTGCTAGCCGTTGCGGCCAACAATCGGCGATATGGTGCAGTGATACGTGCTGTCGGGGGCCCCGAAACACCATACGATGTCATTGGCCCATTCCGGTCGGTACAAAGGCAGCTCGCCTTCGGTGTTGAGGCAGCCACAACGCGGACACCGTTGCTTTCCGCAGCAATCCCGGTAGGCAATCATGTAACTGTGTCCGTCTTCGGGATTGAAGCAACTCGCCACCCAGGAACTCGGCGACAGTGTCGTCCCCGGCGGGCAGTCCGTGAGCCCTCCGCCACAACAGTCGCAGAGATTGCCGTCGATGGAGCAATGGCGCCAGTAGTCGCACGCGTGGGGATCCCTTGCCTGCGGCCGCCAGCCCATCTCCCGATACTCATAGCCGCGCGCGTGCGCGCGTCGGTCCATGGGAAGCAGTGGCAACAGCGCGGCTCCGCCGAACAGCGACCCCATCCGCGCCAGAAAACCGCGCCGCGACAACCTCCTGGCCGTCCGGCGCGTCAGCGACTCCACCATCGCATCAAACTTGCCCTTGAATAACATGACGCGACCTCCCTCAAACTCTCAAGCTCGTACCAACGTGCGGCCGCTAGCTCTGGCCGGCGGTGTGGGTCGTGTGTAGCCGCCCGGACAACTGCACACCCGCGGGCTATGGCCCGGCGCGCGCGGCACGTGTATCGCCACGGCGGCGGCTTATGTACTCCTGCAAGGACGCGGTCTTCGTATCCCTTGCCTCAACCAGGCTCTCCAGATGTTCCCTGGTGTTGACCAGTCCCTTCGCCTGAATGACGCCTTCGTGATCGATCAGCACCGCATACGGTACGCGGCCGATCTGATAGCGCATTCCGAGCTCCGCCGACCGCACGTAATACAGTTCCCTAATCAGGCCTTTCCCCAGGAATGACGTGTGCTCCTCTGCGGTCCCGTCACTCACGAGAACCGGAACCAGCCGTTCGTGGGTCGCGAAGGCCCGGAGCGTCGGCAGTAACGTTTCGCATATGGGACAAGTGGGCGACATGAAGAACAGCAGGCGGTCGCGCCCGTCGTCGGCGCGACCGCCCACGACCAGTTCGCGGTGCTCCTCGTCCGTTACCCGAAAGACCGGAGCCTGTTCCCCCACCTCCGGGCCGCGATCGACCATCATCGCCCCCAGAGGCGCCGATCGTTCGTGCAAAAGGCCGATCTGGCGGGCAAGGGCGAGCACGACGCCGGCGAGGCCGAGGACCATCAGCCACAGCAACAGGTTCGACGCAATCAGTGCCTCTGTCATGGAGCTGCACTCCTTCTTTACGTGTAACCCTTTCTCAACGTACTTCTGCGCGCGCGGCCCCTGCAGCCGCTCGATCCAGGACGCTGCGCGGCTGCAGCGACAGTGTGCTCATAGCAAAGTAGAGGAGCGCGGCGCAGAGCGCGGCCACCCCTCCAGCGATAGCCTCGAACGCCCCGGCACCGGCAAGCGCCTCGGTGACGACGGCACCGAAAGGCCACAGTCCTGCGGCGGCCCCGGCCATCGCAACCAGCACAACATTGCGTACCACGTGCCAACCGCTCAGCCGCTCTCGAAGCACCGAACTCAGACAGCCGCAGTCGATCTCTCGGCGGCCCCGCGCGAGCTGTATCCCGATGGCAGCCGTGTAAATCGCCAGCAACGCCATCAGAGCGGTCGCCGCGACCGGACGCGCCGCGGGTAGGAGTAGCCCCACCAACAAAACCAGTTCCACACCCGGCAGGCTCCGCGCCACGGGTTTCACAAGAAACCCGGGCAACAAGCGGTAGTTGTACACCACCCCCTCGAACGCCTGCGGGTCATGCAACTTGCCGAAAACGCTGATGCTCAGCACCAGAACCAGGGTCGCGAGAACGAATATGCCGGTCATGACATCCCTCCTGCCGCGTCGACCCTCAGAAGTCCGCCGTCAGCACAACGAGGGGCCCGGCGCCGAGTTCGTCGACAGTATCCTTGTAGCGACCGGTATTGGCGTCATAGATGTGTAGCTCGGCGGTATCGCCGGCCAACGCGAATAACAGCGGCTCTTCATCCTGGCTCAGCGCCAGTGAGTCGACCGCCCGCCCCAGGGCGATCTCGTCAACACGCTCGCCGGACTGCGTGTCATACACGTACACGTACCGGCTGGCTGTCTTGTGGGTCCACGGCGCGCGCTGATCCATCAGCACGAAGAGCCGCTCCGAATCGCGGTGGTAGGCCGCGACCTGCCAGCCGCCCGGCGCCCAGCCTGCATCGCGCTCCTCCTCGGTAAGCAGATCCCAGGGTTCGCCTGCCTGCGCTTCGTCGCCCAGGTCGACCGGGAAGGCCGAGCCGTCGAAGGAGACGAAGAAGAGCTTGCCGCCCTGGCGGTCGTGAGCAGAGATATTGAAGAAGTGCGTGTCCTCCGGTCGGAATTCCTCGATCCGTCGCTCACTCACGGCTTCGCCCTGCTCGTCGTAGGCAACATCGAGCAGCGAGCGGTCGGTGCACTTCATCAGAAAGCGCCGCTCTCCATACGGATAGACGTAGTGACAACCGCGCGCGGCGATGAAGTTCACGTACTCGCCCCGGTCGAGATCCACGACACCGACGCCCATCCTCGGCGTCCACTGGTGGTAGAGGTAGAACCGCTCGTCGAGGCTCAGCCCGCTCATGCTGAGCATCGTCATGTTGAGCGGACGGGTGTCGTCCGGGAGCTCGATCTCCTTTCTTACCTCCAGCGTCCTGGGGTCATGGATCGCCACGAAGTCGAATCGGTCCCCGGTCGCGATGCGGGAGTAGAGTGTCTGGCCGACCACGATGGTGTCGCCGGCCCGGGTCAGGTTGACGTCCGCCAATTTGCCGGCATCGATCATTCCCAGGAGGCGGCCGGTGTCGCCGTCGATCGGAAAGATGCGGTTGATGACCCCGAAACCGTCCTGGCTTGCGACGTAGACGCGACGCTCGTCCGGTTCCGGCGCCTCGAGCATCCGGATCTCCTCGTCCACGGGCTCGAACACCTCCTCAGGCAGATCACCCTCCTCGACCGCCATTGAGAGCTGGGGCAAAGCCAACGCCAATCCCGTGGCGAGGCAGACCGTGGCAACTGCGGTCGTGCCGCGACCGCCATTGCCGATCACACGATTGCTGAACAGGGACATTTGGGAACCTCCCTCTCACGGTCCACAAGCATTCACTCGCGCCTGCCGGTCAGCGGTTAGAGCACATGCCCGGCAAACGCGATGGTCAGCAAAGCGGCTCCGCTCAACGCCAGAACCGTCACATCTGCGATCACGGCGCGCCGCTCGTTCCTCGCCAGCCACTGCTGCACGCTGGCGTCCCTTACCGGAAGCGCATTGACGGTCAGCGGCATGAATCGGCCCAGGTTCAGCGCCAGTATCAGCGCCAGGGCGAGCACAAACGCACCGCTGGCAACCGCTGCCACAACGACGACATAGAGGATCGGCGTGCGCACGTAGGTCGTGAAGTTCAGCCCCAGCGCGAAGCCGTACAGCAGGCCGATCTTCCACATCGGATAGCGCAAGCGAACGTCGTGTGGCACCTGGGCCCGGCGCTGTGGATACGGCATCCGCAACAATCCCGACTGATGCAGCCCGTAAGCCAGCGCCACGGTAGCCACAAGCGCCAGGCTCCAGCCCCCGAACCCGGCCGCCGGAACGAGCCACGCGGCAACCCCCAGGACCAGGCCGAGCGCCAGTGCGCCCAGGACATAGCCCGCGGCGTGCGTGGCGAATGTCGGTAACCACCGAAGCACGGAACGGGCACCGTATGGGCGCGCCGGGCGAAGCAGGCTCAGCGACGAGTAGCCGCAGGGAGACCACGTCGACAGCAGCCCCCCGGCAAAGGCCAGCGCCAGGAGCAGTATCGCCGCCGCGAACGCCGCGCTCGGCGCCACCACGAGCAACACAAACCCGCCGGCCACACCCACGACAGCGCCGATCAACGCAACCCCTGTCCGCTGAGCGACAGAGGTGGGTGTAAAAGCGGTAGCCTGATCCGGGACGCGAGACGTGGTTGATCCGTCCCGTTCCACACATCCGACGGACAGGGGACCCGAAATGGTTCGCTCTGTCACAGCGACCTCCCTTTATTCTTGCCGCATCACGCGTTGCGCGACTTTCTCCGACCGGCGCTGTCTCCCGCAGGAGTCACCGGGACACCACGATCACTTCAGTTATGTGTCGCAGGCTTGGTCTTCCTGCAATTGCGAACTGTTGTCCAAGTTTTATGCCAAATAGTGCACGGCAGGGCCGATAACACAACGCGTTAAGCGAATGGCCGCGCTGCCGTGCGCTCCGCCACTGGTCCGTCAGACCGGAACCGGTTTCAAATGGGGGTGCTGCCGCTCTCTTGAAATGGGAATGGGATCCCGTTTGTCACCCGTTTTCCGGAGAATGGGCGACGAACGGGAGGATGCTGCTGGATCGAATGGATGCGTGTGGCAGGCGGCGAACGTGACACTTTGTCGGTTCAATCGCGCAGTGCGCCATCCGCGCTTGCGCGCGCACTTGCCGAGTATGCGCGTCTGGCTCTAATCTTGGCTGCGGTATCCAGGCTCTTGGACTAAAACGATCCCATCATCGCGCTTGCCACCCCCACCTGCAGCACCATCCGGAAATCCCTGGCGGGACTGGAACAGTTTGCCCATCAACGCCCCACCCCGGCTGAAATCCTGGGAGGACGGTGCCGGTTTTCCCGTAGCAGCTCAATCGACGTGGTGCTTCAGCGTAGACTTACTCTGTCTACCCGCCGGCGCATTCTCGGGTTATGGAACCGTTCAATGCAGTCAAAGACATCCGTGCGTGCCACCATGGAGACTCGACCTCGGGGCGTCGGAACGGCATTGTTATGGATGTCCACGGGGTTATCTCCTCCTTGGATTACTCAGTTGGCAAACTCAGCATCCATCGGAGTAGCCCCGTGGACAACCTGTTGAGAGATCACACCTAGGGAGACGCTAAGAAAGTGCCGTGATCTACAATCAGGTGGTGCACCGTTTATGACAATGAACTCAAATTTCAACTGGCCGACATAGTCTGAAAATCTGAAGGCGGCCAAAAAGCGGTCATCCAATTTATGCTCTGCTCGACCGCAGACAACTTTCTCAGCCGCCTGAAAATCGTTGCCTTTATATTCCCGAGGAATCGTTATGTGGCCCTTTCGCTATCGTGTCGCCAAGCCGCTCCGTGAACGGTTGGACAGCTTGGCGGAGCACGTTTCCAGGGAGAACCCCGTACTCGTGGAGGCGGTGGGAATCTACCGGGATCTGGATCAGGTGGCCTACCGGCTCGGCCTGTTGCCCCGGGACGAGTCCCTGGCCGCCCGGATCTCCTGGTGGCCACTGATCTCGGTTCTGGGGACATTCTCGGCAGGCAAGTCCACCTTCATCAACGAGTACCTGGGTCAGCATTTACAACTGACAGGCAACCAGGCTGTGGACGACAAATTTACGGTCCTCTGCTATGGCGAAGGTCCGGAGCCCAGGACTCTCCCGGGCATGGCTCTCAATGCGGATCCCCGCTTCCCTTTCTTCGAGATCAGCCGGGAGATCGAGCGGGTCTCTGGGGGTGAGGGACGGCGAATCGACAGCTACCTCCAGCTCAAGACCTGCGACAGCGAGCAGATCAGGGGCAAGATCCTGATTGATTCCCCGGGTTTCGACGCCGATGCGCAGCGCTCGTCCACCCTGCGAATTACGAGCCACATCATCGACCTCTCGGACCTAGTGCTGATTCTGTTTGACGCGCGCCACCCGGAGCCGGGGGCCATGCAGGACACCCTGGAGCACCTGGTCGGGAGGACTGTCAATCGGCCGGACGCCAACAAATTTCTGTATGTCCTCAACCAGATCGACACCGCAGCCGGGGAAGACAACCCGGAACAGGTGGTGGGCGCCTGGCAGCGGGCGCTCGCCCAAAAGGGGCT
Source organism: Ectothiorhodospiraceae bacterium (assembly GCA_007130525.1). Classification (GTDB taxonomy): domain Bacteria; phylum Pseudomonadota; class Gammaproteobacteria; order Nitrococcales; family Aquisalimonadaceae; genus Methylonatrum. Next base: position 531 of record SLSJ01000262.1, on the reverse strand, counting down.
CACCGCGGGCCGTTTTTACTCGATCTACGCGGAGCGGGCGGCGGTACCTATCGACGATCTCAACCGCAGGGAACGATTCGAGAGCAAACGGGATGCCGACCTGAACGCCATCCGGGCTCGCATGGAAGAAGTAAGCGTGGAACGGGCCTACCGGATCCTGGGCAATATCCAGGCCCAGGTTCGTCAACTTCATGAAACCGTGGTTCCGACGCTGCAGAAACATCTGCGTCGCTGGCGGCGGACAACCCTGGCACTCGATGGGGGACTGGTCGTTGTGCTGGCCGCGGTGTTCGCCGGCCTGGCGTGGGCGGCGTGGGACACGGCCTGGTTCCGCGCCCTGATGAACGAGCCCGTGGGGTTGGGTGTCGGGACGGTGGTGGTGTTGCTGGCGATTCATCTCTGGTCCCGGCGGACCGCCGCGCGGTGGAGTATGGCCCGGATCCCGGTTCGGGAAGGCCCCGGGCAGATGGACGTCAGGACTGCTTTCCGTAAGAGCACCCGCTTGCCACGCAGTGCACTGTTCCCGCGCGT
>SLSJ01000197.1 GCA_007130525.1 Ectothiorhodospiraceae bacterium | reverse complement strand
GTCGCGCTTCATCGAACAGGCGAGGGCGGGCGGTATAGAGAAGGTACTGCTTTAGCCCGCATATCTCACCGCCCTTCTGCTACGCACGCCGATCTGCTCGCTGTGTCGGGGCGTACTCCCTACAGCCGGCTCGACGTAGTGTCAGCTACGCCTTCGCCGTCTTCCGGTCCGTGCCCCCCGTCACGGCGGCATCTCGACGCTCTCGCGACGAACGGCGGTGAGATATGCAGGTTAACCGGACCTGATTCGTTGCCGCGAACGCGGCAACGAATCAGCCTCTCCCCGATCCGTATTTCCCGGCTGCGTGCCTGTCGCCCTCACCCCCAGGACGATGTCGCGGTCGTGCAGGTCGGTCAGGGTCTGCAGGCCGCCGGATAATACGACATCCGGGTCTGCATGCCCCATTTCCCGGGCTATTGCCCGCAGCTGATCGCTGCCGCTACGGGTGGGGTGCTCCTCGATCAGGGCAAGCAGCCGCGCGGTGACCGCGTTGATGCGGAGGAAGCGCACTTTCTCGGCGCCTGTCAGTTCCCGGTAGGCAATCAGATGGGTGGACGCCGCGGGTTCTTCCGGGGGGATGCCGGGCCGGATTTCGTGCACCGGGTAGCGGTAGACCAGCGGTTGCGCCAGCGGTGACAGCACCGGCGCGCCATCCAGCAGATCGCCTCCGCGGTCAACACCGGTCAGATCCGGGGTTTCGTCCACCACGTAGAGCATCATCTCCAGCCATGCCAGGTGCGCCAGTTCCAGCAGGAACGGCGGATCCCCGGCGCGCGTGCCGCGTTGTTCCTGAAAATACTGCAGGAACTCCTCGGCGACCTGGAAGAATTGCGGCCGGCGGCAGCGATGGCGGACGAAGAAGTCCCGTACCATGGCATGCCAGCCGGCATCGTCGTAGAACGAGCGTACCGTGGCAAAGGCCCGGGCGAGATAGGCCTCCACGTTGTTGTAGACCAGCCGCTGGTACACGGCCATGCGCCGCGGGTCGACTTCCGCGGGGGCGGGCTGGCGGTCCGGATCACGGATGCTGGCCGTGAACCCGTACTGAAGCTGCTGAAACCGCGGCAGCGCGTGTCGCTTCGAGTCGTTCATGACGACCCCGTCAGCGCCGCGCGGTCTTTTTCGCGCGTGGCCTGGTGATGTTCCTGGATGGTCCTTATCCGCTCCACTTCGGTGAGCAGTGCCGGTAGAGGCGGGAAGTTGAAGTCCCTTTCCAGCAGGGTGGGGAACACGCCGAACCGGGCGTAGGCCTTGTCCAGCAGATCCCACACGGGGTCGATAACGGCGGCGCCGTGGGTGTCGATGCGCAGGTCGGGCGCCTCCTCGTGATGTCCGGCGATATGCGCATAGGCGATGCGTTCGCCAGGTATGCGGGCCAGAAAGTCCTCTGGGTCGTAGCCGAAATTGACGCTGTTGACGAAGATGTTGTTGATGTCCAGCAAGAGCTCGCAGTCGGCGCGGTCGAGTACGCTGCGGAGGAAGTCGATCTCGCTCATCTCCGCGCCGGGCATCGCGTAACAGGAGACATTCTCCACCGCGATGCGACGGCCGAGGATATCCTGGGTCCTGCGAATGCGTGCGGCCACGTAGTCCACGGCCTCTTCCGTGAACGGAATGGGCAGCAGGTCATAGAGCACACCGTCATCGCCGCAGTAGGACAGGTGCTCCGAGTAGTAGCGCACGCCATGGGCGTCGAGGAAGTCCCGCACCTGGTGCAGGAAAGCCTCGTCCAGTGGTGCGGGTCCGCCCAGCGACAGCGACAGGCCGTGGCAGACGAAGGGATAACGCTCGGTGAACGCGCGGAACTTCTTTGCCCGCGCACCGCCGATACCGATCCAGTTCTCCGGCGCAACCTCCAGGAAGTCCACCTGGTCGGGCGGACGGGCGGCCAGCGGGCCCATGAGGGCCCGTCGCAGGCCGAGACCGGCACCATGGACGGGATATGCGTTGCTATCCATGACGTCGTGCGGCGCTACCCCGGGCGCCTGCCGGCCCGGGGTCCGGCCCGACACAGTGAGCAGATCGGCATGCGTAGTAGAAGGGCGGTGAGAAATGCGGGCTAGCCGTTGCCGCAACTGCCTTCGCCGCAGGCGCCTTCGCCATCGTTGCCGTCGTCGTTGCCGCAGTTGCCCTCCCCGCAGGTGCCTTCACCATCATTTCCATCGTCTTCGCCATAGTTGGCCTGGGCGAGCTGGTCATAACCGCCGGCCGTGTTTACGTCGTCAATCTGGAACGGGTTTTCCCCGGCCGACGCGATGCCGCCCAGCGATGACGCGGCGAAGGCGGTGCCAAGCGCGATGGCGAGAGGGGTGCGAACGGTTTTTCTGACCATGACGGGTGTCCTCCGGTTTTTGGGGAGACGGTGGGACTTGTATTGGATTGGCTGCAACGGTGCAGTTTTACATTGAACCAGTCAGCGTCTCCATACGTTAAGGTAGACGTCGGAGCGGGCGTTTACCATTCACGGTGGTGACTATCCCGATGACCGCAAGATTGTGGGGAGGGTGCGGTTTGCATGTATCGGCAGGGTTTCGGCGTGTCCCTGTGACCTCAGACCCGGTTGCCGAGGCTGTTCCCCGTAGCCGTATCCTGCCGTCTTTCTCCGGTTTCGTCGGTGGCGGGACGTCGGGCGACGAAATCCGCCGTGTGCTCGAGTACCGTGGCGAGCCCGTGACTTCGCAGATAGGCAGGTTCCGACGCGCGAAGGCGGAATCTCCGGCGGAAATCGGAGTTGGGCGGCTCCGCCAGGACCTCTTCGATCGGCGGCATCGGCCGGGCTCGTCCTGTTGGCCGTAACGGTCATAATGAAATGGTACCGGGAATCTGCAATGGAAATCGCCCATGATTCATGACCCCGAAGGCCGCATCAGCCTGCGTCGTAATCCGGAACGCGTGCGTATCAAGGTGGGCAATGCGGTCATTGCCGACACGCGCAAGGCCATGGAGCTTCGGGAAATCGGCTATCCGGCAAGGCAGTACATTCCCCGCGGGGATGTAACCATGGAGTTTCTGATCCCTTCGGAGACAATGACCCACTGCCCGTTCAAGGGTGATGCCAGCTATTACTCGATCCGCCTGCACGGCGATACGCTCAGGGATGCCGTCTGGAGCTACGAAAGGCCGTTGCGGGCGATGAGCCTGATTGCGGGGCACCTGGCGTTTGATGTCCGTTTTGTGGAGGAGATCATGGGGCCGATGGCGGGGAACTAGCCCGCATATCTCACCGCCCTTCTACTGCGCACGCCGATCTGCTCGCTGTGTCGGGGCGTACTCCCTGCAGCCGGCTCGACGTAGTGTCAGCTACGCCTTCGCCGTCTTCCGCTCCGT
>SLSJ01000155.1 GCA_007130525.1 Ectothiorhodospiraceae bacterium | reverse complement strand
GCGGAGACCAGGGTCAAGGACACGTTGATGGGCTCTTCGCCCCCGACCCGCGTGATCTGCCGTTCCTGTATGGCCCGCAGCAATCTTACCTGCATGGAGAGGGGCATGTCGCCGATTTCATCCAGAAACAGGGTGCCCCCCTGCGCCTGTTCGAACACGCCCCGCCGCAGTCGCTGCGCACCGGTGAAGGCTCCGCGTTCATGTCCGAACAGCTCCGCCTCGAGCAGGGTCTCGGTGAGAGCCCCGCAGTTCACGGCGACGAACGGACGATCCGCGGGGCCGCCGGCTTCATGGAAGAAGCGGGCGGCAAACTCCTTGCCGACGCCGGATTCACCGACAATGAGGACGCCGGCTCCGGCCCGGGCGAGCCGCCGGAGTTGCTGCTCCACACGGCGCATGGATGGAGCCACGCCGAGGATGGCGTCCGCGTCAGGCCGCTCCCGCGCATCCGAGCCGGGAGCGACCAGATCCGTCACTTTCCGTACCAGTTCGTCCAGGTCAAAGGGTTTGACAACGTAGTCGGCCGCGCCCGACTTGAGCAGGGTGACCGCGGTTTCGATGGAGCCATAGCCGGTGATGAAGACCACCGGCGGCAGAGCGTCGGGACAAGCCTGGTTCAGACGGCGGAAGAGCCTGTCCCCGGCCTCGTCGGGAAGGCGGATGTCGCTGATCATGACCTCGTACCCACCTTTCTGCAGGGCTGCCTCGGCCTGGCCGGCGCGATGAAACCAGTCGACGCTGAAACCCTCCATCTCGAAGCGGTCCCGGAGGGACTCGCCCATGATGGTGTCATCTTCCAGCAGGCATAAGCGGTGCGTCATTGTCACTGTGCGCCCCCTTCCGCCAACGGCAGTTCCACCTTGAAGCAGGTGCGGCCGGGGTGGCTCCGCACGTCGATTCTGCCGTTGAGCTGCTGCACGATCTGGTAGCAGACCCACAAACCCAGGCCCGTTCCCTCGGCATCGCCCTCACCGTTGGAAAATGGTTCGAACAGGTGCTCCATCCGGGAGGCCGGAATATGCCGGCCGTCGTTGCAGACCATCAGCCGCAGCACCCTGTCGTCGCGATGCAGCCGGCAGCTCACGCGCCCGCCGTTGCCGGCAGCGCGCACGGCGTTGAGAAGCAGGTTGATCAGGATCTGCCGGACAGGCGTCGACGGCACCGGCACCTCGTGATCCAGGTTCATCTTCCAGTCGATCTCGACCTGGCTTGAACGACGATCGCCTTCCACCAGCGTGACAACATCCGCCATGTCTTCCGGCCGCAGGTCGTGGCCCTGGAAGCGCGCCTCCACCAGCAGGGCCGCAACGATTTCCTGTACCTGTTCCAGACCCCGCTTCAGCAGGGACAGGGTTCGCTCAGTCACCGGATCGCTGTGGCCGTGACGACGCTGCGTGGAGAGGGCATTCAACATGCCGCCCACCGGGTTGTTGATCTCGTGGGCGATGCCCGCAGTGAGCCGGCCGAGCGCGGCGAGGCGATCCTCCCGCACCATCTCGCGTTCGAGCGACGCCTTGTCCGCCAGTTGTCCCAGCATTTCGTGAAACCGCGCGCGCAGGCGCACGATCTCATCACGGCCACCAGTCGAACGCGGGGGGCATGCCTGCTGAAGGTTTGCCGGCGGTTCGCTGCCGACCCGGTCCAGCAGAACCGCCAGTTCCTGCAGCGGGCGGGCGATACGTAGCCCAAGCCACCAGCCTATCGGCAATACCAGCAACAAGATGACCACCGTGGTTGCGGCCACCTGTTGCAGCGCGCCGCCGAATCGGTCCAGGAACGCGGGCCGACGGTACTCCAGCAGAACACGGCCGATCAGGCTGCCGTCCACGAGTACCGGCAACACCACCAGCAGGCTGTGATCGTCCAGCCAGGCGTTCCAGGCGGCCGCGGGATCCTCGTTCGCGGAAGAGACTGGCAGCAACTGATAGCGCGGATCTACGGCGGCGGGATCACTGAGTGTCCGGAAATCCTCGGGCCGGGTGGAAACGAACACCCGGCCAGCGCTGTCGGTCACCGTCACGACTTCCGGACGGATGGTCCCGTCCTGCGCGAGCGCCATGGGCGCCCGCACGGTGTCCCAGGCAGTCCAGACGTCGTCCCGAAGCATGGGTGAGGCCACACCCTTTGCGAGTACGCGGCCCAGGCTCTCGCCGCTCTGCAGCATCTCCCGGTCAATGAGCCGATAGTTGTATCCGAGCAGGGTGATGGTGATTACGCCCACGGTCACCATCACCACCAGTGAGATGTTGAGCGGCACCTTGACCCGGTAACTCAAGGCGTTGAACATCGTGTGTCTTCCAAGGCCAATGCCCCGTCACCGCCGGACAGGCAATTCCTGGTGGTTGGCCACCTCGCGGCTCAGCCGCTCGATGGAATCGTAGAGTGACGGGTCGACTTCGACGAAACCGTCCAGGTTCATCTCCTTCAGAATGCCCCGTCCCCGGGTGTCTTCGCTCATCCCCAGAAGCACGGAGCGCAAGGCCGTGCGCATGCCGTCATCGGCCGCAGCGGTCGCCACGATCGGGGGGAAGCCGAAAGGGTCTGAACGGGTAACCACCCTGGTGCGGGCTGTAAGGTCCGGATCGCTACGGCTCAGCGTGTCCCAGACATAACCGTCCACCGCGCCGCCCTCCGCCAGCCTGCCGGCCACAGCCTCCACCACGCGCCGGTGGCCCCAGGTGTAGAAGGTCTGATCGAAATGGCTTTCGCTATCGGTGCCATCCTGATGCAGAACGTATTCGGGATATAGCCAGCCGGAGTTCGAGTTCGGATCAGAAAAAGCAAAAATCCCGCCATTCAGATCAAGCAGGTTTTCGGTGCTGTCGTCGGAGGCGGGCACAATGAAATAGGAACGATACAACGGTTCACCCCGGTAGAGCGCGGTGGCCAACAGATCCAGCGAATTGCGGTGCAAGACGTACGGAAGGCCGCAGATCCAGGCGAAATCAACGCGACCGCGCAGCGCAAGCTCGACGATTTCACCGTAATTGTTCCGTCGGACGAGCTGTACCTCGCGGCCAAGCTCATCTTCCAGGTAAGCCTTCCAGTGCTCGAGCAGGCGCACCTGGTTTTCCAGCACGACAGCCGTAATCCCGATCCGCACGGGACGCTCTTCCACGGCATCGAGATGACCGGCCCACAGCGCGATCAGCAGTCCCAGGGTGACAGACACCAGCCAACCGCCCCTCTTGCGTTGCGTTACCAAACCGTAACCCCTCCACCATGGATGTTACCGAACGGAAACGTCCTGTTTGCCTCACGACCTGCATTGGCCGCATTTCAGCGTAATACGCGGGGATGGCCCTGAACTTGCTCTAGATCAACTAGATCAACT
>SLSJ01000081.1 GCA_007130525.1 Ectothiorhodospiraceae bacterium | reverse complement strand
GGCCATTCGGCTGGGACACCCTGGCAGTACGCATTTTCGAGCTGACCAGCGAGGGCGAATGGGAGCGGGCGGCGCTGCCGGCCGTGACCCTGGTGCTGGTGGGCCTGTTGCCGGTGGTCCTGCTGGTGCGGCGCTCGGTCCGTTCCCAAAGGGGGCCGGGCCCGTCCCAGGAAGCGTTTCTGCGCGGCTGAGTTCGCCGGCGTACGCTCCGGTTGTGGCATCGCGCCTGATACCTGACTATCCTTGAGCGACAGCGCGGTGGGCTGATTGTCCATAATCCCAGTTCCCGAGTTTCAGATCGGGGATCCTGTGCAGGGATCCCTCGGGATCCGGCGAATCAACCTTCTCACCAAACATCGCCATGTCCCGGCGGGCCCGAGGGTGGAGGGGCAAGGCGGGAGGGAGGAGGTGTAGCGGGCCGCATGACTGACGGGCAACACAGCCACATCGACCCGGACCCGCCCCGAGAGAAGGCGATATTTGCGAGAAGCCTGGTATGCTGCAACGCACTCCCCTGAATGAACGGCATCGGGCCGCGGGCGCCAGAATGGTGAACTTCGCCGGCTGGGACATGCCCCTGCACTATGGCTCCCAGCTCGAAGAACATCGACATGTGCGTCAGGCGGCCGGGTTGTTCGACGTATCCCACATGACCGTGGTGGATGTCACCGGTCCGGATGCGTTGGTCTACCTCGGCGAATTGATGTGTAGCGATCCGGGACGGCTGCACAAGCCGGGGCGCGCCCTCTACACCTGCATGCTCAATGAGAGCGGGGGGATCATCGACGATCTGATCCTCTACTACCTTTCGGAAGGCCGATATCGCTGCGTGCTCAATGCCGCGACCCGGGATACCGGCCTTGCCTGGATGCGGGCCCAGCGGCGCGACGGGGATCTGCGCGTGCGCGAGCGAGCCGATCTGGCCCTGCTTGCAGTGCAGGGGCCCCAGGCACCGCAACTGTTTCAGCGGTACCTGGATCCCGAACTCAGGCGTGCACTGGAGGGCATGGCGACGTTCACCGCACAGGAGCATGGCGACTGGCTGATTGCCCGCACCGGCTACACTGGCGAGGACGGCTTCGAGATCGTGATGCCCGGCCGACAGGCGAGCGACCTGTGGGATCATCTGGTGGAATTCGGGGTTCGTCCCTGCGGGCTGGGTGCGCGCGACAGTCTGCGACTGGAGGCGGGGCTCTGCCTCTATGGGCAGGACATGGACGAGACAACCTCGCCCCTCGTTTCCGGGCTGGGATGGGTCGTGCACTGGGATCCGCCGGAACGCTCGTTCATTGGTCGCGAGGCGGTGGAGGCCGAGCGTCGCCGCGGTGTGTCGCTGCGCCTGCGTGGACTGGTTCTGGAGCAGCGAGGCATGTTGCGTCATGGACAGCAGGTGAACACGAGCGCCGGGGAAGGCGTTGTCACAAGCGGCGGTTACTCCCCCATGCTTGGCCGCTCCATCGCCCTCGCGCGCCTGCCGGCTCAGGCGGGGGATGCCGCGCAGGTGGTGATTCGTGAACAAGAGTTGCCGGTGAGGGTAGTCAAGCCGCCGTTCGTCCGGCAAGGTAAGGTCCTGGTCGATTGGTGACCAACCCGGGGTCTTCCCCGGGTAGGCCCCGGGGCTCCCGGCTGCCTGCGGAAACGTGGCCGCGGTGCGTGGTTACAAGAACAACGAACGACTCCGTCGGAACCGTCACAATGCGGGGTAGTAATGCAATGAGCGATATTCCGAACGAACTGAAATATACGCAGACCCATGAGTGGGTGCGGCTTGAGGAGGATGGCACGCTTACCGTCGGCATCACCGACCACGCCCAGGAAGCGCTCGGCGACCTCGTGTTCGTGGAGACACCTTCGATTGATTCGGATGTGGACGAGAGCCAGGCATGCGCGGTTGTGGAGTCGGTGAAGGCGGCGTCGGACATTTACGCGCCGGTGGCGGGCACCATCATCGACGCCAACGGCCGTCTCACCGAAGAGCCTGAACTCGTGAACACGGACCCGTACGGGGAAGGCTGGATCATGAAGCTGCAGCCCAATGACCCCGACGCCATGGAAGAACTCATGGATGCGGAGGATTACGAGCACATGATTGCCGAGGAAGACGACGACTAGCCCGCATATCTTACCGCCGTTCGTCGCGAGGGCGTCGAGATGCCGCTGTGACGGGGGGCACGGACCGGAAGACGGCGAAGGCGTGGCTGACACTACGTCGAGCCGGCTGCAGGGAGTACGCCCCGACACGGCGAGCAGATCGGCGTGCGTAGTAGAAGGGCGGTGAGATATGCGGGCTAGTGACCCCGTACCGGCAATCGCCGTTTGTGTTTGTTCGTCAAAGAAGGCGCTGGATCATGCCTTTCATTCCCCATACAGAAGACGATGTCCGTGAAATGCTGGACGCTATCGGCGTTCGGGACATCGAGACACTGTTCGACGAGATACCGCCGGAACTGCGTGGCGCCAGTCTGCGAAAACTGCCGCGGGCGCTGCCGGAAATGGAGATCGGACGACTGATGCGGGACCGGGCCCGTGAAGATGTGGTCGGGCCCTGCTTCATCGGTGCCGGCGCCTATCGACACCATATCCCCGCGGCGGTCTGGGAGATTGCAACACGGGGCGAGTTCTACAGCGCCTATACCCCGTATCAGGCCGAGGCCAGCCAGGGGACGCTGCAACTGCTGTACGAATACCAGACCATGATGAGCGAGCTCATGGCCATGGATGTGTCCAACGCCTCTCTTTACGATGGCGCGTCGGCACTGGCGGAGGCCATACTCATGGCAGTTCGCGCCAACCGCGCCGTCCGTTCGGGACGGATACTGATCGCGGGAACGGTGCATCCCGTCTACCGCCAGGTGGTGCACTCCATCGTCGGTAATCAGGAAATTCGCCTGGAAACGCTGGACAGCCGCATCGTCGATGGCGTGCTGGATCCCGGGAGCCTGACCGGTCTGGACGATGCGACTGCGGTCGTAGTTCCCCAGCCCAACTGGTTCGGGCGCCTGGAGCAGGTGGACGCACTGACAGATCAGGCCCACGCGGCAGGCGCCCTGGTTATAGCCCTTGTGAATCCCACCGCAATGGCACTGCTCAGGCCTCCGGGCCAGTGGGGTCGCCGGGGCGCGGACATTGTCTGTGGAGAGGGCCAGCCGCTGGGCGTGCCGGTATCCTCCGGCGGTCCCTATTTCGGCTTCATGTGCTGCCGTCGCGATTACGTGCGCCAGATGCCGGGGCGGATCGTGGGCCGCACAATCGACATGGAAGGGCAAGAAGGCTTCACCTTGACGCTGCAGGCACGCGAGCAACACATCCGTCGATCCAAGGCCACGTCCAATATCTGCACCAACCAGGGACTGATGGT
>SLSJ01000216.1 GCA_007130525.1 Ectothiorhodospiraceae bacterium | reverse complement strand
AGCACCACGTCGCCCACATGATGCTTGCGCATGAGTTCCGCGGCCACCTTCACGGATTCATCAGCACCGATGACAATTACTTCCCGATTACAAAACTCACCGACTCGCATGAACCTTCTCCGATCAAAGCCTGGGGCCATAGGATGTCCCACGGGACACCCTGCTCCCGAATCAGCCCACCACGTGCTGCTTGCCTTCCACATGAACCGTGCTGGCTGCCGGACCCTCGTCACTCTCCACTTCCACGAAGCGCACCGAGTCGCCCACCTCCAGCTTGTCGAAGTCGTAGTCGACCACGCTGTTGCGGGTGAAGGGGATTTCCCGTCCGTCCGACGTCTCGATGACGCCGTAACCCGCCAGCGGGGCTATTTCGCGGATGCGTCCGTGGGGCGGGGGTTCGTGCTCCTTGACATCGCCACGCTGCTTGCGGGCGAAATCCTGGAGCTGACGACGCATGGCGTCGAAGGCATCGCGGACGGCCACGTACACGTCCTCGTGAGCATGACGGTCGGCCGGCTCACGGCTCACCACCAGTTCGTCGCCCGGCACCGTGAGATCAATGCGCACATGGTACAGATTGCCCTTGTGGTGATGCCTGTGATGAGTCTCGACCACCACGCGGCACGACATGATGCGGTCGTAGAAGCGCTCGAGCTTTTCCGCCTGCTCACGCACTCTGGCCTCCACGGCAGGGGAGTGATCCATGTTCCGGAATACCACCTGTAGGGGGAGACGTATCTTACTGCCCATTGACCATACTCCTGTTCACTGCTGTTACAGGGGCAACACTGTGATGATCTGGAAGGGGTGGCCGGGGAAGTGCCACAAACAGGGGGAGTATAGGACAGGGTTGCAACCCCGGCATTTCACGTAAGCCCCCGTTAGTGCTGCCTCAGTACGCGCCCTGTTTGCCGTAATCAATAGACTGCCACGGTCCGCCCGGACAGCCCGATGACGCCGGTCAATGCGCGATCGGGCGTGCAGGCTAAGCTTGATTCCATGACCCAAGCAGCTGCCACCCTGGCGAAGCTTCCCGGCCGACTCCCGGCATTTCGGGCGCCGTTACCCCTGGCGCGAAGGCGGGTCACGTTGTGCCGACGACTGCGCCAACGCGCCGTGGCCTGCGCTATTGTCACACTGCTGCTGGCCGGCTGCGCGACAGTGCCGGAAACCGGCCGTACGCAGTTCATGATGGTGCGAGCGGCCGCCGAACTCGACATGGGCCTTACCGCCTTTGCGCAGATCAAGGAAGAACTGACTCTGGTGGAGGAAGGCCCGGAATACGAAATGCTGCAGCGGGTCGGCCATCGTGTGGCGGCCGAGGCGGAGCCGTTGCTCGCCAGGCGCGGCATCGAGGACCTGGAGTGGGAGTTCCTGCTGGCGGACGATGATGCGCTCAACGCGTTCGTGTTGCCGGGCGGCAAGATCGTGTTCTACTCGGGAATCATGCCCCTGCTGGAGGATGAAGCGGGAGTGGCGGCCGTAATGGGCCACGAAGTGGGCCACCTGGTGGGACGACACGCCGGCGAGCGCATCAGCCAGCATGTTCTGGTCGCCATGTCGATGACCGCCGCCCAGGTGGCCTTGGCCCGTCGGGATCCCCAGCACAGGGATCAAATCATGGCCGCGCTCGGTTTGGGCGCCCTGGTCGGGGTCATGCTGCCATACAGCCGCTTGCACGAGAGCGAGGCGGACGAGATCGGGCTGCTGTTGATGGCGCGCGCAGGCTATGACCCGCGTGAGGCTGTCCGTGTCTGGGAACGGATGGCCGCGGAGCAGGAAACCCGGCCGCCAGAGTTCTTGTCCACCCACCCGGATCCCGAGCGCCGGGCCGCGCACTTGCGCGAGATCATGCCTCGGGCACTCGAGGAATACCGCGCGATCAACGGCGAAGACGTCGCCGCGGCTATCCGGCATTAGCGCGAATCGGCCTGACGACAGGGGACTGGCAGCGAGACTGACTGGAGGTTGCGCAAAATGCAGTGCATGCACAACATCGCCGGCCGTTTTCGTGGACTCGTTGCGCTACTGGCGGTGGCGGCCTGGGCTGGCGCGCCGGCGATCTCTCATGCCGCGCCCGCGACGGATACCCTGCTCGAGGACGAGCGCAACACCATCGAGGTATTCCAGCGCCACGGCGACTCGGTGGTTGCCATCAGCGTCACCGTGCGCGGCAACGGCGTCGATCCCTTCGAGGGCATCCCCGAGGAAATGATCCCGCCCTGGTTTCGCGAGCGCTGGCCCGAGCCCGAGCCCCGCCCCCGGCATGGGGCCGGAAGCGGTTTCGTTATCGATGACGACGGTCACATCGTGACCAACTATCACGTCGTCATCGGTGCGCTCAGGGAAGGGACCACCGACCTGCGACCCGAGGCCGAGATCAACGTGGTGTTTCCGGGTCACGAGCCGCTGCCTGCCCGTGTGGTGGGCGCCAACGCCCTCTATGACCTGGCCCTGCTCAAACTGGCCGATCCGGCCGCCGTACCGCAGGAAGCCGGCGCCGTTCCACTGGCCGATTCGGATGAGCTGCTGGTCGGCCAGAAGGCCATCGCCATAGGCAATCCCTTCGGGCTGCGATCCACCGTCACCTCGGGCATCGTCTCGGGCCTGGGCCGCGATCTTCCGGCAGTGGGTCAGGTCGCGATCCCCATGATCCAGACCGATGCGGCGATCAATCCCGGCAACTCCGGCGGACCGCTGCTGAACTCCCGCGGTGAGGCCATCGGTGTCAACGCGGCGATCGTGCCCGGCCTCGGCCGGGCCGGCCAGCGTGGCTTCATCGGTGTCGGCTTCGCCATACCGAGCAACCTGCTGCGCGAGAGCCTGGACGAGCTTCTGGCCGGGGGTTTGACCGACCTGACTTCGCGCGCGCGTCTTGGCGTGTCGGTCATCGGCCTGGGCGCATATCCCGCCGATCTCCGCCGCAGCCTCGGGCTGCCGGACCGCGGCGTGATGATTGCGTCGGTGGAACCGGAAAGCCCCGCGGATCAGGCGGGTCTCAGGGGGGCGACCTTCCAGGTTCGGGTGGGTGACCAGACCCTGCCGGCCGGCGGCGACGTGATCATGACACTGGACGGCGAAGACACGCACGACCCGGCGACCCTGCAGCGCCTCGTTTTCGCCCGCCGCGCCGGCGATGTGGTGACGCTTGGCGTATTGCGGGAAGGCGAACGGCGCGAGGTGGAAGTGACGCTGCGGGAAGTGCCGAGAGGCCGGAACCCGTGAGTCCGACTCCCCACGCTCGCGCGGCTAGCCCGCATATCTCACCGCCTTTCTACTACGCACGCCGATCTGCTCGCCGTGTCGGGGCGTACTCCCTGCAGCCGGCTCGACGTAGTGTCAGCTACGCCTTCGCCGTCTTCCGGTCCGT
>SLSJ01000112.1 GCA_007130525.1 Ectothiorhodospiraceae bacterium | reverse complement strand
GGGCAGACGGTCATCGAGGACAACATCGGCACCCAGTACGAGCGCATCCGGCTGGTCAAGCTTGCCGGGGATCTCGAGCATCCGTGGGGCGTGGCTTTCCTGCCGGATGGCCGTTATCTCGTCAGCGAGCGTCCGGGGCGTCTCAAGCTGGTGGAAGATGGCGTCATGACCCGTGTTTCCGGGGTGCCCGAGGTGGTGGCCGTCAACCAGGGCGGGCTTCTTGATGTGTCGCTGCATCCCCGTTACGAGGAAAATGGCTGGTTGTACATCACGTATTCCGCCGGTGATGCCGGCAGCACCACCGTGAAACTGGCCCGCGCCCGTCTCGATGGTGACGAACTGGTGGATCTGGAGGTCCTGTTCCAACAGGACCGCCGCTCCGAGCCCGGACGCCACTACGGTTCGCGACTGGCCTGGATGCACGACGGTACCCTGCTGATGAGCATCGGCGATCGCGGCGCCGAGCCTCCACGCGCGCAGGACAAGGGGGACCATGCCGGCACTGTGGTGCGGCTCAACGACGATGGCAGCGTGCCCGATGACAATCCGTTCGCGGATGAGGACGGCGTGCAGCCGGAGATCTATTCCTATGGCCATCGCAATATCCAGGGTCTGCTCGTGCATCCGGACACCGGCGAGATATGGGCTACGGAGCACGGCCCCCGCGGTGGCGATGAACTCAACCTGATCGAGGCCGGCGGCAACTATGGCTGGCCTGATGTGGGTAAGGGTCGCGACTATCGCACCGAGAAAATGTTCGGAGAGGCGCGCAGCAGGGAGGACATGGTGGACCCGGTGTACGAATTTCTGCCGACTCATGCGCCGTCGGGGTTGGCCCTGGTGACGGCTGACCGGTTTCCGCGGTGGAAAGGCAACCTGCTTGCCGGGGGGCTTCGCAGCGAGCGGATTCGTCGTGTCGTGCTTGAGGACGGCGTAGTAGTGCATGAGGAGGAACTGCTGCTAGGCAAGATCGGCAGAATACGGGATGTCCGGGAGGGGCCGGACGGCCTGATCTATGTTCTGACCGACAGCAGTGAGGGTGGCCTCTATCGCGTGGAGCCGGCGAACTGAGCGTACTGGCCCGCATATCTCACCGCCCTTCTACTACGCACGCCGATCTGCTCGCCGTAAAGGGGCATACTCCCTGCAGCCGGCTCGACGTAGTGTCAGCTACGCCTTCGCCGTCTTCCGGTTCGTGCCCCCCCGTCACAGCGGCATCTCGACGCCCTCGCGACGAACGGCGGTGAGACATGCGGGCCAGCGTCCTGGGGCATAGGCGATACTCATGAGGTGTCCGGCAACTCCCTGCTACAGTAAGAGCTGTGCCGGGCGCAGAGGAGCAGCGAGTTGATCGGTGATCGTCAAGTCATTGTTTTCCACGACGAGCGCATGCTGGGGCACCGACCGGACGTGGAAAACCCTTTTCTGCCGGGCCGTCTCGACAAGCGGGTGCGCGAGATCCTTGCCGGGCTGGTGGTCAAGTGGAATTATCCGGAACATCCCGGACGCATCACGGCCGTAACGGATCTGCTTGGGCAGAATCCCGTGCCGGGAGTACGCATGGAACCCGGCGTTTCGGCGACGGCGGAGCAGTTGCGACGCGTCCACACCAGTTCCTACGTGGAAGATATCTATGCATTGCGTGCGCAGCATGCGTGGCTGGACGTGGATACCACCGCGGTATCCCCTGGCAGCGTAGAGGCCGCGGAAGTGGCTGCCGGTACCGCGATTGCGGCCGTGGAGGCCGTGATCCAGGGGCGCGCAGACAGTGCCTTCGCCGTGGTGCGGCCGCCGGGTCATCATGCCGAACCCGTTCGTGCCCGGGGATTCTGCCTGTTCAACAACGTCGCCGTGGCAGCCGCCCACGCACAGGCGGCCCTGGGCTGTCGCAAGGTGTTGATCGTCGACTGGGATGTCCATCACGGCAATGGGACCCAGGACATTTTCTGGGCCGACCCTGACGTGCTGTTCTTCGATATCCACCGGGCGGCACCCTTCTACCCCGGCTCGGGGCATCTGCACGAGGTTGGTGCGGGGCTGGGCGAGGGCACCACGGTCAATGTTCCGCTGCCGGGGGGTGCGGGTGACGTGGCCATGGTCAAGGCGTTCCGGGAAATTCTTGTTCCCGCGGCCGACTGGTTCCGTCCCGACCTGATTCTCGTTTCCGCGGGTTTTGACGCGCACAGGCTGGATCTGGCGCTGAATGTCAGCTACCAGGGGTTTGCGACCATGACAGGACTGCTCATGGAACTTGCCGACAGACACAGCGAGGGCCGCCTCGCGCTGGTGCTGGAAGGTGGCTACCACACCGAGTCACTGTCCCACGGGATCCGGACCGTACTTGAGGTGCTGGCGGGAGGTGGCTGGCAGGAGCCCGAGGAGTGCGGTGTCCGCGAGGTCATGGATGCTGCGGCCTTTCACCGCAACGCCTTCCGTGACGAGTGAGGGTCATGTTCCGGGCTTGAAAGCCTGATTCGACCGCGCCACCTAACTTCTTGATGAACTTTCATGCTTTTACCAAGGAGCACAAATGCAGTTACAGATCAACACCGCCAGGGGCACGCAGCATTCAGACAGCCTCGAGCGGTTCGTCAAGGACAGCCTGGGCACGGTGGAACGCCGTTTCGGGGATATGCTGACGCGGGTGGAGATCTTCCTTTCCGACGTCAACGGCCCGAAGGGTGGGGTCAACAAGCAGTGCAAGATGGAAGCGCGTCCCCGGGGACAGGATCCGGTACTTGCGGAAGGCCTTGCGGAAGACGCCTACGACGCGGTAAGCCAGAGCGCCAAGCGCCTGGAGAAAGTCCTGGCCAACCGCTTCGGGAAACTCGGGCGGCGATGAGCCGATCGGACCACGCAGGCAGGATCGGGGAATGACACCCGGCGGTGCCACCGCGGGTGGCGATCCAGGTCTGTCCGGCCTGTTCCGCACGGCGGTGCGGGTGGAGCCCGGTGAGTTGCCGGCGGTCGGCTGGTCATTCCTGTATTTCTTCTGCCTGCTCGGCGGCTATTACATCCTCCGCCCGGTTCGCGACACCATGGGCATCGCCGGCGGTGTGGACCAGTTGCAATGGCTGTTCACCGGTACATTTGTCGCCATGCTGCTGGCGGTTCCACTCTATGGCTGGGTCACCAGCCGTTACCGTCGCAGCACCTTCCTGCCTGTCGTCTACGGGTTTTTCATCCTCTCCATCCTGGCCTTCTACCTGCTCTTTTCCATGGATGCCGACGAGGTCGTGCTGGCACGGTCTTTCTTTATCTGGACCAGTGTCTTCAACCTCTTCGTGGTGTCGGTGTTCTGGAGCTTCATGGCCGATGTCTACAGCAGCGCACAGGCCAAGCGGCTGTTCGGCGTGATTGCCGCAGGCGGCACCCTGGGCGCCATTTGCGGCCCGCTGGCCACCGCCATGCTGGCGGACGGCCTCGGGACCGTGAACCTGCTCCCGCTGTCGGCGCTGGCGCTGTCCGTTGCCCTGCTCTGCGTTGACCGGCTGCGGCGCTGGGACAGCTACTGGCGCCGACAGTCCGCAGAGGAGGTATCCAGCGGAGAGGTGTTCATCGGTGGCCGCACGCTCGACGGCGTGCGGCGGCTGCTGACTTCGCCGTATCTGCTGGGCATCAGCCTGTTCATCCTGCTCTACACCTCGCTCAGCACCTTTCTCTACTTCCAGCAGGCGCATATTGTCGACGCAGCTTTCGCCACCGACGGCGAGCGCACACGGGTGTTCGCGCTGATCGACTTTGCGGTTAACAGCCTCACCATCATCGTCCAGCTGTTCGTTACCTCGCGGCTCATTCGTTACCTGGGGCTGCCGGTGACGCTGACGCTGTTGCCCGTCATCGTGGTGACCGGCTTCCTGGTGCTCGCGCTGCTGCCGGTTTTCCTGGTGCTGGGTGTGTTCCAGGTGCTGCGTCGGGCCGGCAACTACGCGGTGACCCGGCCGGCACGGGAAATGCTTTTCACGGTGTTGCCGAGAACGGACAAGTACAAGTCCAAGAATGTCATCGATACGGTGGTCTATCGGGGTGGTGACGCGGTCAGCGCCTGGTTCTTCGCCGGGCTGATGGCGCTGGGTCTGGGAGTGACCGGTACGGCCCTGATGGCGGCGGTCATGGCCGTTTTCTGGGGCACGATCGGATACTGGCTGGGCAGGCGACATATGCAGCTTGGTGTCGAAGCCGTTCGGCCGCAGCTCGCCATTTCGCGGGCGGGAGGTGCCTGATGCATGAACACAGTGGATCACGGCTGAGCCGGAGGCAGTTGCTGCGGTGGATGGCGGGCGGTGGTGCGGCACTGTTACTGGGCGGCCGGGGTCTGAGTGCCGGGTCTGGCGATGCCGGCAGCGATGGCGGCCTGTCCGATGGCATGATTCTTCGGGAGATTCCCGACACCGGTGAAAAGGTGCCGGTGGCCGGCATGGGTACCTACAGGACATTCAATGTCAATCCGGCCGAAACGGAGGCAATGGACCGCATGCGGAACGTGCTCCGGGTCTTCCTGGATGGCGGTGGCCGGGTAATCGACTCCTCCCCCATGTATGGGCAGGCGGAGCGCGTGGTGGGCCTGCTGGCCGAGGAGCTTGATGCGGTTGACGCGCTCTGGATGGCCACCAAGGTCTGGACCCGGGGCAGGGACGCGGGTATTCGCCAGATGCGTGAATCCATGCGACTGATGGGAAAGCAGCCCATGGACCTGATGCAGGTGCACAACCTGGTGGACGTGGAAACCCACCTGGGCACGCTCAAGGCATGGAAGGACGAGGGCCGGATTCGCTACATGGGCATCACCCACTATCAGCGGGCGCGCCATGACGACCTCGTGGACCTGATCGAGCGTTATCCGCTGGATTTCGTACAGTTCAACTACAACCTGCTGGATCGTAATGCCGAGAACAGGCTGTTGCCGGCCTGTGCAGAGCACGGTGTGGCGACGCTGATCAACGAACCGTTCGCGCAGGGTCGGCTGTTCCGCCATATTGGAGACCGGGCGCTACCGGACTGGGCCGGGGAAATCCGTTGCCGTTCCTGGGCGCAGGTATTCCTGAAGTACCTGATCGCGCATCCTGCGGTCACCGCGGTGATTCCGGCCACAAGCAACCCGGACCACGCCGCAGACAATGTGGCTGCCGGCCGCGGTCCACTGCCCGATGCGGATATGCGCCGCCGAATCCGTGAGGCCGTGTGAGTAACGGATTGCCCATTATTCTGTATTGCGGGCCGGGCCACCCAAGGGCCTGAAGCGCGCCTTGAATCAACGGAGGACGTACATGGGGATCGACAACGCCGGAACCAATGAGGCTGGCATCGACGCGCCGGTCTGCAGCAAGAGCCAGCGCAAGCGCGACGCCGAGGCACAGCAGAAGCTCGGCGAGGTCCTGGTGGCGCTGTCGCCAGAACACCTGGCGCAGGTGCCGTTGTCGGAGGAAGTGCTGGAGGCAGTGCAAACCGCCCAGCGGATCCGGGAGCGCGGGGGGCGCCGTCGCCAGCTACAGCTCATCGGCAAGCTCATGCGGCGGGAGGATACCGAACCCATCCGGGCTGCACTGGACACGCTTGAGGGACGGAGTGCGGCCGCCATCGCCGGGCACAAGCAGGCGGAAATGTGGCGGGAACGCCTGCTCGGCGAGGGAGATACGGCGCTGGCGGAGTTTCTGGTTGCCTGTCCCGGAGCGGACCCGCAACGCCTGCGTCAGCTGATGCGCAATGCCAACAGGCAGGCGGGGGCCGGCCAGCCGGCGCGTGCGTCGCGGGAACTTTTCCGCCTGCTTCGCCGGAGCCTGGAGGAGCACTGAATCGCCCGCGCTTGCTCGGCAGGTGGCCGGTACTTGTTATTGTTCGCGTCCGGGTAATCCCGGCAGAACTGCCTGAGCGCCGTCCGGTAGCGCTGCAGGCGTCGCCCTCCATCGTGTTGTTCGGCGCGTTGAATGTCCTCGCAGATCATGCGGTAGATCCGAGCCCGACCTTTTGCGTCCTTCAGCAGGTTTGCCCCCATTTCTGCGGCGATCACCTCGGGAACTTGCTCATGAGCGGCGATGGCCTCGACCTCTTCCTCCGTGAGATCACACATGTCACAGAGGTCTTTGAGCGTAAGCATGGTTTGCCTCGTGCTGGCTGCAGCGTATGCGCGGTCTTTGCGCTGTATGGCGCAGATGCCAGTTCAGGTATATCGGTGAGTTGGTGGCATTATTGGCGATGCGAAAGCGCCCGTGAAAGACCCGCCGGGTCTTTCACGGAGCGTATACGACTACACCCTGAAGTGGTAAGGCCGGAAGTTTTTTCCGGCTCGCGCTGGAACGACTCCCGGGGAAACTATGGCTTAGAATTCGCCGTATGCAAGGGAGTGCAGGCATTTTTTTTGCGGTGCCGGCAGAGTTTCCCTGAACCGTCATTCCTGCATGGCGGTGCAGTGCTCGGCCGCATGGAGCGTTCGGCCGCCGGACAAGCCTCGACCGAACGGCCTCGACCTCGGGAATCACGGACTGCTTCGCTGGTTACGGGGTGTTCAGCAGTCGCCGGATTCTCTACCCTGACGGCCAGTCCTAGGGAAGCACTACGAGGAGAACACAGGATGAATCGCCCTCTCGTCCGTTACATGCTTGTCTGCCTGTCGGCGCTTATGCTCGCCACGGGCTCCGTGGCGAATGCCGATACCCCCTCGCCGGATGTCGAGGACAAGCTCGACCAGCTCATCGATGCGCTCGCCCACGGTGATCATGGTGATTTCATCAGCGGCGGCAACGAGGCTTTCCGGTCCAACCTGCGCCAGGCCATGTTCGAAAACGTGCAGGAACATCTGGGCGTGCGGATGGCCGAAGGCGTGGAGCGGACCTTTCTTGCCAGTCTGCAGCAGTACGGGATGACCGTTTACGTCTGGAAGCTGACCTTCGAAGACGGAGAAGACGAACTCATAACCCGGCTTGCCGTGGACGGCAATGGCGACGTGGGCGGGATCTGGTTCCACTGACAGCCGAGAACGGCCCCGGATGCAACGGTCCATCCGGGGCCGTTCAGTCCTGCCGCAATCGCCCGAATCCTACAGCTAGCCCGCATATCTCACCGCCCTTCTGCTACGCACGCCGATCTGCTCGCCGTGTCGGGGCGTACTCCCTGCAGCCGGCTCGACGTAGTGTCAGCTATGCCTTCGCCGTCTTTCGGTCCGTGCCCCCCGTCACAGCGGCATCTCGACGCCCTCGCGACGAACGGCGGCGCGAGATATGCGGGCTGGCCCGGTTATCTCACCGCCCTTCTGCTACGCACGCCGATCTGCTCGCTGTGACGGGGCGTACTTCCTGCAGCCGGCTCGACGTAGTGTCAGCTACGCCTTCGCCGTCTTTCGGTCCGTGCCCCCGTCACAGCGGCATCTCGACGCCCTCGCGACGAACGGCGGTGAGATATGCGGGCTAGCCGGTCGCCCGGCGCCCACCTCCGCCGCCGCCTCCGGGGGGCGGCGGCGTCCAGACGTTGCGCAGCGGCTGATGTGCGCGCTCCGGGATGTCGCGGGAGAAACGCAGTTCCACCGTGCGTCCCGTGCGAACCCCCTCTATGCGGCCGCTGCGGATGCCGTACATGCGGCAGATATCATTGCAGGCAGAGACGAACCCGGGCGGTGGTTGTCCGGAGGTGCTGCTCGCGACGCCCTCCCGGATCGAGACAAGGAAGACCCTGCGGCCCCGGAAAAGCAATATGGCCGCCACAAGTCCGATGATTGTGGTGGCGATCAATGTCACGGTGGCGGGGTTCACGGAAGCGCGCGTCCTGATGGGTGGCCGAGAGTGATAAGGGCGACCATGATCACGTGGTCTGATGGGGACTTCAACCGCGATCGGGTCTCACCGTATTCTTGCATTGAGTCGGCGATTGCACTCAGGATGCTGTGCTTGTTCCGCACCCGAACGCTGTGCGATTCGGCTATGGCGCACTGATTCTTTTGGGACCCGGGGTTTTGTGCCTGCATGATAACCACGGAGCAAGGGGGACGGACCTGTGACCCGGACAGTCGTATCGCGAGTTGACCATCCGATTGCGTGCATCCTGAGCGTCCTGCTTCTCCTGGCGGTCACGATCCCCTTCGCCGTAATGGCGGAGCAGCCGGAGCAAGAGCGAACGCCGTACGCATCGCTCGCGGATATCCTCGAGGACGAGGAAGCGCGCGAACGGCTGATCAGGGAGTTGCGGCAACTATCCGTTGCCGAGAAAAGCGAACCGGCGCCGGATCGAATCCGCTTGTTTGGCGCCGATCCCGACGATCCCTCGCTGGCGCGCCAGATCGCCAATACGAGCCAGGCGGTGGCCCAGGGCGTGGTGGAAGAATTCTCCGCAGCCATGGCCGGCTTCCGGGCAATCCGTGACTCCGAAGTTGCCGTGGACTGGCGTGCGGTGGCGGTCGAGGCGATGAACCTTGGCCTGGTCATAGCCGCCACCGTGGTGCTGTTTCTGTTGCTGCGCAGGCTGGTCAGGCCACTGTTTGCACGCGCGAGTGCCTGGGCGCAGCGCGAGGATACCGGTATCCCGCTGCTGCGCCGGGCTGTCGCGGTCATAGGCTCGCTGGCGGTGGATCTGCTGGTTGTGCTCATCTCTTGGGTCGGCGGTTATCTGGTTGCGCTGTTCGCGATCGGCGAGTTCGGCGTCATGGATGCGCGCGAGTCGCTGTTCCTGAATGCGTTCCTGCTGGTGGAGGTGTTCAAGGCATTGATCCGCCTTGTATTCGCCTCGCGCGACGACGGGCTGCGCCTGTTGCCGCTGTCGGCGGAAGTTGCGGCTTACTGGAACGCCTGGCTGGCGCGGCTCAGCGGATTTATCGGTTACGGCATTCTGCTGGTAGTCCCCATGGTCAGTCACAACCTGTCGCCTGCGGTGGGTCGACTTGTGGCCGTGCTGATCATGGCGGTCGCCTTCCTGTACGCGCTGACGATCATCCTGCAGAACAGGGACCTGGTGGCGGAGCGGCTAAATACCCGCGCCATGAATGCGCGTTATGCGTTCACCCGCGTATGGCTGGGTATGCTGGCCAGGACCTGGCACTTGCTGGCGATCGCCTACTTCGCGATGCTCGGCATCGTGACCATGCTGCGGCCCGAGGACGCCCTCCCGTTCGTGTTGCAGGCAACGCTGCAGACGGTCGTGGCCATAGGTATCGGCATGGGGCTGGCCGTGCTGATGACCAGGATCATTAGCCGGCAGATCCACATTCCCGATGAAACCCGCCAACGCTTTCCGATGCTGGAGCATCGTCTCAATGCCTTCGTTCCTACGGCCTTGAAGGTGATGCGCATTGCCATACTGGTCACGGTCATCGCGGTTGTCCTGGATGCCTGGGGAGTGTTCAACCTGGGCGCCTGGATAACTTCCGACGCCGGTCTCGGATTCATCGCTACCGTGGTCACGGTGACATTGATCGTGGTGGCCGCCGCCGCACTCTGGATCGGACTGGCAAGCTGGATCGAGCACCGTCTGAACCCGGAGCCCGGGACGCATGAGCCCACCGCCAGGGAACGGACGCTGCTCACTATCTTCCGCAATGCGGTTGCGGTGACGCTGGTGGTGCTTACGCTGATGATCGTGCTCGCCGAGATCGGCATCAACATCGGGCCGCTCATCGCCGGTGCCGGTGTACTCGGTCTGGCGATCGGTTTCGGTGCGCAGAAGCTGGTGCAGGACATCATCACCGGTGTCTTCATTCAGCTGGAAAACGCCATCAACACCGGCGATGTGGTCACCGCCGGCGGGGTGACCGGCACGGCGGAGAAGCTGACCATCCGCTCGCTGGGCATCCGCGATTTGTCCGGCACGTACCACATGATCCCGTTCTCCTCGGTCGACAGCGTGTCCAACTACAATCGCGAATTTGCCTATCACGTGGGGGAGTACGGCGTAGCCTATCGCGAGGATACGGACGAGGTGATCACGCATATGCGCGCGGCCTTCGATGAGCTCAAGGCCCACGAGGAACACGGCCAGAAGATCATCGGCGATCTGGAGGTGCACGGGGTTACCGCACTGGCCGACAGTTCGGTGAAGGTCCGGGTGCGGATCATGACGCTGCCGGGGTTACAGTGGGCAATCGGCCGCGAATACAATCGCCTGGTGAAACGCCACTTCGATGCCGCGGGTATCGAGATTCCGTACCCGCACATGACTCTGTACTTCGGTCAGGACAAGGACGGCAGTGCGCCGGCCGCGCCCATCCGTATCGAGCGGCCCTCCGATCAGGAGCGTGAGTCGGAGCAGACAGGCCAGGATTCCGTGCAGCCGAAACGGGCAAGGTCCAACCCGAAGTTCAAGGGCGACTTCGACGACGAGGACTGATCGTCGTTCGGGAAGGGATCACAAAAAGCCGGCGGCCAATACGGCCGCCGGCTTTTCATGATGGACACGCGTCGTGGAATGGTCTGTCAGCGGACACGTCCCGCCGATGCCGAATTCCGACCCCGTGCGCCATCATTCCGACGGCCAGCCTGCGCCGGCGGACGACGCCCTCCCGCGGGCTTCTTGAACAGCGGTTGCGGCTTCTCGTTGGGGTCGGGCTCAAAGCCCGGCACCACGTGCTTGTCGATCCTGCAGTTCAGCAGTTTCTCGATATCCCGAAGCAGCTTGTGCTCGTCCACGCAGACCAGCGACACCGCGGCGCCGCCCTTGCCGGCGCGACCCGTGCGGCCGATGCGGTGCACGTAGTCTTCCGGCACGTTGGGCAGGTCATAGTTGACCACATGCGGGAGCTGGTTGATGTCGAGGCCACGTGCCGCGATGTCGGTTGCAACCAGCACGCGGACACGGCCCTGCTTGAAGTGAGCAAGCGCCTGGGTGCGGGCGCCCTGGCTCTTGTTGCCGTGGATTGCCGCCGAGGTGTGTCCGTCCTGCTCCAGTTGGCGTGCAAGACGGTCGGAACCGTGCTTGGTGCGCGCGAAGACCAGCACCTGTTTCCAGTCCCCGTCCCTGATCAACTGACTCAACAGGGCACGCTTACTGCCACGGTCCACCGGGTGTACGCGCTGGGTCACCTTCTCGACGGTGGTATTGCGGGGCGCCACCTCGATCACGGTGGGACTGATCAGCAGGCCGGCGGCCAGCTTGCGGATCTCGTCCGAGAAGGTGGCCGAGAACAGCAGAGTCTGTCGCTGCCTGGGTAATGCGGCCAGCACCTTGCGGATATCGTGAATGAAGCCCATGTCCAGCATGCGGTCAGCCTCATCGAGAACCAGAATCTCGACGCGGGACAGGTCCACGGTTCGCTGACGCATGTGGTCCAGCAGTCGGCCCGGGGTCGCCACGAGGATGTCCACTCCGCGGCGCAGGGTCTGGATCTGAGGGTTCATACCCACGCCACCGAACACCACGGTGGATTTCAGCGGAAGGTGCCGGCCATAGGTCTTCACACTTTCGTGCACCTGCGCCGTGAGTTCCCGAGTCGGCGTCAGAATGAGAGCCCGCACGGGGCGCCCATTGCCCTGAACCGGGCGCGAGTTCAGTAATTGCAGCATGGGCAGCGTGAAGCCCGCGGTCTTGCCGGTGCCGGTCTGGGCGGCGCCCATGATGTCGCCGCCCTTGAGGACGGCCGGGATTGCCTGTGCCTGAATGGGGGTGGGTGTGTCGTAACCCTGGTCGTTGACAGCACGAACCAGCGCGGCCGAAAGGCCGAGATCCTTGAATGACATGGTTGGGTATAACTCCTGGAATGCCTGCCCGCATGCGGCAACGGCCGATCACTGGGGCCCGGTCCAGGCTGAAAATTCGGTTCTGATTTCGAATTCGGGGGCAGGCCCGGAGGGGAAAGACCACGAAGCGCCGACGCGGACCGGAATGCGACGGTACGCGCACTATACCAGAATGCCCGGGCTTTCCCAGCGATTGTTTCGCGAACCGTGAAACAGTCGGTTTCCCGGTGCCGCAGCGGTGATCCAGTCTGGCATTCCGCGATGGGCAAGGGGGAGCCATGCGGCGTTGCAACCACCGTGCCGGCAGCATCGGCCTGTTGCTCGGCTTCGTGCTGTGGGCGTGTTCGGTGACCGCGTGGGCCGGAACCGAACTCAGGCTGCCGTCCGTCCCCGTAGACGGCGAGTTCGTGCATGACCACGCCGGCATCCTCGGCCCCGAGGTCAGGCGCCAGCTCGGTGCACTCCAGTACCGCGCATTCCACAGCCACGACACACCCCTGGTCGTCGTCACCATCGACTCCATGCATGAGTATGGCGGCGCCGACCACTCCATCGAACGCTTCGCCCGCGCGTGGTTCGATCACTGGGAAATCGGCAAGCGCGGCGAACAGGGCGAGTTGATCAATCGCGGCATCCTGTTGCTGATCAGTACCGGGGACCGCCGCGCCCGTATCGAATTGGGAGCGGAGTGGGGCACACGCTGGGATGAACATGCCGCGCGCATCATGGACGGCGTCATGGTCCCGGAATTCGAACGCCACGATTACGGCACCGGCGTACTTGCCGGCGCGCAGGGGCTCCTGGACATGGCCGAGCGCGGCCCTCGCGCCAAACCGCCGGGGCAGTTGGCCGAACTGTTCGATTCCATGGGCGAAAGCCCGCTGGTCACGACGCCCCTGCCGTTGTGGGCCATGATCGTGCTCGGCGGGGGCGGGGTGGCGCTGATCGTGCTGGCATTCTTCCTGCCGGCGTATCGAAAGGGTCTGCTGATCGTGGGCGTCGCCCTGATCGTCGCATCGCTCATCCTCTGGGTGCTGTTCGGGCTGCTCGCCCTGTATCTGAAGGAACGCCACATCGGCGGTGGTTTCAGGGGCGGCGGGGGGTTCGGAACCGGCGGCCATTCCGGAGGCGGCGGCGCCACCGGCAGTTGGTGAGCGTCTGCCGTAGCCCGCATATCTCACCGCCCTTCT
>SLSJ01000187.1 GCA_007130525.1 Ectothiorhodospiraceae bacterium | reverse complement strand
CCCGACACAGCGAGCAGATCGGCGTGCGCAGTAGAAGGGCGGTGAGATATGCGGGCTGGCCGTGAGCGTATTCTCTTCGTGCCAGGCTGACAGCCTCGAGGTTTGTCGTTGTTGTGGAGAATACGGATGGTCGCGCGTCTTCTTCCCGGCGAGACTCCGTCGGACGATTACCCGCAAGCAGGAAACCGGGAGGCAGAAGTTGAACAAAGGGGCGCGGGCGGCAGGCCGAATCTCGCTGGTGTTGCTGGTTTTGGTGGTGCTCGCCATCGGATACAGCCTGCGTGGCGACCTGAGCGTTGACCTGCTTCAGCGCCGGCTGGACGACCTGGGGGCAATGGCCCCGGTGGCGTTCATGGTTGCCTATGCACTGGGCACCGTGGCGTTCATGCCCGGCCTTGTTTTCACCATCGCCGGCGGTGTGTTGTTCGGCCCCCTCCTGGGGACGCTGTACAGCCTGACAGGCGCCACCATCGGCGCCACTCTGGCCTTTCTGGTGGCGCGTCATATTGCCTCGGACTGGGTGGCCAGCAGAGCCGGTGGCCGCTTGCAGCGGCTACTCGTGGGGGTGGAGCGCGAAGGCTGGAGATTTGTCGCCTTCGTGCGCCTGGTTCCGGTGTTCCCCTTCAATCTGCTCAATTACGCCCTGGGACTCACCCGAATCGGCCTGGTTCCGTACGTGCTTGCAAGCTTTATCTGCATGGCGCCGGGTGCCTTCGCCTATACCTGGGTCGGGCACGCGGGCGCCGAGACCGTGGCCGGAGGGCGCGGTGCCATACAGGCAGTGCTCATCGCCATAGGTCTGGTGGCGGCCGTGTTCTTTCTTCCCCGGCTGGTTAGACGGGTCAGGGGCGATCCCATGCCGGCGGAACAGGTCAATAACGGAGACAAGCCGTGAGCGCTGACGGGCACGCGCATGATCTCGTGGTAATCGGCGGGGGCGTTGGGGGTCTGGTGACGGCCAGTGTGGCCGGTCAGCTGGGGCTGGACACCGTTCTGGTGGAGCGCGAGAACAACCTCGGGGGCGACTGCCTGCATTATGGTTGCGTGCCCAGCAAAACCCTGATCCGCTCCGCCGAGGTGGCGCACATGGCCCGGCAAGCCGGGCGTTTCGGCATCAATGCGCAGACGGGGGAAACCGACCTGGGTGCTGTCAGCGACCGGGTCCAGCAGGTTGTCCAGGCCATCCAGGAACACGACGATCCGGACCGTTTCCGGGGTTATGGCGTGGATGTCGTCTTTGGCGAGGCCTCTTTTCTGGATCCACACACGATCGTGGTCGGTGACCGGCGCATTCGCGGGCGCCGGTTCGTGATCGCCACCGGGTCCAGACCCGCCGTGCCACCCATCGACGGCCTGCAGGACATTGACTACTGGACCAACGAGACCGTTTTCCGCCAGCGACAATTGCCCGCACGGATGGCCGTGCTCGGTGGTGGCCCCATCGGCCTCGAGTTGGCGCAGTCGTTCGCCCGACTTGGCAGCCAGGTCACGGTTTTCGAGGCGGCACCCCGGGTATTGCCGCGCGAGGACCCGGAGATGACAGCCGAACTGACCCGCCTTCTGATCGATGAAGGGCTGGCCATCCGGGCCGGCGCCGAGGTGGAGCAGGTGGAACACATCGGCGACCGGGGCTACCGTCTGCGGGCCGCCGCGAACGGCGCCATTACGGATTTCGAAGTCGATGCCATTCTGGTCGCTGCCGGCCGCCGGCCCAATGTAGAGGCGCTGGACCTGGAGGCGGCGGGTGTAATACTGGAAAAGGGATACATCCGCGTCGATCGGCGGATGCGCACCAGCGCCCGCCACATCTTTGCCTGCGGGGACTGCTGTGGCCCCTATCCGTTCACGCATGTGGCCGAATACCAGGCCGGCATCATCATTGCCAATGCCGTCTTCCGCTTGCCGAAGAAGGCCGACTACCGGGTCATCCCCTGGGTTACCTACACGGCTCCCGAACTTGCCCACGTGGGTCTGACCGAACAGCAGGCCGTGGACCAGGGTCTGAAGGTACGGGTCGCGCGCTTCCGGTTCAGCGACGTGGACCGGGCCCTGACGGAGGGTGCTGCCGGCGGCATGATGAAGCTGATTGTGCATCGCGGCCGGATCGCCGGCGCCACCATACTCGGGCCCCACGGCGGCGAACTGCTCCATGAAGTGGTGCTGGCGATGCAGGCGCGTGTTCGGGTGTCGCACCTGGCCGGCGCCGTGCACGCCTACCCGACATTGGCACAGATCCACCGGCGTGTCGTGAACACCCTGTACGCCGGAAAGCTCTATTCATCCGGCACGCGCCGGCTGGTCCGCTGGATCAACCGCCTGCTGCCCTAGTCCTGGACGACGATGGAGGCTGTATGTCCGCCACCGAGCTGGTTCAACGGTTTTCCGATTTTCCCCGAATCCGGCGTCGAAGACTGGAGACGCTGCAGGTCAATCTGGGTTACATGTGCAACCAGACCTGCTTCCATTGCCATGTGAACGCCGGACCCAACCGCCGCGAGATCATGGAACTCGCCACTGTAAAGGAGGTGCTCGCATTCCTGGAACGATCCGGCGCCGCCACCCTGGATCTCACCGGCGGTGCGCCGGAGATGAATCCGCACTTCCGATACATGGTCGGAAGCGCCCGCGACATGGGCGTGACGGTTATCGACCGCTGCAACCTCACCATCCTGGAGCAGCCGGGGTACGAGACCACGGCCGACTTTCTCCGGGATCACGACGTACGCATAGTGGCTTCCCTGCCCTGCTACATGGAAGACAACGTGGATGCCCAGCGTGGTGACGGTGTGTTCGAGGCCAGCATACGGGCGCTGAAGAAACTCAACGCGCTGGGCTATGGGCAGACCGATAGCGGGCTTGAACTGGGTCTGGTCTACAATCCGCAGGGCGCAAGCCTGCCGCCGCCCCAGGAGGAACTCGAAGACGCCTATCGAGTGCACCTGCGCGAGCAGTTCGGCATCGAGTTCAGCTATCTGCTGACCATCGCCAACATGCCCATCAATCGATTCGCCAAGACCCTGCGTCGGGAGGGCAGGTACAACGCCTATATGAAGTTGCTGCGCGAGGCCCACCGCGATGTCAATCTCGAAGGGGTCATGTGCCGCAGCCTGCTTTCCGTGGACTGGCGCGGCAATGTCTATGACTGCGACTTCAACCAGATGCTCAGAATGCCCCTGGGCGCGGGCGGGCCGCGGACGCATGTGCGCGAGCTGCGGGCGGCCGATCTGGAAGGTGGAGATATTGCAACCGCCGACCACTGCTACGGCTGCACCGCCGGACAGGGCTCCTCCTGCACCGGAGCGCTGGGGTAGGAGCCTGTCGGACTTAGGCTGAATTGTCTGCGGAACCGGGAGAGCGGTCCATTTATTCGATCCTTTTCGTCAAAGAGGACCACTATTCTCCTCAAACGATCAAATAAATGACCTCGCT
>SLSJ01000162.1 GCA_007130525.1 Ectothiorhodospiraceae bacterium | reverse complement strand
TGCGCAGGCGACTCCATTCTCACCGCCGGCATGCGTCTGCAACCCCAGGACCTCGCCCTGGCCGCATCCGGCGGCCACGCCGGACTGAAGGTTCGGCCGCGCCTGCGGGTGGCGGTGCTGGCTACGGGCGATGAACTGGTGGAACCGGGCCAACCCCTGCCGCCGGGCAAGATATACAATTCCAACAGCTTCGCCCTCGTCGGCATGCTGCAGAACCTGGGCTGTCAGGTGCAGTGTCGTCGGATCGTGGCGGATTCGCTGCCGGTCACCATGGACGCTCTGGTCGAGGCCGCGGCTTCGACCGATCTGGTGATTACCAGCGGCGGCGTTTCCGTGGGAGACGAGGATCACGTCAAGCAGGCCGTGGAGCGACTCGGCTCCATGGACCTCTGGCGCGTCGCGATCAAGCCCGGCAAGCCGCTGGCCATGGGCCGGGTGGGGCGGACGCCATTCCTGGGGCTGCCGGGAAATCCGGTATCCCTGTTCGTTACTTTCTGCCTGTTCGGAAGGCCCATGGTGCTCAGGCTCCAGGGTGTGTCCGAAGTTCTGCCGCAGGAGTTGCTCGTCGACGCCGATTTCAGCCTGCGCGCGGATCAGCGCACCCGCTACCTTCGAGGCCGGCTGAACGTGGACGGCCCGGGCATGCGGGTGAGCCTGTTCCCCCATCAGGGCTCCGGCGTGATGAGTTCCACGATCTGGGCCAATGTGCTGGTGAAGGTCCCGGCCGGCACCGGAGTGGTTCCCGGTGATGTCGTCTCCGTGTTGCGGTATTCGGATCTCTTGCACTGATACCGCGCCCGAGGCGCTCACACCCGTAGCGCGCCTGAAGAAAGGGGGACACGTTACCCTTCAGGTCTGCAGCGAAATGATTCATGCCCGACTTGCCTGGAATTGACCCACATCAAGTAGTTCCGCGTGAGCTTGTCGCTAGTATGGTTGTCGACGGCAGCATATCCGACTGCTGCGTTGACAGGCATGGCTCCGCAGCGCGCTGTCAGGAATTCCAGGAAATCAAATCATAAGAATGGGAGAGAACAGCAGCCATGCAGCCGATTCCTTATCAGTTCACCGCTCTGGCCCTGATCCTTGGTGCCGGGACGACGGGCGTGGCAATGGCCGATGCCGTGCGTATCGATCCGATCATGGTGACTTCACCGCGGGTGGAGCGGGACATCATGGAGACGCCGCAGGCGGTGAGCGTGGTCGAGCCGGAGGACATCCAGGACGGCCGCCAGGGGCTGCAGCTCGATGAATCGCTGAACCGTGTGCCGGGCGTGTTCATGCAGAACCGCTACAACTTCGCGCAGAACCTGCGGGTCTCGATCCGCGGTTTCGGCGCGCGTGCGCCGTTCGGCATTCGCGGGATCCGCGTCTTCGTGGACGGCATCCCCGAGACGCTCCCCGATGGGCAGTCGCAGGTGGACGGGATCGATCTCGAGTCGGTGGATCGCATCGAGGTGATCCGCGGTCCGTCGTCGGCGCTCTACGGCAATGCCACCGGCGGGGTGCTGGACATCCGTACAATGGACGGCCCCGAGGATCGGTATGTGGAGCTGCGGGGCACGGCGGGCAGTGATGATTTTCGCCGTTACGGCATACGCGGAGGCGGTCAGGAGGGTGCGCTCAATTACCACTACAGCACCTGGGAGATGGCCTACGACGGCTTCCGCGAGCAGAGCGAGACGCGCAAGCAGATGTTCAACGGCAAGGCGCGCTACGACTTCGACCGGAGCCGCAGCCTGACCACTGTCTTCACCGCCTACAATCAGCCCCTGGGGGAGGATCCGGGGGGTGTGACCCGCGATGAGGTGCGGCAGAACCGTCGCGCCGCCGCACCCAACTCCATCGCACTGGACGCCGGCCAGGACATCCAGCAGCGGCGTCTGGGTTTCATTTACCAGGATGCCAATGTGGCCGGCGGCACGCTGCGCGCGCGCACGTTCTACACCACGCGCGACTTCGAGCAGCAGTTGCCGTTTCCGGGAGACAGCCTGGTCGGGTTCGAGCGCGACTTCTACGGCGTCGGCGTGGATTACTCCAACACGTTCGCGCTGGGCGCGTTTCCGGTCCGCTACATAGTCGGCGCCGAGGTGGACGAGCAGCGCGACGACCGCTACCGCTTCAACTCGTTCACCGGCAACCAGGTCCAGGATGAGCGCCAGAAGGCCACGGCCGCCGGCGTCTTCGCGCAGGGCGATATCGGGCTCACCGACCGCCTGGATCTGACGCTTGCCGGGCGCCTGGACCGGGTCCGGTTTCGGATCGACGACCGCGGCGATGAACCGGATGTCTCCGGCAGCGAGACCTTCAACGAGGGCAGTTTCTCCACCGGGCTGAGCTATCAGTTGCTGCCGGCACACCGCGTCTACGCGCAGGTCGGATCGTCCTACCAGACGCCGACCTTCACCGAGTTCGCGCAGATCGATGACGCGGGCGAGATCACCGGCGGCTTCAATCCGGACCTGGACTCGCAGCGGGCGGTGAATTTTGAGGTGGGCGCCAAGGGTTTCCTGGGCGAGCGCACGCGTTACGACCTCGCGCTGTTCCTCGTTCGCACCCGCGACGAGATCGTCAATACCGGTACCGACCCCAACCAGTTCGAGAATGCCGGGCGCACGCGCCGCTACGGCGCGGAACTCGGTGTGGAGCACTTCGTCACCCCGCGCTTCAGCGTCGCCGGTGCCTATACGTACTCCGACTTCAAGTTCCGTGACTTCGAGACCGAGGACGGCGACAACCTCAAGGGCAATCGCCTCGGCGGCCTTCCCCGCCACGCATTCTTCGGTGAGCTGGCCTGGCGCGAGCCGGGCGGCGCCTACGCCATCCTCGACACGCTCCTGGTGGGGCGAGTGTACGCGGACAACGCCAACGAGGAGAACGTGGCCGGCTACGGCGTCGTCAATGTGCGCGTCGGTACGACGCAGCGCGTCGGCGTCTCGGATGTCGAGACCTTTGTGGCGGTCAACAACCTGCTGGACAAGGAGTACTTCAGCAACGTTCGGGTGGACGCCGGCTTCGGCCGTTTCTTCGAACCGGCCCCGGGACGCAACGTCTTCGGAGGTGTGAGGGCCCGTTTCTAGCCCACATATCTCACTGCCGTTCGTCGCGAGGGGGTCGAGATGCCGCTGTGACGGGGGGCACGGACCGGAAGACGGCGAAGGCGTAGCTGACACTACGTCGAGCCGGCTGGAGGGAGTACGCCCCGACACAGCGAGCAGATCGGCGTACGTAGTAGAAGGGCGGTGAGATATGCGGGCTAGATCAGGTTTTTCCAGGCAAGACCCTCCCCTTAACGGCGCCTCCGGGCGCCGCTTTTTTTGCCCGGATGCTGCCGGGGGAAGGAGGAATTTCCGGATTGGGTAGCCGCTGCGGAGTTACTTGCCGACAGCCCCGGGGTCCACGGCGTCCGCGAGGTGCTCGAGCAGTGAACCCAGTGCCGGC
>SLSJ01000273.1 GCA_007130525.1 Ectothiorhodospiraceae bacterium | reverse complement strand
GTAGGAGCGGCCACCCGGCCGCGAACATCCCAGGGCGCCGGGGCAATGTCCTTCGCGGCGAGGTCGCCGCTCCTACAGAAAACACCCGGCTTCCCTGTGCGCCTCGGCACATGAGTGCCGCTCGCCTCTCGCCGCTCGCCGCTCGCCCCTCGCCGCGCGCCGCTGACGAGATTGTTCGCGACGCGGGCGCCCCACAAGGGTGCCGCTCGCACAGAACACGGCGAGCCCAGGGGCCTCGACCCCGATTGTAGGAGCGGCCACCCGGCCGCGAACATCCCAGGGCGCCGGGGCAACGTCCTTCGCGGCGAGGGCGCCGCTCCTACAGAAAACACGCGGCTTCCATGTGCGCCTCGGCAACTGAGAGCCTCTCGTCCCTCGCCTCTCGCCTCTCGCCTCTCGCCTCTCGCCTCTCGCCGCTGACGAGCATAGCTCGTCTCCCCACCATCCGGTCTATGACCGGCGGCGCCGTTCTTCTACAATACCGAATCGATCGGAGCCGACCCTGGAAAATCCGCCCATGCTTATCTTGCGTACCATGTTCATAACCCTTGTGGTTGTGGCGCTCGCCGCCTGCGGCTCACGCGGTGGCACCGATCCCTCCGACCCCAGATACGGTGCGGGGCAGGAGGAAAGCGCCGAAGAGCTTTATCAGGCAGCCAAACGCCAGCTGGATCGCGGCGATTACCGGGGCGCGGCAGAGCAGCTCGAGAACCTGCAGGCGCGGTATCCGTTCGGAGCCTACTTCAAACAGGCACAGCTTGATCTGATCCACGCCTACTTCCAGGCCGAGGAAATGAGTTCCGCCGTTGCGGCTGCCGACCGCTACATCCGCCTCAACCCGCAGGACGAACATGTGGCCTACGCCCTGTACATGCGTGGCCGCGCCCACCTTGAACAGGGCAATGATTTCCTGACACGCACCTTCGGCATCGACCGGCGCATTCGCGACCCGGAGCCGATGCGCGAGGCCGCAGCCGACTTCAACAGGCTGGTGGAGCGCTTTCCCGACAGTGACTACGCCACCGATGCCCGTAACCGGATGGTCGCCCTGCGCAACAACCTCGCCCACCACGAGATCCACGTGGCGAGATTCTACATGCGTCGCGGGGCCTACGTTGCGGCGGCCAACAGGGCCAAGGGGGTTGTGGAGAATTTCCAGGGAACGCCGGCCGTGCCCGAGGCGCTGGACGTGATGGCGGAGGCCTATGACCGGCTGGGCATGGAGGATCTGAGAACGGATGTGCTGCGTGTCATCGCAGCCAATGACCCGGATCATCCGGTAGTGCAGCAGCACTCCGAACTGCTGCCAGAACTGGGGATGCAATAGGGCGCGCCCAGGGGCGCGCCGTTTTCGGTTTACGGTTTTCAGTTTTCCGGAAGCGGGCCGAAACGCTGCCGGCTCCACGTTAAGTAAAACCTGACGTCTTCACGCGGCCGCGTGAAGACCTCAGTGTTTCCTTAAATCGCGTCGTCGTTTTCCTCGCCGGTGCGGATGCGAATGGCGCGTTCCACGGAGCTGACGAAGATCTTGCCATCGCCGATCTTGCCGGTATTGGCCGCCTTCACGATGGCGTCCACGCAACGGTCCACCTGGTCATCGGTAACCACCAGTTCCAGCCGCATCTTGGGCAGGAAGTCCACCACGTATTCGGCGCCACGGTAGAGTTCCGTGTGCCCCTTCTGGCGTCCGAAACCCCGGACCTCGCTAACGGTCATGCCACTGGCGCCGATCTCGGAGAGCGCCTCGCGGACATCATCCAGTTTGAAGGGCTTGATGACGGCTTCGATCTTTTTCATGTCTGAACCTCGAAAACGCGTTTGCCTGCTCGGTTGCACCGGCCGTCTATTTCCACGATCGGTAGCCCGAGGTAATCGGGTATCGGCGCTCGCGTCCGAACGCCTTGCGAGTCACCTTCACTCCGGGAGGCGATTGCCGCCGCTTGTATTCGCTGCGATGCAGCATCGCCACCATCCTGTTGACCATGCCCTCATCATGCCCCGCGCAGACGATCTGCGCCACCGATTGATCCAGGTCCACATAGCGTTGGAGTATGTCGTCCAGCACATCGTACCCGGGAAGTGAATCCGCGTCCTTCTGATCCGGCCGCAGTTCGGCGCTGGGCGGTTTGCGCAGTATACGCTCGGGAATTACCGTCGCCCCGAGGTTGCGCAGCGCGCACAGCCTGTACACGGCGGTCTTGTAGACATCCTTGAGCGGCGCGAATCCGCCGCACATGTCCCCGTAGAGGGTGGCATATCCGACGGCATACTCGCTCTTGTTGCCGGTGGCCAGCACCAGGGGACCGAACTTGTTCGACAGC
This sequence comes from Ectothiorhodospiraceae bacterium, assembly GCA_007130525.1. GTDB lineage: Bacteria > Pseudomonadota > Gammaproteobacteria > Nitrococcales > Aquisalimonadaceae > Methylonatrum. The sequence continues at coordinate 1,145 of SLSJ01000273.1, read as the reverse complement.
GCCATCAGTACCAGCCCGCGGGCGCGCGACTGCATGTTCTCCTCGGTCACGTCAGGCGGCCGGTCGCCGAACACCGGAGCCAGTTCGTCGAGGAAGGCCTGGAACGGCCGGTCGATGGAAATACTGCGGTAGCCGATGCCGAGCAGAGCGGCACATGCCTTGGCATCTTCCAGGCTCTCCGGGGACGTATAGCGCGAGGGCATCATCACCGCCTGCACCCGGTCCGGGCCCAGGGCGTCGGCGGCAACGGCTGCCGCCAGGGCCGAATCCACGCCCCCCGACATGCCCAGCAACACCCCCGGAAACCCGTTCTTGCCCACGTAGTCGCGCAGGCCGCGCACCAGTGCCGCGTACATGAGCTCGTCGTCGTCCGGCAGGGGCGCGATCTGACCGTGCCGCGGCCGCAGCCTGCCGCTTCCGTCCACGTCCAGATCCACCGGGAACAGCCCGTCCTCGAAGGCCGGGGCCCGAACAACCACATCACCCTCGGCGTCCAGCGCCATGGAGACGCCGTCGTAGACAACTTCGTCCTGGCCGCCGACCAGGTTCACGTAGATCACGGGAAGAGCTGCCGTCTTCTGCCTGTCGCGCACCACCGCTTCACGCTCGGCCACCTTGCCGGCATGCCAGGGCGAGGCATTGATGTTGATAACGGCCTCGGCACCATCTTCAGCCGCCCACTCGAACGGCCCTGGATGCCAGAGATCCTCGCAGATGCTGAGAGCAAGGCGATGACCCTTCACCTCGAACACGAGCGGTGTCTCGCCGGAGTCGAAGTAGCGACGATCGTCGAAAACGCTGCGGTTTGCCAGGTGATGCTTGTGATAGATGCCCAGGGTCACTCCGTCGCGGAACACGGCGGCGGAGTTGTAGAGCCTGCCGTTGTCGCGGTGGGGGAATCCGATGACCGCGGCAATCCCGGACACGCCGTCCCGGACGGCGGCGAGCCCCTCGCCCACGCTGTGAATGAAATCGTCCCGGTACAGCCAGTCCTCGGCGGGATAGCCGGTGAGCGTCAGTTCGGGAAACACGATGACATCGGCCGCGAGTTCCGCGCGGGCGCGCGAGGCCGCTTCGATCATCCGGGAAGTGTTGCCGGCCACATCGCCCACCCGCATATCGAGCTGGGCCATGACGATACGAAG
>SLSJ01000011.1 GCA_007130525.1 Ectothiorhodospiraceae bacterium | reverse complement strand
GGCCGCGGCCGCGGCGCGCGCGGAACGGGCATCACGGGGAAGACGCGGCCGTCCATCCGCCGTGCCGCAACCGGCGCTCGGGAAAACTCCCCCGAAGGACAACCCCGAGGACGGCAGCCGACGGATTGCAATGCCCCGGCGCTGCGCACATTCGGGCGCATACGGGTGACACGAGTGGTTTCCGCGAGGGCATGACGCGTCCGGACGCCCTCGAACAGAAGCGTGCGTCGTCAGGCGCACCACGATGACTGCGGTCGCCATGACCGGCACCGGGGCCGCAGGCGGCAAAATTCCCGGCGCGCTCCTTTCACGCCGACAGGAGTCCCTCATGATCGTTGAACCCTCGGCCTCCACCACGCCCCTGAGACAGACCCTGCGCGAGGCCTATCGCTGCGACGAGGCGTCCATGGTCAGCGGCCTGGCCGAACTGGCGGACGTCGGCGACGGAGATCGGCAACGAATCACCGAACGGGCCGCGGCACTGGTGCGCACGGTCCGCGAGAAGCGACTCTCCTATGGTGGGGTCGATGCGCTACTGCACGAGTACGACCTCTCCAGCAAGGAAGGTGTGGTACTCATGTGCCTGGCGGAGGCGCTGATGCGGATTCCCGACAGCGAAACCGCAGACCGCCTGATCAGGGACAAGATCGCCAGTGGTGACTGGGGCGCTCACATGGGCCGCAGCGAGTCACTGTTCGTCAACGCCTCCACGTGGGGGCTCATGCTGACCGGCCGCGTGGTCCGCATGGACGAGCGCACCGGGCGCGATCTTGGCACGGCCATGAAGCGCATGATCCGGCGCAGTGGTGAACCGGTGATACGCCAGGCGGTTCGTCAGGCGATGCGCATCATGGGCCGCCAGTTCGTCATGGGGCGCACCATCGACGAAGCCCTCAGACGGGCGCGCAGCGACGAAGAACGGGGCTATAGCCATTCCTTCGACATGCTCGGCGAAGCCGCCCGGACCATGCGGGACGCCGATCGCTACTATGCCTCCTACCGCAACGCGATCCGCGCCATCGGCAAGGCCAGCCCGGGCAGGGACCTGGTCAGGTCGCCGGGCGTTTCGGTCAAGCTCTCGGCACTGCATCCGCGTTACGAGTATGCCCAGCGCGGGCGTATGCACCCGCTGTTGGTGGAGCGCCTCACCTCCCTCGCGCTGGAGGCGCGCGACGCCGGCATCGGGCTGTGCGTGGATGCCGAGGAAGCCAATCGCCTGGACGTCTCGCTGGACATTATCGAGGCCGTGTCGGCAACGCCCGAACTGAATGACTGGGACGGTTTGGGCCTGGCCATTCAGGCCTACCAGAAGCGCTGCGTACATCTTGTCGACTGGCTCGCCGACATGGCCCGGCGACACCGCCGCGTGCTGATGGTGCGGCTGGTGAAGGGCGCATACTGGGATACCGAGATCAAGGACAGCCAGGAGGGCGGCTTCGAGGACTATCCGGTGTTTACCCGCAAGGTCAATACCGATGTCTCCTACCTGGCGGGGGCCCGTCGTCTGCTCGCGGCGCAGGACTGCATTTATCCCCAGTTCGCCACGCACAACGCGCATACCGTGGCCTGGGTCCTGGAAATGGCCACTGATGCGCGGTACGAATTCCAGCGCCTGCACGGAATGGGAGAAGCACTTTACGACGAGGTCAAGCGGCAGGCCGGCGATACGGTGCCCTGCCGCGTTTACGCGCCGGTGGGCAGCCACGAGGAACTGCTGCCCTACCTGGTGCGACGGCTGCTGGAAAACGGCGCCAACACCTCGTTCGTCAACCGCATCCAGGACGAGAAACTGCCGCTGGCGGAGATTGTAGCGGATCCGGTTTTGCAGGTCCGGGCCATGAAATCGATCCGACACCCGCGCATTCCGCTGCCCGTGAACCTCTATCGGCCCGATCGCCGCAACTCGCGGGGCATCGACCTGACCGATCCGCTGACCGTCGAACCACTGGGCAGCGTCATGCGGGCGGCTGTCGAGGCGGGCTGGCACGCGGCGCCGCTGGTGGCTGGCAAGACCATGACCGGCGAACGCCGCGAGGTCCGCGACCCGGCCGACAACCGGCGCACCGCGGGCACCGCCATCTGGGCCACCGACAGCCACGTGGAACAGGCCCTTGTCGCGGCCCGCGGGGCGGCCCCGCGCTGGGATGCAACGCCGGTGGAGCAGCGTGCGGGCTGCCTGGAGCGCATGGCCGACCTCATGGAAGCGCATATGGGCGAGCTGATGGCGCTTTGCGTACGTGAGGCCGGCAAGTGCCTCCCGGACGCGGTGGCTGAGGTTCGGGAGGCTGTCGACTTCTGCCGCTACTACGCCGGTCGCGCACGGGCCGACTTCAGCGGCCCGAGTCCGTTGCCCGGGCCCACCGGCGAGCGTAACGAAATACGCATGCAGGGCCGCGGCGTGTTCGTGTGCATCAGCCCGTGGAACTTTCCGCTGGCCATTTTCTGCGGCCAGGTCACGGCGGCCCTGGCCGCCGGCAACGCGGTCCTCGCCAAGCCCGCCGAACAGACTACGCTTATCGGCCATCGCGCCGTACAGCTGCTGCAGCAGGCAGGTGTGCCGGGCGACGTCCTGCAGCTGCTGCCGGGCGATGGCGCCGTGGGCGCCCGCCTGGTTGCCGACGCGGGCATCGACGGCGTCGCATTCACCGGGTCGGTGGAGACAGCCAGGCACATCAACCGGACACTGGCCAACCGCAACGGACCGATCATCCCGCTGATCGCCGAGACGGGGGGACAGAATGCCATGATCGCCGACTCAACGGCGCTGCCGGAGCAACTGGTCGTGGACGTGATCGCATCCGCTTTCCAGAGCGCCGGTCAGCGCTGCTCCGCGCAGAGGGTGCTCTACCTGCAGGAGGAAGTCGCGGATCACGTGCTGGACATGCTGGCGGGGGCCATGGACGAACTTGTCGTCGGCGATCCCGCCTGGCTGTCCACGGACGTCGGTCCGGTGATCGACGACGATGCCCGCCGGGCACTTAGCGACCACATCGAGCGCATGCGTGGCCGGGCCAGGCGTATTATCGCCGAGGCCAGCCCGGACCCCGAGACGGAGCATGGTACTTATGTCGCCCCGATCGCCTTCGAGATCGGCGGCATCGAGGAACTGGAGAAGGAAGTCTTCGGCCCGGTGCTGCACGTGGTCCGTTACGCGGCAAAGGACCTCGACAAGGTGCTGGGTGCCATCAATGCGACCGGCTTCGGCCTCACCATGGGCATCCATACCCGCATCGATTCCCTGGCCCGGCGAATCGCGCATCGGGTCCACGTGGGCAACTGCTACGTCAACCGTAACCAGATCGGCGCTGTTGTCGGCGTGCAGCCCTTCGGCGGCGAAGGTCTCTCGGGCACCGGCCCCAAGGCCGGCGGCCCGCGCTACCTGCACCGCTTCGCCACCGAACGCGTGCTCACCATTGACACCACCGCGGCCGGCGGCAACGCGTCGCTGTTCGCGATGGCGGAGGATGACGGTTAGATTCAGTTTTCAGTTTTCAGTTTTCAGT
>SLSJ01000209.1 GCA_007130525.1 Ectothiorhodospiraceae bacterium | reverse complement strand
GGCCCTCGATCCCGGTTGTAGGAGCGGCCACCCGGCCGCGAACATCCTGGCCCGCATATCTCACCGCCCTTCTGCTACGCACGCCGATCTGCTCGCCGTAAAGGGGCGTACTCCCTGCAGCCGGCTCGACGTAGTGTCAGCTACGCCTTCGCCGTCTTCCGGTCCGTGCCCCCCGACACAGCGGCATCTCGACGCCCTCGCCACGAACGGCGGCGAGATATGCGGCCAGGGCGCTGTACGAACTCGCGCGCACCGGCGGCGGGCCTGCCGTCGTCACCATGTGCGTCGTCGACGGGCAGGCGCGGTTGTCGGCAGGCTCATGCGCATCGGGCATGTGTCGGTTATAGTGTGCCCCGGCTTGCTTCCCGAAAACCTGACACCGATAACCGTCTTCCCATGCGCATCATCACCCTCAACGTAAACGGCATCCGTGCCGCCGCCCGAAAGGGCTTTTTCGAATGGCTTGCCACGCAGGCCGCGGACGTGGTCTGTCTGCAGGAGATCAAGGCCCGGGAGGATCAGCTGGATGGCGGGTTCTATCCCGAGGGCTGGCATGTCACCTATCACTCCGCCCACAAGAAGGGCTACAGCGGCGTCGGTCTGTACAGCAGGGTTCCGCCGGACGAGGTGATCGAGGGGCTGGGCTGGGAGGACTTCGACGCCGAAGGCCGATTCGTCGAGGCCCGCTACGGACAGCTATCGGTAGTCTCCCTGTACATGCCGTCCGGCTCATCCGGCGATGAGCGTCAGCAGGTGAAGTACGTGGTCATGGATCGTTTCATCGAACTCTTGCGGGAATGGAGGCACAGCGGTCGTGAGTACGTGATCTGTGGTGACTGGAACATTGCCCACCGCAACATTGACCTCAGGAACTGGCGGAGCAACCAGAAGAACTCCGGATTCCTTCCGGAAGAACGGGCCTGGCTGGATCGGGTGATCGAGGAACTGGGCTGGGTCGATGCCTACCGATCCCTGTACCCCGAGCGGGAGCAGTATACCTGGTGGTCAAACCGCGGCAGGGCCTGGGATAACAATACGGGTTGGCGTATCGACTACCAGATGGTGACCCCGGGCCTGGAGCCATTGTTGCGGGAGGCCAGCGTCTACACGTCGGAACGCTTTTCCGATCACGCTCCGCTGATCATCGACTACGATCTTCCGCCCACTCAGTGGGCGGTGACCGCGGAACGGCCGCAGGGCCGGGAAACCGGACGGGTCAGGTGAAGCGCTCTTCCAGGTAGGCGATTATCTTGTCGGCCTCGTACATCCAGCTCAGTTCACCTTTCTCGCCGCGTATCATCAGGCAGGGTACCGTGCTGCTGCCGCCGCCCTGTACGAGCTGCTCGCGAAACGCAGGCACGTTGCGGATGTTGCGTTTCTCGATCTTGAGCTGCAGCCGTTCGATCGTGCGCAGCACACGAATGCAGTCAGCACAGGTTTCGTAATAGTAAAGCGCAAGGTTGGCTGTTTCCTGATCCACCTGCCGCTGTTTTTCCGTGGATCGATCAATAACTCTGGGATTCAACGCACTGGTAGTCATTTCGTTTCCGTAATCCACGCGAGTCGGTTCGATTCCCGATGGGCCCGGATCCGGCCCACATATCTCGCCGCCTTTCTGCTACGCACGCCGATCTGCTCGCTGTGTCGGGGCGTACTCCCTACAGCCGGCTCGACGTAATGTCAGCTACGCCTTCGCCGCCTTCCGGTCCGTGCCCCCCGTCACAGCGGCATCTCGACGCCCTCGCGACGAACGGCGGCGAGATATGCGGGCTAGATCCCTCACGATTCAGTGTAGGCGCTGTTCGGATTTCCGCGCCTGTCGCGCCGAAACCCGGGCAGACCATCAATAGGATGGAGTCGGTAATTTGATTGCGCAAGTAGTGAGCGATCACGGAGACACAACGCCAGCGTCCGCCGGTTCGCCTTCGGCGGCGCTGTCCCGGTCCCCACTCGTCGAATCCACCTGGTCGAGGTATTTTTCGGCGTCCAGCGCCGCCATGCAGCCGCTTCCGGCTGACGTTACCGCCTGACGGTAGACATGGTCCATGACGTCGCCGGCGGCAAATACGCCCGCAACGCTGGTTGCCGTGGCATTACCCTCGAGGCCGCTCCGCACGCGTATGTAGCCGCCTTCCATGTCCAGTTGCCCTTCGAACATCCCGGTGTTGGGCGTATGGCCGATGGCTATGAACACGCCTGCCACATCCAGTTCGCGGGTCTGTCCGGACTGCCGCGTGGAACGCAGGCGTGCACCGGTGACGCCGCTGTCGTCGCCGAGCACTTCGTTCAGGGTGTGGTTCCAGACAATGGAGATCCTGCCGGCGTCCGCCTTCTCAAACAGCTTGTCCTGGAGGATTTTTTCCGCGCGCAGGCTGTCGCGGCGATGCACCAGGGTCACGTGATCGGCGATGTTGGACAGATAAAGCGCCTCTTCCACCGCCGTGTTTCCGCCGCCGATCACGGCGACCTTCTGGCCGCGGTAGAAGAACCCGTCGCAGGTGGCGCAGGCCGATACACCCTTGCCCATGAACGCCTGTTCCGAGTCCAGGCCCAGGTAACGGGCGCTGGCGCCGGTGGCGATGATCAGCGCATCGCAGGTGTAAACGCCGCTGTCGCCCTCAAGACGGAACGGCCGTTCGCCCAGAGCGACCGTGTGTATGTGGTCGAAAACAATCTCCGTGCCAAAACGCTCCGCATGCTGCCGCATGCGATCCATCAGCGCCGGCCCCTGCAGCCCCTCCACGTCGCCCGGCCAGTTGTCGACGTCGGTGGTGGTGGTGAGCTGGCCGCCCATCTGCATGCCGGTGATGACCACCGGTTCGAGATTGGCGCGGGCGGCATAAACCGCAGCGGTATAACCGGCGGGCCCGGAGCCCAGTATCAGCAGCCTGTGATGCTTGGCCTCGGTCATGCTTGATCCTCGCAACGTGTGGGGGTGGCTGCGGTCGGCCCCGACGGCGCTGCCACCGTTGTCAATGTGTCGGGTCACCCGCAATCGCGATAGCGACTGGGCGCGGCGGTTGCCCGCATGCGGCAGTGTTTCCACGGGCAGCCGTGGCATGATCAGGGCGGCTGTTCCGCATATCGGCGCAATCCAGGCGCGCAGGCGACATGCACGTCCATGGCCGTTGTATCCTGTACGGTATCCCGTGCGGTGTCACTTTTCCCGTCTGACGGGCATGGGCGCAAACATATCACGCAGGCAGGTTTCCAAGTAGTCACCCCGCCGTCCGTCTACCATGTACCAGACCGGCAACATCAGGGTCCCGATCACGGGATTCAAGGGCTGCTTCGGCCGCGAATGGCAGCGTCCAGGAGCCTGTCGGACTTAGATGGACCGCTCTCCCGGTTCCGCAGACAATTCAGCCTAAGTCCGACAGGTTCCTAGCCCGCATATCACACCGCCGTTCGTCGCGAGGGCGTCGAGATGCCGCTGTGACGGGGGGCACGGACCGGAAGACGGCGAAGGCGTAGCTGACACTACGTCGAGCCGGCTGCAGGGAGTACGC
>SLSJ01000033.1 GCA_007130525.1 Ectothiorhodospiraceae bacterium | reverse complement strand
GAAAAGCTTCGCCCCCCAGCGACCGATCAGGAGAATGGCGATCGCCGCCACCAGGTTGGATACAGGGGACATTGCGTCTACCACGCTGACTGCATGCGCGGTCGAACAAACTATAGTGCATCGGGGCGGCGCAAGGATTCGCCCTGCTCCCTGAACGCCCTGCTCTCGACAGGCCCTGCAGGACGCCCGGAGGGCATTGGCATTCATATCTCCGACCATTGGAGGCTGGAATCATGCTGATGACAGGCCGGGACTACCGGGAATCACTCCGTTCCCGCAAGCCGCGGGTATACATCGACGGCCGGCAGGTGGAGAGCATCGTGGATGAGCCGGCGGTGCAGCCCGGGCTGAACGCCATCGCCGTCACCTACGATTACGCCCATGACGACCAGGTCTCGCGGCTGCTGCGCGCAACGCAGGTCAGCAGCGGGCAGACGGTCAACCGCATGCTGCATATCAATGAATCGCCGGACGATCTACTCACCAAGCTGGAAGCGGTACGCCTGGTATGCAAGGCAAGCGGATGCGCCCAGCGCTACCTCTCCCATGACGCGCTGAACGCGATCCATCAGGCAACCCACCGCATCGACGAGGACAAGGACACCGATTACCACCAGCGTTTTCTGCCCTATCTGCACCGGGTCCAGGAACTGGACCTCACCCTGGGCGTGGCCATGACCGACGCCAAGGGTGACCGGTCGCTTCGGCCGCACGCGCAGCCGGTTACGGACACCTACGTGCACATCACGGAACGGCGGCCGGAGGGCATCGTGATCCGCGGCACCAAGGCCATCGTCACCGGTGCGCCCTACGTGCATGAATTCCTGGTCATGCCGGGGCGCAACATGACAGAGCGGGACGCCGATTTCGCCGTCTGCTGCGCCGTGCCGCTGGATGCTCCCGGTGTCACCGTCATCGCCCGCCCGGCGGGCCGGCCCGGCGAGAAATCGGCGCATTTCAGCGGTCGCTATGGCCAGTCGGTTGGCGTCGTGGTGTTCGAGGACGTGTTCGTCCCGCACGAGCGCGTTTTTCTGGCCGGCGAGTGGGAGCACTCCGGTTTTCTCACCGGCGCTTACGCCACGCATCACCGCCATAGCTGCATCGGCGCCCGCGCCGGGTTCGGTGACCTGCTCATCGGCGCCGGCGTGCACATGATCGAGGCAAATGGGCTGGAGCCGTCGAGCGGCCATCTCCGGGACAGTATGGTGGAGTTGATCAAGATCGTGGAAGGCTTCTATGCCTGCGGCGTCGCCGCCTCCGTTTACGGATTCGAGGATCCGGCGGGCAACTACCAGCCGGACACCGTATTCAGCAACATCGGCAAACTGCTGCTCGGCTACCAGATCTACGATATGCACCGGATCGCCCACGAGGTTTCCGGCGGTCTGGTTGTCGCCCTGCCCGGCCCCGACGAGGATCACAACCCGGTCAGCCGGGCGACGCTCGGCGAGGTCTTGAGAGGCCGGGCGGATATTCCCGCCGAGCGGCGGGTGCAGCTCGGGCGACTACTGGAGGATCTCACCGCCTCGTATACCGGCGGCTGGTATTCGGTGATCAGCCTCCACGGCGGCGGCTCTCCGGAAGCGATGAAGCGCGAGATCTACCGCCACTACCCGCTTGAGGAAAGGCGCGACCTGGTCACCCAGTTGCTGGAACGGGGTGTCTACAAACCGGCCGTGGTCAACCCCGGACGGCAACCCGGCCGCTGCTGCGCTGCCGGCTGCAACGCCCCGGAGCCCGGCGAATCGAAAGGCTGACAGCGCAATGCAGGGCGGCGCGGGTATCCCGCGTCACCTGTGCGACTTCGCTCGAGCCCCTTTCTGCGGGCGGCCCAGGTGTTTGCCGATTCCCTCCGTTTGCGCCGCGCCGGGCGGGGGTTCGATATGCAGCACCGCCTGCAGTGCCCGGGCGTACTCCTTTGGGGGTATGCGGGATCCCTCCTGCTCCTTGTACAGCGCACTATCCACAAGCTCATGCAACTCGCCGCGCATGCGATCCACGTGGACACGACCGATCAGGTCGACATAATGGGTAAGGAAGCGCTGCGCGCGCAGCCGGCGCAATTCCCCCTCGGCCAACCACAACCACACGCGGGTTCGCAACCGGTCCATGAGCAACAGTGGAACCACGGGCAGAATCACCAGTAACAACAGCAGCAGTACGATGCCTGTGAGACCGCCGGGGAGACCCGCGGCGTCGGCTGCCATGTAGGCGAGAACCATAATGCCGGTCAGCACAGTCACGATGACGACATTGCCTATGATAATGGCTCGCAGATCATAGCGCCGCAGCCTGTCACGCTCCGCCAGCAGCCAGTTGCTCATGGCATGCACCTCCGGTCACTGGTCGCGCCGGGCGAGCAGCTGCGTCAGGCCACCGATTCCAGACCCTAGCCTGCATTTCTCACCGCCCTTCTATTGCGGACGCCGATCTGCTCGCCGTGACGGGGCGTACTCCCTCCAGCCGGCTCGACGTAGTGTCAGCTACGCCTTCGCCGTCTTCCGATCCGTGCCCCCCGTCACACCGGCATCTCGACGCCCTCGCGACGAACGGCGGTGAGAAGTGCGGGCTAGGGAACAGATCAGGAGTTTCCATGACGTTTGCATAAAGATAGCGGCGTTTCCAACGACCCGGGCATTGGCCGTCAGCCGTGAGCGCTGTCGGGATCCCATCGTTCGCGGGCATGCCCGGTTCTCCCGGCCGGCGGCTCCAGGTGCAGTACCACCTGGAGAGCGCGGGCGTAGTCTTTTTCGGGCACCAGGTAACCGTCCCGTTCCTTCCGCAGCGCCCTGTCCACCTTCTCACGCACGGGATCCGGCAAGGCGTCCACCTGGGTACGACCAACCAGGTCAACGTAATGGGTGAGGAAGCGCATTGCACGCAGGCGGCGCAATTTTTCGTGCGCGGACAACAGCCACAGGCGGGTTCGCAGCCAGTCGGTGAGGATCAGCGAGATCAGCGGGGCGACAAAGAGCAGCAGCAGGATCAGCCCCGTGGTCACCAGCGCGCCGCGTAACCCCATGGCATGCGCTGCGGCATAAGCCCCACCCACCAGCGCAAGCCACAGAATCAGGATAATGGCATTGGCCTTGATAATGGCGCGCATGTCGCGCTGCAGCAGTTGTTCACGCTCCTTCAGCAGCCAGTCGTTCATTGCACTCCCCTCCGCATGCGTTTGGCGGCAGACGGACGTGCGCGTCGCCGGGGTGCGACCAGCAATGCCGGACCCGGGCACTCCTCTATTCAGAAATGGTGGCGCTCGCCCGGATCCCAAGTCGGGTGACCGCTTCCTTCACCCTGGCAACGCCATTCCCTTTGATTCAGGCCGTGCATCCAACGCCGATACCCGTCGATACGTGGCCCCTGTACCGCTTTCCCTGGCGAGCATACCCGGCTTCCGATAGTCTCGACGCCCGGGGGCACCGGGTCGGCGCCCAAGTACCTCGCCGGCTTCGGTCTAGATCGGTTCAACAATCAACAACAGGGAGCGCCCGCCGCCATGACGGTCATGATCCTCGGCCTGCT
>SLSJ01000200.1 GCA_007130525.1 Ectothiorhodospiraceae bacterium | reverse complement strand
CAGTAGAGCTTGTGACAGCCCGGATTCACGCTCTTGGGGCCGGCGTCACCGGGGCAATAGGTGTCGCGGCGGGGGCCGGCGCTGACCACCGCCACCATGTGCGTCGGTGTTGAGCGCATGAGCAGCAACGATTGAATGCCCGACTCCCCGGCGGCGGCTTCCAGCGGTTCCTGCCATTTGTCCCCGAAGCCGGTGTAGTAAAAGCGGTCGAACTGCATGGCCGTGCCCTCTCCGGCGCTCTCCAAGCCAAGTGTACTTCCTCACAATGGCAACGCTAGCAGAGCACGCCGGCCCCGGCCTTACGTGATTTCCACATGGGCCGCGCCGGGACGCCGGGCGTCCCGGCGTCAGACCATCAGCCGGCATCTGCCTGCCGGACGAACGCGGCCTGCCCCGGGTCTGGTTCCGCACCAGCACGGGCCTGCGCGCCGTGCTGCCCACCGACCTGCCCCGCCATGAAAGTGTTTACGCCATGACGGTTCACAAGAGCCAGGGCTCGGAGGTCGACCACGTGCATCTGCTCCTGCCCGAACAGGATCTGCCGGCGCTCACCCGGGAACCGGTCTATACCGGTATCACGCGGGCGAGACAAACCGTTGTCCTTCACGGACCGGCGGCGGTTTTTGGCGCCGCCACCGCGCGCCAGACCCGCCGCCATTCCGGGCTGTCGGAAAGGCCGGGGATACTGTGGTGCTCCATCGTTTCCTGCCACCACCGGTTGTCGTGCTGGTCCTGGCCGCCATGATGTGGCTGGGCCGGGATCTGGGTGGGCTGGCGATGACGTTTGACGGGCAACTGTGGCTGAGTCTGCTACTGGCGGCGACGGGACTGACATTGATGCTGGCGGCTGCCTGGACCCTGGGGCGTGCCCGCACCACCATCGATCCCACTCGGCCGGAGAAAAGCAAAGTCCTGGTCACCACGGGGATTTATCGCTACAGCCGAAACCCCATCTACCTGGGTGATCTGTTGCTGCTACTCGCCTGGGCGGTGTATCTGGGCAATCCACTCAACCTCGTTCCGGCACTGGCCTTTGTCCCCCTCATGAACCGCTTCCAGATCCGTCCGGAGGAACAGGTTCTGGCCCGCCACCTTCCATCCGACTATCTTACCTACCGTAAGCGCACCCGGCGCTGGCTGTGACCCCTTACGGTCGGACTGGATGGTTCGCGCTTGCTACAGTGCATCGGCAAGGGTTTAGCTGGTGCCCCCTGGCGCTGACGCACGAAATCGGCCAGCTTGCGCTCCGTAAGCCCGTTGGATCTCATCGTGAGATATGCGGGCTAGGGCCCACACGCCAGTCAATTATCAAGGTTTGGCTAGCTGAGCGACTCGAACAGACAGCTTCTAACAATAAATCCGGAGCACCCGAAAACCGCTGCCCGGTTACCGGGCGGCTGATCTAAAGCGTTGGGCTGCCGAGACGGCCAGGATCCCGGAGTCGAGTCAAATCGGCTGACCGACTCCAGCCGTGCGCAGCACGGCCTCCTCCGGGCCACGACCCGCGCAGCAGTCGGCGAGCTTGCCGTCGATCACCACGGCGGGAACCGATCGGACACCCAGGTTCTTTGCCCGCTTGGCAACGGCGGCATCCTTCATGTCGAGAACGCTCAGCTCGCAGGACGGGCAGGCGATGCGATTGATCAGCTGAGCGACTTCCTCGCACGCGGGGCACCCCGCGCTGAACACCTCGATCTTCCTCTTGGTAGCCATGAATGAACCTCCTTTAGCGTGCGTCTCTTGTTACCGTGGCCGGCCCTTGCTGGACGCACTGAGGGCAGGAGCCGACGCTATGTTTGCTCTTGGGCCATGCGTTCCACACCGATGCTGCAACCAGCAGTCCGATGCCGCCGTACATGGCGGCGTTGGAGTCGAAGAGGAACTTCCCGACGAGGACCACGGCGGCCGCCATGAGTCCCGCGCCAAACGGGCCGTATCCCCTGCGTGTCCGTGCGCGGAACGCCAGTGCGCCCACGGCCAGTACCAGGAACGCCGCCGTCAGCGGGAACAGGTAGGCCGTGTCGAGCAGGAAGCCCAGCCCCACCGAAGAAAGCAGACCCGCATACGCGGGCCAGCAGGCCGGACAGGCGAGCTTGGGGAGGAACGCGAACGCGATCCCGGGGATGGTCGCCAGAGAACTCCGCCAACCTGATGACGGGTGTGTGGTGCCCGGTGCTTGCCCGTGGTGGGGACGCAAGGCCTCTGCGATCTGGTCGCCGGAAGGCGCGCCCCCGAACGCACCCAGGCCGTTGCTGTAGACACGGCAGCTCGATCCGCCATCGCCCGGTCCGGCACCGGCAACATCCCGCCCGTCCACGAGGATCGTCGGCGAGCCGTACCCGCGGGCGTGGGCCGGACTGTTGGGGGACTTTCGATCCCACTCCACCCACGAAGGTTGAAGGCCGGCCAGACCAAAGCCCTTGAGCATCGCCTTCCTGGCGCGCTGGACGTTCGGGCAGTCCATGTCGTAGATCAGCTCGACGCGCCTCATTGCTCTTCCGCCTCCGAATCGAGTGCCTCCAGAATCGGACACTGGCTTACGGGCCCGCTGCCCGAGCACTCGCCGATGAGCTTGGTCAGAGCACGCCGCATCGCCTGAAGGGTTCGGACCTTGTCGTCGATGTCCCGCACCTTGGTCTCGGCGCGCTCGCGGACATCGGCGCATCGCGTGCGAGGCGCGGCGCGGAGCGAGAGCAGTTCCTTGATCTCCTTGAGCGTGAAGCCGAGCTCCTGGGCGCGCTTGACGAAGCGCACCCGCAGCACGGCTTCCGCCGGGTACGCCCGATAGTTCGACTCCGTGCGGGGCGGCCGAGGTAAGAGCCCCCGGCGCTCGTAGTAATGGATCGTCTGCAGGTTCACGCCCGCCTGCTTGGCGACCTCACCGACCTTGAGACCTGTCATCGTTCATCTCCAGGACGCAGTCTACAGGGCAGCCTAAAGCCTATACCGAAGTATAGGGTCAAGGCCTCTGCACTTTTTCTTGAGGGCCGTCATGGAAGGAACGAGAATCGTCGCAAGCGGCAGCTTAACCACCGGTTGCAGCGAACGGTCGCCTGTGCGGCCCGTCGGTGAACCGGAGCGTTGGAGCACTAAATATCTAGGAGAATGAGATGAACGCGCTAATCATTATCAATGACCCGCCATATGGCACCGAGCGCCTGTACAACGGGCTTCGGATGGCTCATGCGCTGATCAAACGCGGTGACGAGGTCACGGTGTTTCTCATGGCTGACGCCGTCCTTGGTGCAAAGACGGGCCAGAAAACTCCTGATGGTTATTACAATGCCGAGAGGATGGTGCGGCGCGTGACGTCGAAGGGACGAGTGCTGCTTTGTGGAACCTGTATGGATGCCCGAGGCATAAACGAAAGTGAAATTCTTGACGGTGCGAAACGCAGCACCATGGATGCGTTGGCCGAGGCAACCGCTGAGGCAGATAAGGTCCTCGTTTTCTGACTATGTGCTCTAACACTGCAGCCGGCGCTCATGCCTCGCGCGGCTGATGGCTGGCGGTAGCGCGCCTCCCAAAAATACAGGAGTGTT
>SLSJ01000056.1 GCA_007130525.1 Ectothiorhodospiraceae bacterium | reverse complement strand
GCGTCGAGATGCCGGTGTGACGGGGTGCACGGACCGGAAGACGGCGAAGGCGTAGCTGACACTACGTCGAGCCGGCTGCAGGGAGTACGCCCCGTCACGGCGAGCAGATCGGCGTGCGTAGCAGAAGGGCGGTGAGATATGCGGGCCAGGGAGACGCCGAAGTATTCACGCGCTCGCGTCCGTTTCCGGCCGCTTGGGCCGCCCCTGCGCGCCAGGTCCCGGAATAATGCCGTGCCGGGCCCGCGGGAATTACGTCGGGCTTCCTCAAAAAAAACGATAGAGGCGACGAAAAGCGTCGATTTTGTTCGCTCAAGTGCGGCGTTTCACGTTTTCCCCGGTTGAAAATTGATATAAGGGGTCACAAAAGCGGCGGAATGCACTGTTTCCGAAGGAACCGGATAGCGGTCATTTCGGTTTGAATTTCTGCCATGTCGCGGATAATGTGCCTCAGAAAGATTGCGGGCACCTGTTCAGCGTGCAGAGATGCGGCACTAGACGCTTATTCCGCGGGAAGGGATGACGCGTCGACCGTTTAGCAAGGGAAATCCATGGTTCGCAGACTGGCTCACGGCTTCATCGTTCTGCTTCTGCTCACGCCCGCTGCCGCATGGGCCCTTGGCCTGGGTAGTGTGGATACGCGATCCGCCCTCAACGAACCGCTGGAGGCACGCATCCCGGTCAGCGGGAGTACCGCGGAACTGGAGAGTCTCCGTGTCAGTCTCGCGTCGTCGGACGCGTTCCAGCGTGTTGGTCTCGATCGCCCGTTCCTGCTCTCCCGCCTGACGTTCGACCTGGTCAGGGATGATGGCCCGCAACCATACATCAGGGTTACCACCGACAACCCGATCAGGGAACCGTTTCTCGCGTTCCTGGTCGAGGTCCGCTGGGACGGCGGACGCCTCTTGCGGGAATATACTCTGCTCCTGGACCCGCCCGTGCATACGCCCCGGGAGCGGCCGCGTGATCCCCTGGTGGCCGAAGCGCCGCGCGAAACACGGGCGCCGGCCGGAGAGCCGACCCGGCAGCCCGGCCGGGTGACCGCCGCCGACGAACGTCTGGACCGTGAGGCGGGTGAATACGGCCCGGTTCAGCGCAGCGAAACGGGGTGGGACATCGCCATGGCGGTGCGTCCGGACGCCAGCGTGAGCGTTTACCAGACGATGGTAGCCCTCGTGCGCGCCAACCCGGATGCGTTCCACGAAGGCAACGTCAACGAGCTTCTTGAAGGCGCGGTCCTGCGAGTGCCGTCGCGAGCCGATATTGAATCGCTGCCCGTTGCGGAGGCCAGACGCGAGTTTTCCCGTCAGGTGCGCGATTGGGAAGCGCGTCGGGCACGACCGGCCGCGGAACCCGTGGAGGAAGAGATCCGTATCGCGGCTGAGCCGGAGGAGGATCCCGAAGCCCGACTGCAGGTGGTCGGTGCTGCGGACGACCTCGGTGACGATGCCACGGCTTCGCTGACCGACGAGGAGCTCGAGGCCAATAGCGAGAACGTGCGGCGGCTGCAGCAGGAACTGACCGCCATGCGCGAGACCGAAGCGGAACTGCGTTCCGAGAACGAGGAACTGCGGCGGATGGCGGATGAACTCCGTCAGCGCGTGGATGCGCTGGAACGCACCATTGATCTGCCTGCCCCGCCCCCGGTCGCCGTCCCCGCCGAGGAAGGGATGCCGCCCCTGGCCGAGGAGGAGGACCTGCTTGCCGAGCCCGAGGTGCCGGAAGCGCCCGAGGAGCCCGCCGAGGCAAGCGATGAGGAAGCCGCAGCCATAGTCGATGATTTCCGCCCGATCAGCGCGGGTGAAGGAGGCACCGACGAACCCATCGTCGCGGATGCCGAAGAGCCGGCTCCGCTGCAGACGGCGTCCGAGCCGGAGACGTTCCAACCCCACGCCGCGGCGCCCTGGGAAGACCCGCGCCTGTTGGGACTCGGTGCCGGCGCCCTCGTCCTGATTCTGCTCCTGCTGCTCATGATCCGCCGACGCCGCCAGGCGCAGGAGGACGACGAAGCTCTGCTTGCCGCGGAATCGGTTGGTGAGACATCCGTCGAGTCCGGCGATGACGCGACCGGCTCCGTCGCCGCCAGCGTGGCGGCGGCCAAGGCGCAGGCGGGCGTGTCAGCGGAACAGGAGCATGGACATCCGCTGGAGCGCGCCGAAGCGCTGATGACCGGAGGACAGTTCGAGCAGGCGCTTGCCGTTCTCGAGGATGGTGTCCGGAACGATCCCGAGAACAAGGAACTGCGGCTCAAGCTGCTCGAAATCCACACCATGAACGGAGATCGGGGCGCGTTCGAATCCGAGGCCCAGGAACTCTATGCCATGCTCAATGGCACCTCGGACCCTGTCTGGGAACGGGCCTCGGAGCTTGGTCGGGATATCGCGCCCGAGAATCCGCTGTTCGCGCCGTTGGATACCGAAGCCGCCGAGCCGGTGGCGGATCAGGAACTCGATCTTGATCTCAATACCGGGGAAGCCCTGGAAACGGATGAGGACGCTGCGCAGCCCCGGGATCTCCAGTCGATGATGGCCGGTGGCGATGCCAGTACGGCGGATTTCGACGAGGAGTTCTCCGATCTGGATTTCGGACTCGATGCCGACGACCCGGATCGGACGACGGCGGACAGCCAGCGGGCGCAGCCGGTTTCGGCGGAACGGTCCTACATACGGGAATTGGGGGCCGGCCGCGCGCTCTACGCCGGCGAACCGGATGAAGGACCTGATGCCACCGGACAAACCGGGGAGCCTGGCGAGATAAATGAACTGGCTGTCGATGAGACTGCGGATGCTGGCGAAGACGATGATCTGACCCTGGACTTCGAGCTTGATGATCGTTCCGCCGGGTTCGATGAGCCGGCTGCCGGACAAGATGATCCGGACGCCGATACCGGGCAGTCGTGGCAGAACGATGAGGGCTTCGAACTCGATTTCGACCTCTCCGACCAGTCCGATGACTTCGAAGACACCGGCGAAAAGGCAACACCTGAAGTAGGCGCCGGATCGCAGACGGAGACGGCCGATGGGCAGCCCGCAGACAAAGGGTTGCTGGTGCCGTTGCGTGACGCGGATGGAGAAGCCGGTCAGGAGTCGGGCGAGCCTGATCCTGCCGGTGAAACAGAGGCCGTTCGCGCGCCCGGGTCCGAGTCGTCCGGCACCGCCGTCGCTTCGATGCGGGGTGACGACGATGGCGCGACCGGCGATTCCGAAGACGACGGCCTTTTCGACCTGACGGATGAGAACAGCACCAAGCTCGATCTGGCCCGCGCCTATCTGGATATGGGGGATGCGGAGGGTGCCCGAGGCCTGCTTGAGGAAGTAATCGATGAAGGAAATGACGACCAGAAACAGCAGGCCAGGACGCTGGTGGAAAAGGCCGGCTAGCCCGCATGTGCTACCGCCGTTCGTCGCGAGAGCGTCGGGATGCCGCTGTGACGGGGGGCACGGACCGGAAGACGGTGAAGGCGTAGCTGACACTACGTCGAGCCGGCTGCAGGGAGTACGCCCCGGCACAGCGAGCAGATCGGCGCGCGTAGTAGAAGGGCGGTGAG
>SLSJ01000259.1 GCA_007130525.1 Ectothiorhodospiraceae bacterium | reverse complement strand
CCCATGCCCACCAGGTTGGTGCGGTGGATGCGCTCGAAGCCCTCGGCCACGATGGCCTCGACACCGGCCAGCCGCACACCCTTGGCCGCCCAGTCCCGGGAGGAACCCTGACCGTAATCGGCACCGGCGATGATGATCAGCGGCTGGCCGCGCTCCATGTAGGTCTCGATGGCCTCCCACATGCGCATGACCGTGCCGTCCGGCTCCAGCCGTGTGAGCGAGCCCTGGCGGATGGCGCCGCGTTCGTCGCGCACCATCTCGTTCAGTAACTTGGGGTTGGCCAGCGTCGCGCGCTGGGCGGTGAGGTGGTCACCACGGTGGGTGGCGTAGGAGTTGAAGTCCTCCTCCGGCAGGCCCATGGACGCCAGATACTCCCCGGCGGCGCTGTCCCGCAGAATGGCGTTGGACGGCGAGAGGTGATCGGTGGTGATGTTGTCACCCAGCACTGCCAGCGGCCGCATGCCGGTGAGCGTGCGCGGCGCGGCCAGCGCGCCTTCCCAGTAGGGCGGCCGGCGGATATAGGTGCTCCGGGGCCGCCAGTCGTACAGCGGCGATACGGGCTCGGCGTTCTCGGCCCGCGGCCGGAACATGGGAGTGTAGACCCGGCGGAAGTGATCCGGCTTCACGTGTTCGGCCGCCACCGCGTCGATCTCGGCATCCGTGGGCCAGAGCTCCTTCAGGGTGATGGGGCGGCCGTTGGCATCGGTGCCCAGGGCATCCTTCTCGATGTCGAAACGCACCGTGCCGGCAATGGCATAGGCCACCACCAGTGCCGGAGAGGCCAGGAAGGCCTGCTTCGCGTAAGGGTGGATGCGGCCGTCGAAATTGCGGTTGCCGGAGAGCACCGCCGTGGCGTAGAGGTCGCGGTCGATGATCTCCTGCTGGATCGCCGGGTCAAGGGCGCCGCTCATGCCGTTGCAGGTGGTGCAGGCGAAGCCGACGATGCCGAATCCCAGCCGTTCCAGTTCCGGGAGCAGGCCCGACTCTTCCAGGTAGAGCTGCACCGCCCGGGAGCCGGGCGCGAGCGAGGTCTTTACCCAGGGCTTGCGGGCGAGCCCCAGGGCATTGGCCTTCTTCGCCAGCAGAGCGGCGGCGATCACGTTGCGCGGATTGCTGGTGTTGGTGCAGCTGGTAATGGCCGCGATGATCACCGCGCCGTCCGGCATGCGGCCGTCGCCCGGCTGCTCCACGGTGCCGGCGATGCCGGCCTTGGCCAGATCCGTGGTGGCCACCCGCTTGTGGGGGCTGGATGGGCCGGCCATGTTGCGCACCACCGTGGACAGGTCGAAGCGCAGCGTCCGCTCGTATTCCGCTGTGTTCAGGTCATCCGCCCACAGACCCACGGTCTTCGCGTAGGTCTCCACCAGCTTCACCTGCTCCGGATCGCGCCCCGTGAGGCTCAGGTAGTCGAGGGTCTGCTGATCGATGTGGAACATGGCGGCGGTGGCGCCGAACTCCGGGGTCATGTTGGAGATGGTGGCGCGGTCGCCCACGGACAGCGCCGCCGCCCCCTCACCGAAGAATTCCAGGTAGGCGGATACCACCCGCTCGCGGCGGAGGAACTCGGTGAGCGCGAGCACGATGTCCGTGCAGGTGATGCCCGGCCCGGGCCTGCCGGTGAGCTCCACGCCCACCATGTCCGGCAGGCGCATGTAGGACGGCCGTCCCAGCATCACGCTCTCCGCCTCCAGGCCGCCGACGCCGATGGCCAGCACACCCAGCGCGTCCACGTGCGGAGTGTGACTGTCGGTGCCCACCAGGGTGTCGGGGAAGGCCACCCCGTCCCGCGATTCCACCACCGTTGACATCCGCTCCAGGTTGATCTGGTGCATGATGCCGTTGCCAGGCGGTATCACGTCCACGTTGCGGAAGGCCTGCCTGGTCCAGTTGATGAAGTGGAAGCGGTCGGCGTTGCGCCGCTCCTCGATGGCCCTGTTTTTCTCGAAGGCGTCCTTTTCGAAGCCCGCATGCTCCACCGCCAGCGAGTGGTCAACGATGAGCTGGGTGGGTACCACCGGATTCACCCGGGCCGGATCGCCGCCCTGTTCGGCGATGGCGTCCCGCAGTCCGGCCAGGTCGACGAACGCGGTCTGGCCCAGGATGTCGTGACAGACCACGCGAGCCGGAAACCACGGGAAGTCCCGGTCCCGGCGTCGCTCCACGATCTGCCGCAGGCAGTCCTCCAGTTCCGCCGGCGGACAGCGCCGCACCAGGTTCTCGGCCAGAACGCGGGCGGTGAACGGCAGGCTCGCGTAGGCGCCGGGCCGCATGGCATCGACCGCGGCGCGCGCGTCGAAGTAGTCGAGCCCACCGCAGGACAGCGACTTGCGGAAGTCGCGATTGACGGATTCGGACATGGCCATGCTCCCGGGTTCGGACGGCGGCGGTGCCGGTCAGCCCCGCTCCTCGATGGGCACCACCTTGCGCAACTCCGGCCCGGTGTAATCGGCACTGGGGCGGATGATGCGGTTGTTGGCGCGCTGCTCCATCACGTGCGCCGCCCAGCCCGTCAGCCGCGACATCACGAAGATGGGCGTAAACAGCTTGGTGGGGATGCCCATGAAGTGATAGGCGGAGGCGTGGTAGAAGTCTGCATTGGGGAAGAGCTTCTTCTCCCGCCACATCACCTCGTCCACCCGCTCCGAAACAGGGAAAAGCGTGGTATCCCCGACGTCGTCGGCAAGCTTCCTCGACCAGGCCTTGATCACGGCATTGCGCGGGTCGGACTCGGTGTAAATGGCATGGCCGAAGCCCATGACCTTTTCCTTGCGCTCGAGCATGGCCAGCAGTTCGCGCTCCGCCTGGTCCGGATCGCTCCACTGCTCGAGCATGGCCATGGCGGCCTCGTTGGCACCGCCATGGAGCGGTCCGCGCAGCGAGCCGATGGCGCCGGTGATACAGGAATGCATGTCCGAGAGTGTGGAGGCGCAGACGCGTGCGGTGAACGTGGAGGCATTGAACTCGTGCTCCGCGTATAGGATAAGCGACACGTTCATCACGTCTGCATGCAGCTGCGACGCGGGCTTTCCATGCAGCAGATTGAGAAAATGACCGCCGATCGAGGCATCGTCGGTCACCGGTTCGATCCGGACGCGATCATGGGAATAGCGATACCAGTAGGTGATGATTGATGGAAACACCGCCAGCAGCCGGTCAGCCAAGTCTAGCTGCTGGGCGAAATCCGTTTCCGTTTCCAGGTTGCCGAGCATGGAGCAGCCGGTGCGCATGACATCCATGGGGTGGGCGTCTGCGGGAATCTGCTCCAGCACGGCCTTCAGGGCTCGGGGCAGGTCACGCAGCCCCTGCAGATGGCTCACGTAGGCGTCGAGTTCGCTGCGGGTGGGCAGCTCACCGTGAAGCAGCAGGTAGGCCACTTCCTCGAACGTTACGTGTTCCGCAAGATCACGAACATCATAACCTCGGTAGGTAAGGCCCGTGCCTTCCTTGCCCACGGTACACAATGCTGTCTCGCCGGCACTCTGTCCGCGCAGCCCCGCGGCCGCAGTGGATTTCTTGTCGCTCATCTCGGTCTCACTCCAGTCATCAAGGCCTTCCGCGCCTCAGGGGGCGGAGACGGTTATACCCGCAATGCCCAACCCGGGTTTACTGATCCCTGCTGAAGAGGGCGTCCAGCTTGTCTTCGTACTCGTGATAGCCCAGCACTTCATAGAGCTCGGTCCGAGTCTGCATGCTGTCCACCACCGCCTGCTGCGTGCCATCTTCACGAATGGCCGCATAAACGCGCTCCGCCGCCCGGCTCATGGCCCGGAACGCGGACAACGGATAAAGCACCATCGCGGCACCCGCCTGCCCCAGTTCGGTCACCGTGAACAGGGGGGTCTTTCCGAATTCCGTGATATTGGCCAGCACAGGCACCTCGATGGCTGCCGTGAATGTTCGGAAATCATCCAGGGTGTGCAGCGCCTCGGCAAAGATCATGTCGGCGCCAGCTTCGACATAAAGGCCGGCGCGATCGAGGGCACCCTGCATGCCCTCTGAGGCGAAGGCGTCCGTGCGCGCCATGAACACGAAGTCGGGGTCGCGGCGCGCGTCGACCGCAGCCTTCACGCGGTCGGCCATCTCGGCGGCGGAAACCAGGGCCTTTCCCGGCCGGTGTCCGCAACGCTTTGCCTGGACCTGGTCCTCGAGGTGAATGGCTGCCACTCCGGCACGCTCCATCTCGCGAACGGTCCGGGCGATGTTGAAGGCGCCGCCCCAACCGGTGTCAACATCCACCAGCAAGGGAAGATCGGTTGTCGCGGTTAGGCGGGAGGCATCCACCAGCACATCCGATAATTGGGTAATACCCAGATCCGGCAGACCATAGGAAGCATTGGCGACGCCGGCACCGGAGAGATAGATGGCGCTGAAGCCGGCACGCTCCGCCATCAGCGCCGTGTAGGCGTTTATGGTGCCGGCGATCTGCAAGGGCTTTTCGTGCGTCAGGGCCTGACGGAATCGCAGGCCGGCACTTTCAATACCCATGGCGAAACCTCCGCAGCTCAGGCGAGACGGACCAGGGTACGTCCCCGGGCCTTCCGCGCCAGCAAGGACTCCGCGCTCTCGAGCACGTCGTCAAGGCCAACCTCGCCGCTTATGATTGCGTCACAATCGTCGGGCTGGAGTAGCTCCGATATCCGCTGCCAGACCGCCAGGCGGAGATCACGCGAGCATTCCACGGAATTGATCCCGAGCAGGCTCACGCCCCGAAGGATGAACGGCATCACGGTGGTGTTGAGTTCGATGCCGGCGGCAAGCCCTATGGCACCGATGTTGCCCCAGGGCTTGACCGTGCGAGTCAGCCAGGTGAGCGCGTCTCCGCCGAGACTGTCTACGGCGCCACCCCATATGGCCTTCTCCAACGGCCGCTTGCCGTAGTCCACCTGGGAGGCGTCGAGAATATCCGCCGCGCCCAGTGACTGCAGGTAGTCAGCGGCATCGGTCTTGCCGGTGAAGGCGGTCACGCTGTATCCGGCGCGGCTGAACAGCCGGGTGGCAAAACTGCCGACGCCGCCGCTGGCGCCGGTGATCAGGATCGGCCCATGGCCCGGCTCCTGTCCATTCTGTTCCATGCGCACCAGCGCCATGCCGGCAGTGAATCCTGCGGTACCCACCGCCATGGCGCGACGCAGATCAAGCCCATCCGGCATGGGCACGACCCAGTCACCGGGAACCCGAACCATGCCCGCGAAACCGCCGTCATGGACTTCGCCCAGGCCACAGCCAGTGACAAGCACCTCGTGGCCGGGGAGGAACCGGGGGTCCTCGGACGTTTCCACGGTCCCCGAAACGTCAATACCCGCATTCAGCGGCAGCGTCCGCATGATCTTGCCCTTGCCGGTGACTGCGAGGGCATCCTTGTAGTTGATTCCGGACCAGGCCGCGCGGATCACCACACTGCCTTCGGAGAGATCCTCGACACGCATATCCTCGATACGCGCTTCTACGCCTTTGTCTGCCTGGTGAACACGAAGAGCCTTGAAGGAACTCATGGTCAACCCCCATCAGGTGCGTGTGCGGCGGTCAGTCTAACCTACTCGGTTACGCGTTCCCAAACCTCTTTTACATCAATCTGTTACATGCTCAACAAGGGGCATGAAGCATTGCGGTTTCTTGGGCACGAAGAACGTCATGCATTGACGAATTCAATAATCACCGCCGACTGCAAGCGGCGGCAGATCCCCAACATGGGCGGCAATCCAGCCTCAGTCTAGTTGGCCTTGTGAATCGCGCGCTTCGACACCGCAAGCGCTGCTTCGTGAACCGCCTCCGAGAGCGTGGGATGCGCGTGGATGATTCTGGCCAGGTCTTCGCTGCTGCCATGGAACTCCATGGCCACCACCGCCTCTGCGATGAGTTCGGAAGCCTGCGGTCCTACGATATGCACGCCGAGAATACGGTCGGTTTCGGCATGGGCGATGATGCGCACCATCCCGGCCGGCTCTTCCATGGCGCGCGCCCGGCCTGTCGCGGCAAAATTGAAGGCGCCGGTCTTGAACGGGATGCCCGCAGCCTTGAGCGACTGTTCGGTACGCCCGACCCAGGCGATTTCCGGGTGCGTGTAGATCACCCAGGGAATGGTTTCGTAATTGACGTGGCCGCCCTTCCCCGCAATCAGTTCGGCGACCATCACTCCCTCTTCGGAGCCCTTGTGGGCCAGCATCGGGCCGCGTACCACGTCACCGACCGCGTAAACACCCGGCAGGTTGGTGCGGCACTGCTCGTCGACGTTGACGAACCCCCGCTCGTCCAGCAGCAGGCCGGCGTCCTCCGCCGCCAGATTACCGGTGGCGGGTCTCCGCCCGACGCAGACGATCAGCTTGTCGACCTGCAGCGACTGCTTGCCGTCCTTGTCCTCGTAGTGAACGGCGACATTCTTTCCGGACTTCATGCCGGTCACCCGGGCGCCAAACCGGATGTCCAGCCCCTGTTTCTCGAACTCCTTGAGCGCCGCCCGCGCAACCCGCTGATCCACCGGCGGCAGAAACTCGTCCTGGGCCTCGAGCATTACCACCCTGGAGCCCAGACGGCTCCACACACTACCCATCTCCAGCCCGATCACGCCCGCACCGATGACGCCAAGGCGCTTGGGAACATCAGTGAACTCCAGCGCCCCGGTGGAATCGACAATGCGCTCCCCGTCCAGCGGCGCGGCGTCGAGTTCGATGGGCAGGGAGCCGGGCGCAAGGATGATGTGCTCCGCCTGGTAGGTCTCGCTTTTCTTGCCGTTGAGTGGCGTCACTTCCACCTGTCTGCCATCCAGCAGACGCCCATTGGCATTGAACCAGGTGATCTTGTTGGCCTTGAAAAGCTGTTCGATGCCCCCGGTGAGATCCTTCACCACCTTGTCCTTGCGGGCGATCATCTTCTTCACGTCCAGCTTCACGTTCGTGGCGGAGATACCGTGCGCCGACACGCCGTTGCGGACCTTGTGGTACTGCTCCGATGAATCCAGCAGCGCCTTGGAAGGGATGCAGCCCACATTCAGGCAGGTGCCGCCAAGGGCGGGCTTGCCGTCCTTGTAGACGAAGTTGTCCACGACCGCGGCGTTCAGGCCGAGCTGTGCACAACGGATCGCAGCCACGTATCCTGCCGGCCCGCCCCCGATAACGATAACGTCGAATGCCTTTGCCATGCCTGACCCCCCCAAAGCCCGTGTGATTTCAGGAGCGCCGGCAAGCCGCTGCATACCGGCGCGGTCCGATTTCAGACCTCCAGCAGCAGGCGTGCCGGGTCCTCGATCATGTCCTTGATGGTAACCAGGAACCTCACGGCCTCCCTGCCATCGACGATACGATGATCATAGGACAGGGCGAGGTACATCATGGGCCGCACAACCACCTGGCCGTCTTCGACCATCGGCCGCTCCTGGATCTTGTGCATTCCCAGAATGGCGCTTTGCGGAGGGTTGAGTATGGGCGTGGACAACAGGGAACCGAAGATGCCGCCGTTGGTGATGGAGAAGGTCCCACCGGTGAGATCGTCCATGCTCAGCTTGCCGTCCCGGGCACGGACACCAAAATCGGCGATGGTATTCTCGATATCTGCGAAGCTCATGTATTCGGCATTGCGCAGCACCGGGACCACGAGACCGCGGGGAGAACTCACCGCAATGCCGATATCCTGATACCCGTGGTACATGATGTCGGTGCCGTCGACGGATGCATTCACTTCCGGAAAGCGTTTCAGAGCCTCCACCGAAGCCTTGACGAAGAAGCCCATGAAGCCCAGTCGGGCTTCATGGGTTTTCTGGAACTGCTCCTTGTAGCGGGCGCGCAGTTCCATGACCGGCTGCATGTTCGCTTCGTTGAAGGTGGTCAGCATGGCGGCTGTCTGCTGCGCCTCCACCAGCCGCTCTGCAATCCGTTGACGCAGGCGGGTCATGGGTACCCGCCGTTCCGGTCGCTCGCCGTATTCCGGCTGCGGGGCCGTGGGCGCCTCCGCGGCCGCCGCCGACTTGGCGGCGGGCTTTTCCGGGGCGGGAGCGGTCTGGGCCGCAGCAGCTCCGGCGGCGCCCTCGTCCTTCATGTAGGCAAGCACGTCCTCCTTGGTGATCCGGCCGCCGCGCCCGGTACCGGGAATACGGCCGGGATCGAGGTCATGCTCGGAAACCAGGCGGCGCACCGCCGGCGAGAGGTCGGTTACCGGCTCCTCGGCATCCACGCCCGATGCCGGCGTTTCCGTGGTCGCCGCTTTTTCCTCCTTCTCCGCGGCCGGCGCGGCTGCCGCCGCGCCGCCTTCGTCAAGCAAGGCAAGTATCTGGTCGGCAGTGACCGTATCGCCCTCCGACACCTTGATGTCGCCGAGGACGCCATTTGCAGGTGCCGGCACCTCCAGCACCACCTTGTCGGTCTCGAGATCCACCAGGTTTTCATCCCGTGAAACCGCATCCCCCGACTGCTTGTGCCAGGTGACCACGGTTGCCTCCGTAACGGATTCGGGCAGGCCTGGTACTCTGATTTCGATACTCATCAGATCCTCGCTTATTGGTTGGTCGTGTCGCGGAGCGGACCCAGCCGGCCCGGCGACGGTGTGCCCATCAACTCAGTGCGTCGTCCACCAGCTGACGCTGCTGCTCGTGATGCAGCTTGGGATAGCCCACGGCAGGCGATGCGGCCCCTTCGCGGCCCGCATAACACAGTTCCTGGTCTTCCCGCATGCAGTGACGGAAGTGATGCTGGCTGGAGTACCAAGCACCCTGGTTCTTGTGCTCTTCCTGGCACCAGATCACTTTTCGCGCCTTGCTGTAACGTCGACGCAGCAACTGGCTCACATCCTTTTCAGGGAACGGATAGAGCTGCTCGATACGGATGATCGCCGTGTTGGTCAGCTCGCGCTTGCGCCGTTCGGTGAGCAGATCGTAGTAGACCTTGCCGCTGCACATGATGACGCGTTCCACGTCCTTCGCCTTGATCTCATCCACCTCGTCGATCACGTTCTGCCAGCGGCCACCGCTAAGATCATCCAGCGACGATGTGGACAGTTTGTGCCGAAGCAGGCTCTTCGGTGTCATCACCACCAGCGGCTTGCGGTAATAGCGTAGCTGTTGCCGCCGGAGCATGTGAAAGAACTGCGCCGGTGTAGTGGGTACGCAGACCTGGATGTTGGCGTCCGCGCACAACTGCAGAAACCGCTCGAGTCGTGCCGAGGAATGCTCGGGCCCCTGCCCCTCGTAACCGTGGGGCAGGAACAGGGTGAGCCCGCTGAGGCGGCCCCATTTGGTTTCGCCGGAGGTGATGAACTGATCAATGACCACCTGGGCGCCGTTGGCGAAATCGCCGAACTGGGCCTCCCAGATCACCAGCGTCTGGGGATCGTTGGTTGCATAGCCGTACTCGAAGCCAAGCACCGCCTCTTCCGAGAGCAGGGAATCAATGACGACGAAATCATCCTGCTCGGTGGTGACATTCTTCAGGGGCACGAACACGCTGCCGTCCAGGGCGTTGTGCAGCACCGCGTGCCGGTGCGAGAACGTCCCCCGACCGCTGTCCTGACCCGTCAGGCGCACCCGGTGTCCGTCGTGCAGCAGCGTCGCGTACGCCATGGTCTCGGCATAGCCCCAGTCCAGCGGCAGCGCGCCGGCGCCCATCTTGCGCCGACTCCCCATGATACCGGCGACGCGTGGATTCAGCTCAAAGCGTTCGGGCAGCGTCTGCAGGGTTTCGGCAAGCTCGCGTATCACCGCAATGGGCACCGAGGTGTCGACGGGATCGTCCCAGCGGCCCTGGAAATAGGGCTTCCAGTCCACGGCGAACTCGTTGCGCACGCCGGTCAGGATGTTGCGCGCGACAACGCGATGATTGTCAAGCGCGTCCCGGTACTCCTGCACCAGCGAGTCGGTGTCTTCCTCGCTCATCAGCCCCGACCGCACCAGGCGTCCGGCATAGAGCTTGCGGGTGGTTTTCCGCTTCTTGATCTTGGCGTACATCATGGGCTGCGTGGCCGCAGGCTCATCGGCCTCGTTATGGCCGTGACGGCGGTAGCAGATGAGGTCCACCACGACGTCCCTCTTGAACTCCTGGCGGTAATCCATGGCCAGCTGGGTGACGAATATCACCGCGTCCGGATCATCGCCGTTGACGTGGAAGATCGGCGCCTGAACCATTTTCGCCACTTCGGTGCAGTACAGCGTGGAGCGCGTGTCCAGCGGATGCGACGTGGTAAATCCGATCTGATTGTTCACCACCAGATGCACGGTACCCCCGGTGTAGAAGCCGCGTGCCTGCGATAGCTGGAACGTCTCCATGACCACGCCCTGGCCCGCGAAGGCCGCATCGCCATGGATCAGCACCGGCAGCACTTCCTCGCCCTTGTGGTCGCGCCGACGGTGCATGCGACCCCGGACGGAGCCAACCACCACCGGGTCGACAATCTCCAGGTGCGAGGGGTTGAACGCCAGCGCCAGATGCAGCGGCCCTTGCCTGGTCTGGATATCGGAGGAATAACCCAGATGGTACTTGACGTCGCCGGCCCCGGCGTTCTCGACGTTGAAATTGCCCTCGAACTCCTGGAACAGGTCTCCCGGTGATTTGCCCAGAATGTTGATCAACACGTTGAGTCGGCCACGGTGGGCCATACCCAGAACCATCTCCTTCACACCGTGACTGCCGGCTCGCTGGATCAACTCGTCAAGTAGCGGGATCAGTGATTCGCCGCCTTCCAGGGAGAAACGCTTCTGGCCCACGTACTTGCTGTGCAGGTACTTTTCGATTCCCTCCGCCGCCGTCAGCCGTTCCAGGATCTCCCTGCGCTTCTCCGGCGGGAGCACCGGCTTGGCGCGCGGCCGCTCGATACGCTCCTGGATCCAGCGCTTTTCCCGGGTATCAGTGATATGCATGTACTCGCAGCCGATGGTGGAGCCGTAGGTGGTGCGCAGGAACCGGACAATGTCCGCAAGCTTCATCCTGTCCGGGGCGAACAGGGAACCGGTGTTGAATTCCTCGACCATGTCGCCCTCGGTGAGGCCGTGATGGGCGGGATCCAGATCCGGCACGCGCATGGGCTCACGCAGGTCCAGCGGATCGAGATCCGCCGCCTGGTGGCCCCGAACCCGCCATGCATTGATCAGGCGCAGCACAGCGGCCTGTTTCTGGGCGGCCTCGGGAGAAAGACCGCCGACGGCGACACCGGCGGCTGCGGCTGCACCGTTGCCCCTGCCGTTGCGACGGGCGAGGCGTATGAATTCCTTGCGGACCTCACTGTGAGGAATTTCGGGCATCCCTCTGGGGGCAGCGGTTTCCAGCCCCTGGAAGTACGCTCTCCACTTCTCCGGCACCTCGGCGGCATCATGAAGATACTGCTCGTAGAGATCCTCTATGAACGCCGCATTGGCGCCGGCCAGGTAAGAGTTGCGCAGGAGTTCTTCAAAGGACGCTTTCATCGATTTTCACCCGGGAATCTGGATATTGGGGACAGGCATCGCCAGCCGGCGACCCCGCCACAGAAGTACGGGACGGGTTCCCGCCCACCTGGGCGGTAGCCCCGGGGCACGGTCGGATGAGGGCAATGATTACAGGAGCAGGAAGCACGGCATACGCTACGAGCCGCTGGCGCGCTTGCTGGTACAGGCATCCGACACCCGCCCCTAAGGGCGAGAGCCGATGGGCCGGGTTCAGTCATGAACGATTCCAGCCTCTTTGGCAGAGTGACTGTCTGTGCGCTGCCTGCATTCCGCGACCGCATGAGGCCATAGGAAGTAGCCGGTAATACAGGCCGTCCAGAGGCTTCCGCGACCACCATGCACCAATCCGGCGCACATGCACGACACTGCACTGATCACGAATTGCTGCTGTGCACTAAAGTAACGCCTAGGGCGTCACCGGCGCAAGCGCGAGGCCGCGCCACGAGCGGGCTGACCGCCACACAACGAACCGCGGCTGTGGTACTGTGCCGAAGTGGAACGCTGAAGCGACGATACCGTGACAGTCTACCATGCGAGCCGTCACCTCCGGGAGGTGGTTCCGGAGTCATGTCCGCAGCGGCCTGAACCTGTAACCAGGGTGCCGGATCAGTTCCAGCAACACCCCGAAGCGTTCGGAACAACAACATGACTACGCCGATGCAGCTCATGGTTCCTGCCCAGAATCGGGACCGCTCACCCTTCTCGGGGGGCACCCCGGCCCACCTCGAGGCCTGGCTGGAGGAACTGCCCCGCGGCGATCCCCGAATCTGCGGCGGGCGACTTCTGGATTCACTGTGGTCGGCAAACAGGGCGCCGCTGACAAGGATGAGCCGATTCGAACTGGCGGAAGCGTTACGACCGGTTATATACGACACTGCTGATCGATTGATCAGGCGCTACCATGTCGCGCCGCTGCCGTTGAGCGAGGAAACCGCAAAGGTGGCCCTGCTGGTCAGCCAGTTGCTGGAAGAACTGGCGATCGGCTTCAAGCTCGCGGTCAACGACATGCTGGGAAGATCCTCGCTCAGTCGCGATGATCGCCTGAGCATGCAGATAGCCATGCAGCGCTCGCTGCTGGCACACGGTCGCTGCCTGCTCGAGGCCTATCGGACATATGCCCCCGAACCCGAACACATCTGGCGTGCCGTACACATGCTCTACCGCAACGCGGAGGCGCTGCGCCTGCAGGCACAGCCCATCGAGGGCACGCGCGATTCCGACGAAACCGCGTTATCCATCAAGCAGGCCTACATGCGCCTCGTTCTTCTTGCGTTGGCGAACCCGTACCACCTGATGCAGGGCGAAGCCGAGGAAATCTACCGGCGCCTCGGCCGCTGGGTCCATTTCGTGCGGGTGATCACCCCGAGCCCGGAGGACGCACTGGATGGACGCTTCGTGGTCGATCTGGACTCCCACCTGCCGCCGCGTTACGCATCGCGCCAGCATCGACTGCCGCCGCCGGCGAACCCGCGCGTTTTCGGTGTGGAGGATCTGCTTCGCACGCTGGCGGGAAACATCCGCAATCTGGAGTCGACGCTGCGGCGACAGCCCTGTAGAACCCTGCTGGCGGAACGCATGCAGCTCGACATGTACAACCGCCTGTACACGGCGCTGGCCGGCCGCAACGAACGCAAGTCGCCGCGCCGTCCATCGGTGGCGCGGGTGCGCATGACCGACGGACTTGCCGCCTGTCATTACTTCCTCAATGAACGTGTGCCGTTCTCCCCTGGCCAGGCCGAACCCTGTACGCACGGATGCTCCGACAACACGAACCCAATGCCGACGGCGACGAATGGCAATGGCGTCGCAGCCGGCCGCGCGTCCGCGCTGACAGCCACCGCCGAGGGTCCCGGGATCGGCTCTTCCGCTGAGCCGGCAGCGGCGAAGTCATTCCGTTCCATGCTGTGGAGCCGCAAGAACGAGAGTGACGGCGGCATGGCGCTGTTCTGCCCGCAGGGCATACCATCGCGGACGCGTGTCGGCGAACTGGTGGCGTACACGCAGACCACGATCGGCGACGCCCCGGGGAAGAGTTGGGCGGTGGGGGTAATCCGGTGGATGCGCACACGGGCGCAGGACGGTGTTGAGATTGGCATCCAGCATCTGGCCGACAGCGGTTACGCGGCAACCGCGTGGCAAGTGAACGGTTCCGACGTTGACACCGCAGCCTCGAGCCCACTCTGCGCCCTGATCACGCCCAGGGCTCCGAAACCGGAAAACACTGCTGCAAGCCTGGTCACTCCACCGGGAAGCTGCGACGTTGGCAACCTGCTTCGACTCACGGTTGGCGGCAAGACGCTGCACGTGGAACTCGAGGAATTGCTGGATGCGACGCGCTTCTTTGCCCGCTTCCGCTACAGCATCAGAAAACTCCCGCCGACGATCGCGGCGCCTTCGAAGCGCGGAAAATCATAGCCGCCGAGGATGCGCTGACAAGGTCACCCCGGCTAGCCCGCATATCTCACCGCCCTTCTACTGCGTACGCCGATCTGCTCGCCGTGTCGGGGCGTACTCCCTGCAGCCGGCTCGACGTAGTGTCAGCTACGCCTTCGCCGTCCTCCGGTCCGTGCCCCCCGTCACAGCGGCATCTCGACGCCCGCGTGACGAACGGCGGTGAGATATGCGGGCTAGTCACGTGTCCGTCGGGTCGACAGAGTTCTCCGTGGCTTCCCGCCCCGAAACCCGATACCAGCGCGACAAAACCAGCCCCAGTTCGAACAGCAACCACACCGGAATCGCCAGCATGACCTGGGAGATGATATCCGGCGGCGTCAAAAGCATGCCCACGGCGAAGGCCGCCACGATCACGTAGGGACGTTTTGCGGCCAACGCGTCGCGGGTGGTCGCCCCGGTACGGATCAACAAGAGGGTGGCGATCGGTACCTCGAATGCTATGCCGAAGACCACCAGCATGGTGAGCACGAAGCTCAGGTATTCGCCGATGTCCGGCTGGTATTGAACGCCAAGCGGCGTCACCCCGGCAAAGAAGGCGTAGACCAGCGGCAGCACGATGAAGTAGGCGAACGCGGCGCCGAGATAGAACAGCGCCGAACTGGAGATCATCAGCGGCCAAACCAGTTGCCGCTCGTGTCGATAGAGGCCGGGCGCGACGAAAGCCCATATCTGGTAGAGCAGGTAGGGGATCGTGACGAAAATCGCCGCCACCAGTGACAGCTTCATGGGTATGAGGAACGGCCCGGCAACCTTGATTGCCGTCAATTCACCGGTGGGCAACACGGCGCGCAACGGCTCCGAGACCAGGGTGAACAGCTGGTCGTAGAACGGATAGATGAACAGAAAGGCGACCAGCACAACCAGCAGCGAGCGCATCAGCCGGGTGCGCATTTCCAGAAGGTGGCTCAGGAACGGCTTGTCCTGATCAAGATCAGGCTTTTCCATCATCCCCACCCGAGGACTCACCCTGCGACTGATCATGACCGGCGGCCGCGGTCGACGCAGGACGCCTTCCGGCCTCGTCCGCCCCGGTCTTCTCCGACTCGGTCTTCTTCGACTCACGCGTGCCCGTCGGCCGGGCCGCGCCCGACCGGCCCTTGCCCGATGACGTGCCGGATGATCGGCGCTTGCCTGCCGGATCGTCGGCCATCACGTCCTTGTCCAGGCCCAGGTCGAGATCCTCTTTCAGATCCCGTTCGGCCTTGCGCAATTCATCGATCTGGATTTCCCGCTCCACCTCGTCACGCATGGTGTTGAACATGGCGCGGGCACGCCCCACCCACAGCCCGATGGTACGGGCAACTCTGGGCAAGCGCTCGGGACCAATCACGATAAGCGCCACCAGCAGGATCAGGACAATCTCCAGGAAGCTGGCGTCAAACATATGGGATCACGGACCCGTCGGCGGCGTCAGGAGGTTGATTGATCGCGGGTCTTGGCCGACTTTTCGCGGGTTTCCGTCTCGCCCGACTTGTCTTCCAGGTTCGCTTCCGAGCCGTCGACGGACGCGTCATCGTCCTGTTCACCCTTCTCGCCTTCCTTCATGGCACTGCGGAAGCCCTTGATGGCGCCTCCAAGATCGGTGCCGACATTGCGCAGCTTCTTGGTGCCGAACAGCAACAGAACAATGACCAGAATGATCAGCAGAGAGCCGACGCTGATTCCACCAATACCCATTAAACGAATCCTCCGGCAGGGCAAACCCTGCGATTAGCGGGGACGGGACGCTTTCTCGTCCAGTCCCGACCGGCCGAATCGGCGATCCAGCTCGGCAAGCACGTCGGCAGGCGACAAATCACAGGCCGACAGCATCACCAGACTATGGAACCACAGATCCGCTGTTTCATAAACAAGCTGATCGCGTTCACCGGCTTTTGCCGCCAGAACCACCTCGACCGCTTCCTCGCCCACCTTCTTCAGTATGGCGTCGAGCCCCCGTGAATAGAGGCCGGCGACATAGGAACTGCCGGGGTCCGCCTGTTTCCTTTGCTCGAGGATCGCGTGCAGGCGAGTCAGTACCGCGTCCGTGTCGTGATCAGCCATAGATATCCTCCGGATCCTTGAGCACGGGATCAACGGCGGCCCAGCCATCCCCTTCCAGGCGGCGGAAAAAGCAGCTCCGCCTGCCGGTATGACAGGCGATGCCCCCAATCTGTTCGACCCGCAGCAGAATAACGTCGCCGTCACAGTCGATCCGGATCTCCCGAACCCGCTGGACGTGCCCGGACGACTCCCCCTTGTGCCAGAGGCGACCGCGCGAACGCGACCAATAGACCGTCTCGCCGCGCTCCACGGTCTGCGCCAGCGCCTCGCGTGTCATCCATGCCACCATGAGTATCTCACCGCTGTTCGCGTCCTGGGCGATTGCAGGAAGCAGGCCGTCCACGCCCCAGGCGATCTCGTCCAGCCAGTCGGTCGGGTTCATCGCGCCTCCTGCAGGCGTCGCACGGGCACGCCCTTCGCCGCCATGTAGTCCTTGGCCTCGGCCACGGTGAAGGTGCCGAAATGAAAAATGCTTGCCGCCAGCACGGCGTCGGCACCGCCCTGCAGCACTCCGTCCACCAGGTGCTGGAGGGTGCCAACGCCACCGGATGCGATCACCGGCACCGGCACCGCGTCGGAAACCGCGCGGGTCAACGCGATATCGAAACCTTCCTTGGTGCCGTCCCTGTCCATGCTGGTAAGCAGGATTTCGCCGGCGCCATGGTCCGCCATGCGCACCGCCCACTCCACTGCGTCCAGCCCCGTGCCACGACGGCCGCCATGGGTGAACACTTCCCAACGGGGCGGCTTGTCGGCCCCGGATACGCGCTTGGCATCGATGGCAACCACGATACACTGGGAGCCGAAACGCTCGCTCACCTCCCGGACCAGTTCCGGATTGTGGATGGCGGCGGTATTGATGGCCACCTTGTCGGCGCCGGCGTTGAGCATTCTACGGATATCCGCCGCGACACGGATACCGCCTCCAACGGTCAGCGGGATGAAAACCTCGCCGGCAACCGCCTCCACCACGTGCACCATCGTCTCGCGATCATCGGAACTGGCGGTGATATCAAGAAATGTCAACTCGTCGGCGCCGGCGGCGTCATAACGCCGGGCCACCTCCACCGGGTCACCGGCATCACGGATGTCGACAAACTTCACGCCCTTCACCACGCGGCCGCGGTCCACGTCCAGGCAGGGGATGATGCGTCGCGTGAGGCCGGAACGCTGGGGTGCGCTGCTCATGGGAACCGGGAACCCGGGGCGCGGGCGCCGGCGGGCGCCGATGCATGCGAATACACGGTGGCCGGATCGTCAGGACGCACACAGACCATTGGCAATTTTCTGGGCCTCGCGGAGATCGAGTTTTCCCTCGTAAAGCGCACGGCCGACGATGGCGCCG
Organism: Ectothiorhodospiraceae bacterium; assembly: GCA_007130525.1. GTDB lineage: Bacteria > Pseudomonadota > Gammaproteobacteria > Nitrococcales > Aquisalimonadaceae > Methylonatrum. Next base: position 19,245 of record SLSJ01000259.1, on the reverse strand, counting down.
GAAACGCCGTCGCCGGCTGCATCACAGAGGTCGCGCACGTCGTCCAGTGTGGAGACTCCGCCGGAGGCGATCACCGGAATGTTCACCTGTTTCGCGAGACTCCGGGTTTCACCCGTGTTGACGCCAAGCATCATTCCGTCACGACCGATATCCGTGAACACCAGTGCCTCGACGCCGGCTTCCTCGAAACGCTTCGCCATGTCCACGGCGTCATGCCGGGACAGCTTCGACCACCCTTCCACGGCCACCTTGCCCTCACGGGCGTCCAGGCCGCCGATGATGTGGCCGGGGAATTCGAGGCAGGCGTCATCGACAAAGTGCGGAGCCCTGACAGCCTGGGTTCCGATGATGACGTAATCCACGCCCACATCCAGATATGTCTGGATGGTATCGAAGCCGCGGATGCCGCCACCCACCTGTATCTCGACCCCCGGGAACGCCTCGGCGATGCGCCCGATTATGTCGGCATTGACCGGGAATCCCTGCACCGCCCCGTCCAGATCAACGATGTGGATCCGGCTGCTGCCGGCATCGATCCAGCGCTGGGCAATGGCCAGTGGATCATCGGAGAACACGGTCTCCTGGTCCATGTTGCCCTGGCGAAGTCGGACACATCTGCCGTCTTTGAGGTCAATGGCGGGGATCAGGAGCATAAGTTCGTCTCGCGCACGTGTTGTTTGCCTTTAACGGGCCTGGTCCAACGGGACCTGCATCTGGCCATCCCAGCGGCTGAAGTTGGCCAGCAATGCCAGACCGGCTTGTTGACTCTTCTCGGGATGAAACTGTGCCGCGAATATATTCGCCTGCGCAACAGCGGCGGTAAAGGTCACACCGTAATCCGCTTCGCCCACGGTCAGGTCATCGGGCAGCAGCTCCACGAAATAACTGTGCACGAAATAAAATGACGTGGTGTCGGCGATGCCTTCCCATAGCGGGTGCGTTCGCGTCTGCCGGACCGCGTTCCAGCCCATGTGCGGCACCTTACCGGGCGCGGGCACGCCCGCTTCGGCGAACCCGTCGCGAAAATGCCGCACCCGCCCGGGGAGCAGCCCCAGACACTCGACACCACCGTTCTCGTCACTGAACTCGAGCAGGGCCTGCATACCCATGCAGATTCCCAGAAACGGCTTGTTGCGGGCTGCCTCGCGCACGGCTTCGTCAAGCTCAAGGCGCCGCAATTCACCCATGCAGTCCCGAATTGCTCCCTGCCCGGGGAAAACCACGCGATCGGCACGCCGGATCCGCGCCGCGTTCTGTGTTACTTCCACTCTGCCACGAACATCCACATGCTCCAGGGCCTTGGCCACGGAACGCAGATTACCCATGCCATAGTCGACGACTGCGATACTGCCCATGAACCGTCTGCTTCAGAGTGCGCCCTTGGTGGACGGCAGTGTCTCCGCCATGCGTGGGTCGGGTTCGGCCGCCATCCGAAGCGCGCGTCCGGTTGCCTTGAATACGGTCTCGATCATGTGATGTGAGTTGCGGCCGCGAATGCAGTCCACGTGCAGTGTCATGAAAGCATGGTTCACCATGCCCTGGAAGAACTCCCGGAAAAGGTCGACGTCGAAACCGCCGACCTGGGCACGGGTGTAGTCCACGTGATACTCGAGCCCGGGCCGCCCGGAGAAGTCCACCACCACGCGGGAGAGCGCCTCATCCAGGGGGCAGTACGCGTGGCCGAAGCGACGGATTCCCTTCTTGTCGCCCAGAGCCCTGGCCAGAGCCTGGCCGAATGTAATCCCCACATCCTCCACCGTGTGGTGGTCGTCGATGTGCGTGTCGCCGGTGGCGCGGATGGTAAGATCGATCAGCCCGTGACGGGCGACCTGGTCCAGCATGTGCTCGAGGAACGGCACTCCGATGTCGATCTCGGATCGACCGGTGCCATCCAGGTTGAGCAGAACGTGAACCCGGGTTTCAAGTGTATTGCGCTCCACCTCGCCAGTACGCTCGGCCATGACTTCGGGTGCCCTGTGACTGTTCGCAAACGGACGCGCATCATAGCACAGCCGGTGTCCGTGCCGGCATCATGAAAACGCCAACAACAAGAATACCCACGGCCCGGCACCCGACCCGGTGCCGGGCCGGGTCGTCGTCCATCATCCCCGATTCGCCGGGACTTCCAGCCAGAAAGTTACCGGACCGTCGTTGATCAGCTCCACCCGCATGTCAGCGCCGAAGCGTCCGGCACCCACGGGCACGTGCCTGGCGGCAGCCTGCACGGCCAGGTAGTCGAACAGACGCTGCGCCTCGCCGGATTCGGCCGCGGGCGTGAAACTGGGCCGCATGCCCTTGCGGGTATCCGCCGCCAGTGTGAACTGGGGAACCAGCAGCAATCCCCCACCGGTGTCGCGCAGGGAGAGGTTCATGCGACCCTCCCTGTCGTTGAACACCCGATAGCCGAGCAACCGTTCCAGCAGACGACGAGCGCTGGCCTCGGAATCCCCCCGCTGCACCCCGATCAGTGCCAGCAATCCTGAATCGATGCCGGCAACGCAAGCATCATCCACGTGCACGGAAGCCGTCAGAACCCGTTGGATCAACGCGATCATGGCCCCCCCGCGACAAGGGCGTCGGCAGCCGCATCGCATTGAGCCTGAAGGTAAGTCAGAAACTTCCTACACATTCTATCGTCTTTTACTGACTCAATTTTTACCGGTTCGGTGGCATTATCTGTACTCACCATCCGAATGCAGGGAGCATACGCGGCCAGGGTTGGCGGAAATAACGACAATAACAGGGATGGGTGCGACTGGGGTCAGGGATGATCAGCAACGCTTCAGGGACGAACCACAGCGCGGATCACCTACAGCCAGGTGGAGCTGAAACACCGGCACATCGGATGTGCCGGCTTTTTTTGTCTTGCGCATTGATGGTGTGCGGGCGGATCGGCGCCGTTGGCGACCGGCAAGAGATTTCCGGAGCGACAACGGCGCAGCCTGACAAGTGCAGCCACTCCCGGGGCTGAAACGCGCACGTGCCCGAATCGCCGGGGCCGCACCTGCTTCAAGGAGACGCAGCCGCGGCCCCGGCTAGCTTGTGCCGGCCCGAAACCTAGGATTTCTTTCCGCCCTGCGGCTTGGCGCGACCGCCGGAGGGCTTCGGCGCCGCGCTTTCACCCATCCGCTGGACGCTCGCGCTCCATTCCTGCAGTGTCTGCTGAGCCCGTTCAGCCGCCTGCTGCCAGGCCTCCATGACCTGTCGGCCTTCCTTTTCCCACTGCGTCGTTGCCTTGGCGGGATCCATGCTGCGCACGCTCTCGAACCACGCCGTCCAGAGTTGCTGCTGCGACTCGGTCCAGCCCTTCATCATCTCCTGCAGCTTGGACGTCCATTCCGTCATGGCCTCGGGCGCCTGCATGTCAGAGCCGGCCTGCTCGGACAGTTTCCTGGCCCACGTCGACTGCGCTTCAAGCGCTTCCTTCACCGATTTTTCCCATGCCTCCAGGTTCCGCTGGTACTCCTGCTGCCAGTCACCACCGCCTCCCTGGGCATCGACACCAAAGCGCTTCACCGAATCCACCCAGTTGTCCCAGAGCTTGCGCTGCATCTCGGTCCAGGAATTCACCATTTCTTCCATCTGCTTGTTCCAAGTCATCTGGCACTCTCCTGTTCTGTCACATGCCGGTGCGGGGTCGACCACCTGCGCGTGCGAAATGGATACAATTGCCGCTCACCTCAAGGAAGCGCCGATTTGTTCACGCGGCCACGATATGTCAGCTTCCCATGCTGGTCGCATGCCGGCACCACGGGCATCCGGTCAGCATCCGGGTCGCCCGCGACACCGGCGCGGGAGTATACCGACCAGGGGCCTCCGGGATCGGAGCCGCGAGAATGGTCGGGCGCATCCTTAATAGTAGCAGCCAATACCGGGATGCCGTTTACGAGAGCAAGACATTGAGTCGAGCAGCAATACTTCGCGGAATTCTCCGCACCCTGGCCTTGCTGCCGCTGCCGGTGGCGCATGGCCTGGGCGCCATGGTTGGCCAGTTGGTGGCCTGGCTGCCGACGGAGCTGCGGCGGGTGACCGATACCAATCTCGCACTGTGCTTTCCCGAGATGCCGTCTGCACAGCGACGCAGGCTGGCGACCGCGAGCCTGCGGGAGATGGGCAAGCAGCTCCTGGAGACAGGAATCGTCTGGTATTGCGGCGAGAAAAGGCTGCAAAGGCTGGTGGTGAACCCGGACTCACTGGACAGGATCGCCAGCCATTGGCCGCCCGGCCGCGGCCTGCTGCTTGCCGGACCGCACCTTGGAAACTGGGAGCTCGTGAGCCTCTACGTCAATCGCCGTTTCCGTGTCCACAACCTGTACCGGCCGCCCCGCCAGCGTGACCTGGAGCCGCTACTGGTTGAGGTGCGGGAGCGCACGGGTGCAAGGTCACTACCGGCCACGCCCAATGGCATCCGCACTCTCTACCGGGCGCTGAAGGAAGGCGGACTGGTGGGTATTCTCCCGGACCAGGAACCGAAGGACAGCGGCCACTTCGCACCGTTTTTCGCCATGCAGGCAAAGACCATGACGCTGCTCTGCCAGATGGCATCGAGAACCGGAGCGCCGGTGTTGTTCACATTCATGGAACGCCTGCCCTGGGGACGCGGCTTCCGCCTGCATGTGGTGCCTGCGCCGGCGGGTATCGACGACCCGGATGCGGCAGTGGCCACCGCCGCGCTCAATAAGGGCGTCGAACAGTGCGTGCGTATGGCGCCGCACCAGTACCAGTGGAGCTACAAGCGCTTCCGGCAGCAGCCCGACGGCAAACCGAATCCGTACAAGACCAGGCACGCGTCGGCGTGAGCCGCCATGCGCCGCCGCCGTGGCCACGCGCACCGGTCAGCCGGGATTCCTTACTCCGAGCGACGCTTTTCAAGGCGGCGGCGAAAGACCTCCATTTCCTTTGCGGCCTGCAGGTCGCCTTTTTCCCGGGCAATCCGAATGCCATCGTCGTACGCGCAGAGAGCTTCCTCCACCTCGCCAACTTCCCCAAGCGCCCGTCCCAGAGCCTTCCAGGCGGCAGAATAATCCGGCTGCTGGCGCACGGCCTCACGCAGGTGCCGCACCGCCTCCTCGGGCCGCCCCTCCTTCAGATAGCCGTTGCCCAGTGTCAAGCGCAGCATGGCGGAGTCCCGGCCGGCGGCCAGCATTTTTTCGAGTTGCTCGAGCATAGGATGAATTCTAGCCCGCATATCTCACCGCCGTTCGTCGCGAGGGCGTCGAGATGCCGCTGTGACGGGGGCACGGACCGGAAGACGGCGAAGGCGTAGCTGACACTACGTCGAGCCGGCTAAAGGGAGTACGCCCCGTCACAGCGAGCGGATCGGCGTCCGCAGTAAAAGGGCGGCGAGAAATGCGGGCTGGGGGACGAGGGGCAAGGGAGATCAACATCACTTTTCAGGCAGTGTCCGGTCGGTTAGCGCCGCCAGAATGCCGGCGTGAACAGTACCAGCAGGGTGAATACCTCCAGGCGCCCCAGCAGCATGGCGAACATAAGGACCCACTTCGCCAGGGAACTTATATCGCCGTAGTGGCTGGCTACCCCACCCAGGCCCGGGCCGAGATTGGTGATGTTTGCCGCCACGGCGGAGAACGCCGTTACCTGATCGAGGCCGGTGGCCATCAGGATCAGCAACATGAGCGCAAACAGCGCGATATAGGCCGCAAAAAACCCCCAGACAGCATCGATCACTCGCTCGTCCACCGCCCGGGCGCCAACCTTGACCAGCACCTGCGCCTGGGGATGTACGAGGCGCAGAATCTCCCGGTAACCCTGCTTGAGCAATAGCAGGAAACGGATCACCTTGATGCCGCCACCTGTGGACATAGCGCAGCCGCCAATGAACGCCGTCATCACCAGCAATACGGGCAGGAACAGCGGCCACTGGTCGAACTCCGCGGTGGAGAATCCGGCAGTGGTACCGATGGACACCGCCTGGAAGATGGCGTGGTGCAGCGTCTCGCCCCAGCCACCGAGGTGGTCTGTGACTATCAGGGTGACGGTGACCGTCACACCGACCGTAATCAGGATGCCGATGAACCAGCGCACCTCCGTATCGCGCAGGTAGTGCTTGGCTGAACGACTTCGCCAGGCCACGAAATGCATGGCGAAGTTGATTCCGGCAATCAGCATGAAGACCACGCAGATCATGGAGATCAGCGGGTTTTCGAAGTGGCCCATGCTGGCGTCATAGGTGGAATAGCCGCCCAGGGCCACGGTGGAGAAGCTGTGACCGATGGCGTCGAACAGGCCCATTCCCGCGAACCAGTAGGCCATGGCACAAGCGATGGTCAGGCTCAGGTAGATATACCAGAGCGCCTTCGCGGTTTCGGCAATCCGGGGCGTGAGCTTGGCATCCTTGACCGGGCCCGGCGTCTCCGCCCGGTATAGCTGCATGCCGCCAACCCCCAGCATGGGCAGAATGGCCACGGCCAGCACGATGATGCCCATACCACCCAGCCATTGCAGTTGCTGGCGATAGAAGCGGATCGAATGCGGTAGTTCATCGATACCGGTGAGCACCGTGGCCCCGGTGGTGGTCAGCCCGGAGAGGCTCTCGAAGACGGCGTCGGTAATCGACACATAGGGGTCGGCCGCGAGCAGCAGCGGGAGTGCTCCAGTCAGGCCGAGCACGGTCCAGAACAGGACCACGATGAGAAAGCCGTCCCGGATTCTCAGATCGTGCTGATCGTCGCGGACCGGAAACCAGAGCAGGCCGCCGGCGACCAGGATGGCCACGAAGGACACCGCGAAGGGAACCAGCCCCCCATCGGCATATATGAGCGCCACCAGCACCGGCGGCAGCATGGTGCTGCTGAACAGGACCAGCAGCAGCCCCAGGATCCGTTGCACCGCGGACATGTGCATCTACAGCATCCTTCTGGAAACGCGCTTCCCGACGCAGTGGCTCGAATCGACCAGCCCTTGCCCGGATCAAACTCAGATGAACGTCACACCCACCTGGAACAGGCGCTCGACTTCGCGAATCCTGCGCTTGTCCACCAGAAACAGGATCACATGGTCCTCCGACTGCACCACGGTATCGTGATGGGCCATGAGAACCTCGTCGCCGCGCACGATGCAGCCGATGGTAGTGCCGCGCGGCAGGGGTATGTCCTCGATTGCCCGGCCCACTACCCGCGACGACTCACTGCTGCCATGGGCAACGGCCTCTATGGCTTCGGCCGCACCCCGGCGCAGGCTGTGGACCATGACCACGTCACCCCGCCGGACATGGGCCAGCAAGGTACCGATTGTGGCCTGCTGCGGCGAAACCGCGATGTCGATATCCTCGCTTCCCTGAACCAGGTCCACGTAGGCGGGCCGGTTGATCAGTGCCATCACCATGCGCGCGCCCATGCGCTTGGCGAGCATGCCGGAGAGAATGTTGGACTCGTCGTCGTTGGTCAGGGCACAGAAAACATCCGTATTCTCGACGTTTTCCTCGAGCAGCAATTCGCCGTCGGCGGCATCGCCGAGCAGCACAATGGACTTGTGCAAGTATTCGGTGATATTTCGGGCCCTGTCCTTGGACCGCTCTATGATCTTCACCTGGTAGCGCGCTTCCAGCGATTGCGCGAGCCGCGTCCCGATGTTGCCGCCGCCCGCGATTATGATGCGCTTGACCGGCTTCTCCAGCTTTCGCAGCTCACCCATGACGGCGCGGATATTCTTGCGCGCCGCAACGAAGAACACTTCGTCGCCGACCTCGATTACGGTGCTGCCCTCCGGAAGCAGCGGCTTGCCCCGCCGAAAGATGGCCGCGACCCGGGCCTGGTCGCCGGGCATGTGGTCGCGCAATGTACGCAGTTCATGACCCACAAGCGGGCCGCCGTAGTACGCGCGCACACCCACCAGTCGGACCTTGCCGCCGGCGAAGTCCAGCACCTGAAGTGCACCGGGATGCTCTATCAACCGCTTGATGTCCTGGGTGACCAGCTGCTCGGGACTGATCAGCACGTCGATGGGTATGGCCTCGGGTGAAAACAGCTGCGGATGACTGAGGTACGCCTGGGCCCGCACGCGGGCGATCTTGGTGGGCGTGTGGAACAGCGAGTACGCCACCTGGCAGGCGACCATGTTGGCCTCATCGCTGGCGGTAACCGCTATGATCATGTCGGCGTCGTCGGCACCGGCGCGCATCAGTATCGGGGGGTGCGTGGCGTTGCCGTGGACTGTGCGCAGGTCAAACCGATCCTGCAGTTCGGACAGCAGCCGTCTGTTGATGTCCACCAAGGTGACGTCGTGCGCCTCGCTGGCCAGATTCTGGGCCAGCGAACCACCTACCTGTCCCGCCCCGAGTATTATGATTTTCATGAATGCGGCCTGGTGTCGTTCGTCATGAATGCCCGACCCTGAGCGGCGTCACCCGCTTGAGGGGAGGACCACGCGGGGCGCACGACAGGGGAAATCAGTAGTCGTTGGGGTCAATGCCCAGCGCCTTGAGTTTGCGATACAGGTGAGTGCGCTCCATCCCCGCGAGCTTGGCGAGTTCGCCGACACTGCCGCCGGCCTCGCGTAACTGGTGTTGCAGGTAACGCCGCTCGAATTCCTCTCGCGCCTCCCGCAATGGACGATCGAACGGCATAGCGAGGCCCGACGGCAGGGACGATGCACCGCGCCCCACCGCACCCCCCAGTGCGGCCTCAACCTCCGCGTTCTCTATCTCCGCCCCTTCGCCGAGAATCAGCAGGCGTTGCACCAGATTCTTCAGCTCCCGCACGTTGCCCGGCCAATGATACTGGGAGAGTCGGGATATTGCCCCGGAAGTGAAACGCCGTGCCGACAGCCCCTCCTGGGCAAGATAGTGCTGGAGATAGAAATCCAGCAGCGCCGGCACATCCTCGACATGCTCCCGCAGCGGCGGAATACGCAGGGGCAACACGTTCAGATGGTAATACAGGTCTTCCCGGAAGCGGCCTTCCAGGACTTCCTGTTCCAGGTCCATCCGCGTTGCCGCCAGCACACGCACGTCCACCTGAACCGGTTCCGCTCCACCCACCCGGTGAAAGGCCTGGGTGTTCAGGGCACTGAGCAGACGAGCCTGAGCCGGCAGATCCAGATCCGCCACCTCGTCGACAAACAGGCTGCCGTTGTTGGCCTGCTCCAGTCGTCCATAGACCAGGCGTCCGCCCTCTTCGCTACCGAAAAGTTCCTGGGCAGCCCCGGTGCCGGCGATGGATCCCGCCGAAACTTCGACGAAAGGACCGTCACGACGCCCACTGCACCGGTGCAGGTAGCGGCCATAGGTGCGCTTGCCGCTGCCAGCCTCGCCGACGATCAGCACCCAGGTGTCATGGCTGGCGATGCGATGCACCTGTTCGTGCAGTCCGCGCATGGTGCGACTGACGGCAACCGGCTCGATCAGGGCACCCGCCTGCTCGCGCAGCCCCAGGTTTTCACGCCGCAGTCGATCGGCGTCCAGGGCGCGCTCGACCACCAGCAGGAGCTTCGCCAGTGACAGCGGTTTCTCGATGAAGTCGTAGGCGCCCAGGCGCGTTGCCTCCACCGCGGTTTCCACGTTTCCGTGACCGGAAATCATGACCACCGGGCATGGCAGACCCGGCCCCTCCGACCATTCCTTGAGCAGTGAGATGCCGTCCAGGTCGGGCATCCAGATATCCAGCAGCACCAGATCGGGTCGACGTATCCGCAGGGCCTGCCTCGCGCTCGCTGCGTCCTCGGCCACCTGGACGGTGTAATCCTCGTCCTCGAGGATCTCCTGCACCAGGGTGCGGATATCGGGCTCGTCATCAACGACCAGGATATGGGATACAGTCATCGGTCTTCCCCGTCAGTGCGTGCCTCCAGGGCATAGGATTGGACCGGCAGTTCAGGCACTGGCAGGCGAACCGTCACCTGGGCTCCGTCGGCGAGATTCTCGGCGCTGATGATGCCGTGGTGCTCTTCCACGATCTTCTTGACGATCGGCATGCCCAGCCCGGTGCCGCGTGCCTTCGTGGTGACATAGGGCTCGAACAGGTGATTCATCACATCCTCGGAAAAACCGGGACCGAAGTCCCGAAGACGCAACTCCACACCGCGGAAGCGTTCGTCGTCAACGCAGCGGCTGGAAATCTCCAGCTCACAACGCTCGCCTGGCAATGTCGCCTCCAGGGCATTCTTGATCAGATTGTGCAGCAATTGGCGCAGGCGCCCGGCATCCGCGCGCAGCAGCGGCAGATCCTCGTCCAGCGCCAGTCGCAGTGAGGGCCGCTCGGATCCGGCACGGTAGAGTTCCACGACCTGCTTCACCAGGCCGTTGAGGTCAACGGGCACAAGCTCGAGCTGCGGTGTGTGCGCATACTCAGTAAAGGCGTTCACCATCGCCTTCATGGCGTCCACCTGCTCGATGATTGTCTGGGTACCACGATCCAGCACCTCGCGCTCCCGCCCCTCCAATACGTTCAGACACTTGCGGCGCAGGCGTTCGGCCGACAACTGAATGGGCGTGAGCGGATTCTTGATCTCGTGTGCAAGCCGCCTGGCAACCTCACCCCAGGCGGCGTCGCGCTGGGCTTGAATCAGCGCGGTAACGTCATCGAAAACAATCACGTAGCCACCGGTGCCGGTGCCTCCCGGCAGGCTGGCGCCACTGCACATCAATACCTGGCGGCCAGCCGGACCCGTCACTGAGACCTGCTCGCGCCATTCCTGGGAACGGTTGGCCAGCCGCCTTTCCACCATCGCAACGAAAGCCTCGAGACCGGTCTGCCGACCAAGGAGTGTTTTCAGCGGCTTGCCCGTGAAAGATCGCAGCGGCACACCGAGAATCTGGTCCGCCGCCCGGTTCCAGGTACGAAGGTTGCCGTCCATGTCCAGCGCCACCACGCCCGAGGAAAGTCGGCCCAGCACCGTCTCCAGATAGGCCCGCTGGCTCTCCACCTGGACCTGACTGCTGCGCGCGTCATCCCTGGCCTGGGCAACACGGCGACTCATGTCGTTGAACGACCTGACCAGGAAGCCCAGTTCGTCACGACCCGCCGGCGGCAGCTGCTTCCCGTAATCGCCGGCCGCCACCGCCTCGGTGCCCTCGGCGAGATAACGGATGGGCTCCACCAGCCGTCGCGCGGCATAGAAAGCCGACCAGACGGCGAAGAGCACACTGAGCAGAAGCACCAGGGACAGGGTCAGCGTAAAGGTCTCCTGCAGGGGTCTGCTCAGATAGCCAACCTCCTGGTGCCGCGCGTACGCCTCCTGGACGCTGTCAGCCAGCGCATTGACCCGTGGAGACACCGGGAAAAGCCCCTGCAGCAGGCGCTGGTCGGGACGACCGTCACCGCCGGGCGCGGGCACGAGCACGCGGATCTGAATCCCGGCCTCGCCGACAGGATCCAGACCCACGTAGGGGCGACCCTGGCGCAGTTGCAGCAGGATGTCTTCCTCCGGCCTTTGCGGCAGCATGGCGGAGGGTTCCTGGGCGCTGGTTGCGATGATGCGGCCACTGCTGGCCATCAGCGTGAGTTCCGCGGCGCCCAGTTCCTCGCGCAACTGGCTGAGGCTGACCGGTGCCATGGCGTCGCTCATCCGCCCCAGATTGAAGGCCGCCGATTCCATACGGCTCAGCAGTTCGCGCATGCGCATGTCAAAGGAAGCCTGGGAGAGATTGAGCGCATCCTCGATGACCTGCTGCTCCAGGCGGGCATCGAACCAACTCTCGATGCCGCGGTTGAGAAACTGCACCGAGAAGTAATAGACGACACTCACCGGAACCAGCGCCAGAATCACGAACATGGTCACCAGCCGCACGGTGATGCGGCTGCCGGGCTGACCACGCCTGCGCTGCAGTATCAGGCGGGTGAGATTCCAGACAATCAGCCCCAGCAGACCCGCTAGGCAGATCGTGTTGAAGAACAGCAGCCAGGGATGCAGACGGCCGAAGACCGCGGAATCCTGCGTGGCGACGCTGAGCAGGTAAAGCGACACCAGCAGCAGGAGACACAACAGCACCCGGGCCAAGACTTCTCCCGGAAGACGTTTCAACCTTCGAGCGGCCATTTGTACCAATCGCTTACCAGGCGCCACTCGGGCGATACGAAAGCCACCGTGCGCAGCGGATGAGGCAGTGCATCGAGATCGAGTCGAACCCGCGCCTCCACCTCGTAGCGCTGGCCGTGTTCGAGTTGCCGTCGCTGCAGCAGCGGTACCGATTCCAGCGTGCTCCAGGCGGCAACCGCGACATCCCTGCGGAAGAAAATCCTGCGATCGCCAGTGGCGTGATTATGAACCACGTAGCGCCGGCTCAAGGCGTGATAGCGAAGTTCCTGGCGCTGACTGAACTCCACCAGTTCCGCGTCCCACCACCAGCGCCGGGGCCGAGTCACCCGCACCTGAAGTTCCAGGGTGAGGGGCACGCCATTGTCCAGCGCGTCGTTGGCATCCGCAGTCAGCGTGGCATCGTAACGGGCATCCAGATAATGCACATCCGTACCCGTCCGGATATTGCCACTGACCAGCGTGAAGCCGGCCCTTCCCGAGTTTTCCGACAGCACCGACACCGGCCACGCCGCCATCAGCATCGACAGGCCGAGTAAAGCTAACCAGGAAACGGTAGCCGGAATATGCCGCATCAGGACAGTCACCGTTTGCGCAGGCACGCGTAAAAAAAGCCGTCCATGCCCGCTTCTCCGGTTGGAATTTGGCGGCCGCGGGGCCGGGCAATTCCCCAGCCTTGGTCCATGGATGGCGCCGAGGCGTCCGGCGCGTTGTCGATAAAGTGTGCAATGAGCGTCTCATTCTCCGCCTGCAGTACGGAGCAGGTGGCGTAAACTAGCATACCGCCGGGGGCCAGCATGGGCCATACCGCGTCCAGCAGGCGTTTCTGCATGGCCACCAGCGGGGCGATATCTTCTGCCCGGCGCAGTACCTTGATATCCGGATGGCGGCGAATCACACCGGTGGCTGAACACGGGGCATCGAGCAGGATACGCTGGTAGAGTCGGCCATCCCACCAGCTCTTCGGGTTCGTGCCGTCGGCGACAACGATGCCGGCAGACAGCCCCAGCCGTCGCAGATTATCCCGCAGCCGCTGCAGCCGGTCCGAGTCGATGTCCACTGCGGTCAGATCACCGATCTTTGGATAGCGCTCAAGAATATGGCAGGTCTTGCTGCCGGGCGCCGCACAGAGGTCCAGCACCCTGTCGCCGGCGGCAGGAGCGAGCAGATCGGCGGCCAGTTGGCCGGCGGCATCCTGAACCGAGACCTCGCCCTCCGCAAAGCCCGGAAGCCTCTCAACGCCGACGGGGTCGGACAAGACCACGGCATCGGCGGCCATTGGATGGGCCTTGCCACCCAGGCCCGCCGCCTGCAGACGTTGCAGCCACTCCTCCCTGGTGCAGCGCAAGCTGTTGACGCGCACGGTCATGGGCGGGCGCTGGTTGTTGGCGGCAAGGATCGACCTCCAGTGCTCCGGCCAATCGTGCCGAAGCCAGTCAATCAGCCATTGCGGGTGGGCATGGCGAGCCGCTTCCGAGTCGTCGAGTGCTGCGAGCAGTGAATCGCGTTCCCGCAGGAATCGTCGGAGCACGGCATTGACCAGTCCCGCAGCCCATGGTTTGCCCAATCCTCTTGCCGCTTCCACGGTGGCGGACACGGCGGCATGGTCAGGCACCCGAGTTTCCAGGCACTGATAGAGTCCGATCAAGGCCAGGGCCCGGACATCGGAGTCCTTGCGCCGCAAAGGCCGCTGCAACAGCCGCTCCAGCAGTACGTCCAGCCGCGGATACCAGCGCAGGGTTCCCGAGACCAGTTCCCGCACCAGCCCGCGGTCGGCGTCGGACAGCGAGGCAAGCGCTGTCGGCAATACATCCGACACGGACCTGCCGTCGCGAAGAACCAGCGCCAGGCTGCGTGCCGCCGCTTCACGCACCGGCATCACGGACTCCTGGCGGAGACGAAGAGAATCCGTCACCTTCGGCAACGCAACACCGGTACAGGTTCATTCGCCCAACCGCTCCCCGGGTCTCAGGCTGTGCCCGCTTAGAAACGCCCCGGCCGCCAGAACCCGGCCACCGGGCAGCTGCAGTTCCAGAAGCCGCAGACAGCCCTCGCCGGTGGCCACGTCGATCCCCCCGCGGCCGGCGGCGAGGACCGTCCCCGGGGCGGCATCGGCTGACTCGCAAATCACCGTCGCCCGCCAGATACGCAGTGGTTCACCGTGCCAGCGTGTGTGTGCCACCGGCCACGGATTGAAGGCGGCCACCTGCCGTTGCAATTGCCGGGCGGGTTTCCGCCAGTCGAGCAACGCCTCGGCCTTGCTCACCTTGGAGGCATAAGTGGCGGCATCGTGATCCTGGGGCTGTGCCCGCAGTTTCCCCTCCAGCAGGTCCGGCAGACTGCCAATCAGCAATCCGGCACCAATGTCGGCCAGACGGTCATGGAGTGTGCCGCCGGTGTCTTCGGCATGAATGGGCGTGGTCGCACATGCCAGCACCGGTCCGGTGTCCAGGCCCGCTTCCATCCGCATCAGGCAGACGCCGGTCTCGGTGTCTCCGGCGAGAATGGCCCGCTGTATGGGTGCGGCACCGCGCCAGCGGGGCAGGAGCGATGCATGGATATTGACGCAGCCCAGACGCGGCAGGTCGAGCACGGACTGCGGCAGGATCAGGCCGTAGGCGGCGACAATCATAAGATCGGGGCGCAGGCCGGCCAGGCGCTCACGGGCCGCCGGGTCGCGCAGGCTTGCGGGCTGCTCCACCGGCAGTCCGTAATCCAGCGCAGCCAGTTTAACCGGCGAAGGCCGGGCCTTGCGGCCGCGCCCGGCAGGCCGGTCCGGCTGCGTGTAAACGGTCACGGGCGGGTAGCCGGCCGCCACCAGTTCACGCAGGGCGGGAACAGCAAAGGCGGGCGTGCCCGCAAACACGAGTCTGGGTTGATCGCTCATGTGCCTCCCGTGCGGTCGTCGAATGCCGGTGCGGGCCGCCTCACCGGTTTTCCGGCATGTCGCCAAAATAGCGGGCGAGAAAACGGCAACCGCCCACGGGCAGCCACTCAGGAATGCGGTAGTAGAGTTTACGCACGTCTTGCAGGACCTCCTCGTGGTAGACCTGATAGCGGAAACCCCGGCCCAGGGCAATCTGGAAAGGAACGCCGCCGACCTCCAGTTCGGTATACTCGACCCGCTCGAAGTACGGCTCAACGTCCTCGGGCCGAATCGGATAACGCTTGCCGAAGACGAGCACGGAATCGCCGTCCCGGGCAGTCCAGTCCGTAATCCGGTCATCTTCCCGGGCATACTGCGAGCCGGTACCGAACACGGACCAGTACTCGTCCGTGTAATGGCTGAGCACGCCGGCACGCGCATAACTGCCAATGGCGTAGTGATCCGCTTCGAACGGCTCCAACGCCTGCGCCACGTTGCGCGGGTCACCATAGAACACGGCGTCCCTGTGGATATCCCGTTCTTCCAGCCAGTGCGGCGGATACATCAGTACGCTTGCTATGACGGCAAGATGCAGGCCGGCGAATACTGTCATGAACGCCAACGACCGTTCCAGGCTGCGGCGCGGCAGAAACACGTACAACACGTAGAGCAGCGGCACAAACAGCAACACCCAGTGCAGTCCGATGGAGCGAAGCGGGGAAAGCAGCAGAAAGACGCCCAAAGGCACGGCGCCTGCGATCACGAATACCAGCCAGGGCGTGCTTCTGACTGCCCCAACAACGCGGTCACGGTCGCGAAGCAGGAACCACGCCGGCAACGCGAACAGGTACCCCAGCATGAGCACGTAGACGACGAGATTGCGGAGATCCAGGGAGCCGTTTCCGGGGTGCCGGTTGACCACGTTGAACATGATGTGGTTCCAGCAGTTCAGGTAGTTCCAGAGCAGGTTGAGACCCACGAACACGCCCGCGACCGCGAACAGCAACAGAAACCCCGGCCAGCGGTGGCGCGCCCGGAGCAGGAAATACACGACGTAGGAAAAAGCGAGCAAGAGCGCAAAATACTTCGAGTAGATGGCAAGACCGAGCAGCAGACCGGCCAGCGCATAGGCCGACCTGCGACCTCCTGCTTCGGCACGATACAGTGCCACCACCGAGAGGAAGCCAAACAGGATCAACCCGGTATCTGTGGTGATCAGCACGCCAACCAGGTATATGGGGGTAAGCAACAGGAGCAGGGCAACGAGTCGCGCCTTGCGCTCGTCCACATCCCGCAGGCACCAGTAGAGGGCCAGCGGCAGCAGCAGCCCCAACGCCACGGCGGGCAAACGAAGTATGGCTTCGTGGGACCCGGCATGCCCCATCAGCCAAAGCATCCATCCCACCATGGGCGGGTGGTCGTAGAATCCGCCCCAGTCGGGATTTCGGGCATAGAGCGCGAAATATGCCTCGTCCCCGGTCAGCGGCAGCGCTGCCGCAATCAGCACCTTGATGGCCGCTGCGGCCAGGAAGAGCACCCAGAACCGGCGCGAATCGTCCGCTGCCGTGGTGACAAACCGCATTATCCGGCCCCCGCTCGCCACGTTCGCTTCATGCATCCGGGACGGCTGAATACGCCGTGCCCGGTCACAAGCGCGTCCGGTGAAGGAGGGCACGGGGAAGACTGCGGATGATCAGCATGATCCAGAACCACCGCCGGGGAACATAGCGCACACCCTCCGCCCCGACCTGCAACAGGTTCGCAATACGGCCACCGACCTGCTCCGCCGACGCCCAAAGGGGCCCCTTGGGAAAGTTGGCCGTCATGGGCGTATCCACCAGCCCCGGCCGGATATCCAGCACGCGGACCCCCGACCCGGAAAACCTGTGTGCCAAGCCTTCGAGCAATCGGCTGACGGCGGCCTTGGCGGCGCCATACAGGTAGTTGGACTGCCGTCCCCGCTCACCCGCCACAGATGTGATCATCGCAAGCGTGCCCTCCCCCTGACGCTCCAGGCGGTTGGCGATGTCCAGCGCCAGGCCGAGACCGGCCACGGCGTTGGTGGTGAACTCGGCAAGCGCCCGGGGGATATCCCGCTCGCAGGCAGCCTGGTCCGGAAGGGTACCGTGGGCGATGAGCACGGTATCGACCCGGCCCAGAGTGGACCAGGCCGTTTCCAGCATGGAGTCCTGCGATGCAGTGTCATTGACGTCGTGCACGGCGGTATCCACCTGGGCGCCGCGGGTACGGAGATCCCGTGCCAGCCGGTCCAGGGCGTCGGCATCCCGGGCCACCAGATACAGACGATCACCGGCGGAAGCCAGTTCGCGGGCCGTGGCCAGCGCGATACGCGAGGTCGCGCCGATGATCAGTGTGCTCATCCGGTGTCCCTTGACAGAAGTTCGTTGCCTCTCTGAGAGCCGCCGCGAGCACTGAACAAGGCATGCTGCGCCGTGCTGTAGTCACTCTCCAGCCAGGCAGCATAACGCAGTGCAGCGCCCGCTGCGGATCCCCCACGGCCCCCGTCCCCGCGCTCTCGGCGCTTTGGGCTCACTGGACGTGGGAACAACCACGCGCGCGCCCACCCGCCTCGCGAGAGCGCCGGGACGGGCGGCGGCGAGATATGCGGGCTAGATCCCCAGGCGCCTGGATTGGTGGGAATGAAATCGGCGGTGCGCACCATAGCGCATCCTGACCTCGCGGAAAACATCCAGATACGGGTATCCCCGATGTACGTACTCGCGCTGCATGCGCGCGTCCTTGGCGAGATAGATTCGGCCGCCGTGGTCATGAACGATGGCGTCGAGTTCATCGAGCAACGCAAACAACGCCGGCTCGACCCGGAAATCGAGGGCGAGCGTGTAGCCCTCCATTGGAAACGACAGATGGTTGTCGTTGGCCGGCCCCAGCGCCTTGAGCACCGACAGGAATGAACCATGGCCGGACCGTGCGATGCGCTCCAACACCAGGGTCAACCCGGCCATTCCGGCTTCCCGCGGCAGCACGAACTGGTACTGGACGAAGCCGCGGCGGCCATATAGGCGGTTCCATTCGCGTATGGCGTCCAGCGGATAGAAGAAACTTCCGTAATGCACTCGCCTCGTGGTCGGCTGGCCGGGCCCGCGCGCATAGTAGAGGGCATTGAACAGCCGCAGGGTGTACCTGTTCAGCAATCCCGCCGGCGCATCCAGCGGCACGCGCAGTCGCGGTACGCGGTGCAGATCCAGCACGTCCGTGGTGTCGTCGTGCTCGCCCAGCATGACCAGCGACCGCCCCAGCCGACCCGTCGGCGCCAGGCAGTCCAGCCAGGCAACCGAGTAGCCGGCATCATGATGCTCGTCGAAAAGGGCCAGGGTCTGGGCAAGATCGGTGGTCCGGATCACCGTCTCGCGCAACACGCTGGAGGGGATCCGTCGCATTTGCAGTGTCGCCCGCGTGATCATCCCTGTAAGGCCCATGCCACCGCATGTGGCCCGGAACAGGTCGCTGTTATCCCGCGGCGAACAGCAAACACTGGACCCGTCGGCGAGCACCAGTTCCAGTGCCGGAACATGGGCGCTGAAGCAGCCGTCACGGTGATGATTCTTGCCATGCACGTCGGCGGCGATGGCGCCGCCCACGGTGACGAAGCGTGTTCCCGGCGTCACGGGCGGAAACCAGCCCTGCGGCACCAGCAGCCGCAGGATCTGATCCAGCGACACGCCAGCTTCGCAGTCCAGCACGCCGGTGTCCGGATCGAAATGGATGTAATGGTCCAGCAAGCCGCTGTCGAGCATGGTCGCAGCAAGCGCGCTGTCACCATAGGAACGGCCCATGCCGCGGGCAATGATGTCGCCGTCCCCGGCGGCCTGCAGTGCGGAATGGACCCGGTCCGGAGCCGCTGGACAGACGAGCGCACCGGTTGCCCGCGGGTAGCGCCCCCAGCCGCTGAACTCTCCGTTGGTCATGCCCGCCACGACCACTCAGGCCCCTGCCGCGCGGGCACCGGCAGGAAACACGTAACGCCGGTCCAGCCGGTACTTGAGCGCATAACCGATTGCAAGACCGATCACACCACCGACGTAGCGCATGGGCCGGTTGTCGAATACCAGGTCGAAGGAGAACTCGAAGCCCCAGAAGACCAGCGTGGTCACCACACCCATGAGGGAATACAGCAGGAACATCCGGGAGTCATCCACCACGTTACGCGCCGTGACGCCGAAAATGTACTTCTTGTCGAGCACATACTTGACGGTCAAGCCCACCACCGTGCCCACCAGCAGCGATGCCCACAGCTCCCGGGGTCCCTGATGGAGCCGCGCCACCACCTCCTGTGAGCCGATATTGGCCAGCGTGGCCACTATCGCGAACATGCTGTATCTTACGAGCAGAATAACAAGTCCTCCCCT
>SLSJ01000239.1 GCA_007130525.1 Ectothiorhodospiraceae bacterium | reverse complement strand
CTGCGTGAACGAGGCTGAAGTCAATCTGGCTGCAGAGCGCCTGGCGCATTTCTACCGGCGCGCGGCATTGTCACCGCCCGGCGGCACGGCGGTTCGAAGAAGCTGGTGCACAACCCTCGCAGAAGAACTTGTCGAATACCTGGGTGCCTGGAACGGCGGCGATCGGTTGCGGGAGTTGCTGCTGCGCTGGCTGGACGCGCATCCGTCCGTGCTGGACCGGCGCAGCAGGGTTGACGCCCACGGCGATCTGCGGCCGCAGCACGTATACCTCGGGCCCGATCCGGTATTCATCGACCGCCTGGAATTTGACGCCCGGCTGCGCGCGCTCGATCCCGTGGAGGAACTTTGCTTTTTCACCCTCGAATGCGAACGGCTGGGCGCGCGCTGGGTGGGAGAACGGTTTCTGGAGCGTTACGCCGCCCTCACCGGCGATGACCGCTCACCGCAACTGGAAGCCTTTTACGAAGCGGGCCGCGCCCTGCTCTGGGCGGTGCTCAGCGCACGTCACCTCACCACTCCTTCGGACGAAGACGAGCGATGGCGACAACGCGCTGGGGACTACGTGCAGCGGGGCATCCGGCGGCTGAGTCACGCTCCCTGACCGCGACATGCGCGGTAAGCCCGAGGCAGGTCCACGGGCTGCCGCCCTGCCGGATTGCTTCGGGTTAGCCCGCATATCTCGCCGCCGTTCGTCGCGAGGGCGTCGAGATGCCGCTGTGACGGGGGGCACGGACCGGAAGACGGCGAAGGCGTAGCTGACACTACGCCGAGCCGGCTGCAGGGAGTACGCCCCGACACGGCGAGCAGATCGGCGTGCGTAGTAGAAGGGCGGTGAGATAGGCGGGTTAGGCCAGGTCGCGCTTGATGACGCGATCCCAGCTTCGGGCAAAAACCCGGCGCTCGCCCTCCCAGGCGTCGAGGTCGGCACGAACGTAGAAGTTGTCCGCGTCCGCGGTCATCACGGTGCGGGTTATGGTCTGGATGTCCCAGTCCCCACAACTGAGCCCCCGATGATGGCGGGTTTCCCCGCGTACGCTGTCGAAGTTGCCGGCCGTCGACTGGTACCACTCCAATGTCTTGTGACGAATCACCACGTCGCTATCATCCAGCCGATAGGCGCCTTCATCCTTGACCACTTCCAGCGTCGAGACGTCACTGGCAAGATTGCGCATCACGCGCCAGTTGTGATGCACGGGTTCGAGCATGGTGCTCGGCAGCGGCCGCGCCGTTTCCGGGGGCTGGAACGCGATCTTCTCGTCCTCGGCGTCCCGGCGCGGTCGCACCGGCAGCGACAGGCTGCTGCCGTCCAGGTGGACGCGAAGCCGCGCCGGCCGCGGCGGGGGCCAGGCCAGCGGCCAGTAGGACGTGGACAGTGAAAGCCGCAGACGATGACCGCGGGGAAACACCTGCGCCACGCCGTTCATCAGGATGCGCACCTGGTAGCGTCGCCCCGGCTCCAGTGGCGTCGGATCGGCGTGGCTGTCCCGGTGGGTGGCGTTGATCAGGCCATAGGTAACGCGCGTTGCCTCGTCAGTGGGAGCGACGTCGGAAAGCCGCACGGCCACCATCGCCACCGGCTGGTCCGACTCGAATTCGAGCACCACTTCCGGCGCGCCCACGATCTCGACGGTCTGCTCCAGCGGTAGCGTGTCGAAAACAAGGGCGCCGCCGTCCTCCTGGCGCTGGTCGTGAGCCAGGTCCGGCCCCGCGGCGTAGGAACACCACTTGCCGGCAAACAGCCCCACGAAGAGCGGCGACTGGATGGTCAGAATGGCGCCCGACTCCTCCGGCCCCAGTTCTTCGTCAACGAGTCCCGCCGGCGTCAGCGCGTATTTCCGGTCACGGATATGGGGAGACGGCCACGATGGTTCGCCCACCCAGCGACCGGACCGGGTGGCGAATCCGATGGTGGGGGGGACGCTGTCCTGCATCCACAACCGCAGCATGGGCTCCTCCATCACGCCGCTGTCGCGTCCCTTCATCCAGTGATCGAACCAGCGCAGGACCTCCTGCAGGAACCCGATCGCCGGCCCCGGAAGGCCCACATGCGGGTACTTGTGGCTCCACGGCCCGATCAGTCCCTTACGCGGTCCGGGGAGCTGCTCCATCAGTCGGAAGACCGCATTGGAATAGCCATCCGCCCAGCCGCTGGCGGCGAGAACCGGGACTCGCACGGCACTGAAATCCTCGCAAATGGAGCCGTGTCGCCAGTATTCGTCCCGCCGCTGGTGTCTCAGCCAGGTGTCGATCCAGAGGCCGCTCTCCTCCAGCCGCTGCATCCACATGTCGCGCCAGTTTTCACCCACCACCTCGGGGTTGGGAGGCAGGCTGTTGTACGCAAACATCACCGAAGCCCAGGAGAGGTTGTCTCCCAGCAGGCAACCACCCATGTAATGCACGTCGTCGGCATAGCGATCATCGGTGGAGGAGACGGTAACCACCGCCTTGAGGGCCTGCGGCTGCAGCGCCGCTATCTGCAGGCCGTTGAACCCACCCCAGGAGATGCCGATCATCCCGACGCTGCCATCGCACCAGGGCTGCGCCGCGATCCATTCGATCACGCGCACGCCGTCGTCGAGTTCCTGCGGCAGGTACTCGTCGGTGAGCACCCCCTCCGAATCACCGGAACCCCTGAGGTCGACACGGACGCATGCGTAACCGTGGCCGGCGAGATAGGGGTGGGTCAACGAGTCGCGCACGGCGGTGAAGTCCCCCTTGCGATAGGGGATGTACTCGAGAATGGCCGGAACCGGGACATCCCCCGCCCCCTCGGGAAGCCAGATTCGCGCCGACAGCCGGACGCCGTCGGGCATGGCGATCCAGGCATGTTCGATGACCCGCACCCGATACTCAAAAGATTCGACGACGGCAGGCTTCATCATTCGACCTCTTCAAACTCAAAAGGCAGCATTCGCTCAACGGCCTGCTCCTTCTCGAGGATCTCGTTCTCATCCATTCCGCCGACGAAGACGGCCGCATACTCGAATGTATAGCTGTCCTGGTCCTCGAGTTCACTCAAGCGCCGGCCTTGACGGGCCTCCACGACAATGCGCGTGCCCGGCACGCTGCGCTCGATTCCGGCAAGCTCCCCGGGTGTCGGCACCCTCTTGACGAAGGCATCCCGGCTGCGGCGCAGCATCCACTTGCTCGCCATCCTGTATTCGCCTTCCTTGCGGGGAAACTGCGGCCGCCTGCCGAACGCCAGTTCAACGAGCACCTCGTGATGGGAAGCGCCCGCGACCAGCTCGAACAACGGACAATGCGACTTGGAGATCCGCGGATTGATCTCCAGCAGCCGGATCGCGTCGGTCTCGTCATCCCAGTAGAACTCGATATTGAAGGCCGCGTTGTCCAGCTCCGAATTCTCCAGCAGGCGGACGGTAGCCTCGGCCATGCGTTGCTGTACCGGCCCGGGCAGCCGCGATGGATACCGATACCGCGACAGCACGGACTCAACCGCTTCCTGCCGGAGGCTGTCGATGACACCGTAGATGACCACGTCGCCCTGCCAGACGAAGCCTTCCAGGGTGCACTGATGCCCGCGCGAGATGATCTCCTCGGCAATGCACCAGCCGCCGTGAATACCCTCCACCTCGGGTG
>SLSJ01000076.1 GCA_007130525.1 Ectothiorhodospiraceae bacterium | reverse complement strand
GTGACGGGGGGCACGGACCGGAAGACGGCGAAGGCGTAGCTGACACTACGTCGAGCCGGCTGGAGGGAGTACGCCCCGTCACGGCGAGCAGATCGGCGTCCGCAGTAGAAGGGCGGTGAGATATGCGGGCTAACCACGCGGGCCCCAGGTATCGTCGCAGATGGATGCATACCAGCGTTGCGCATAGCGCGCCTCCCGGGCGCGGAAATCGCTGCCGGCTTCCAGTGGGCTGATGCCGCCCGAATTCGGCACTTCGGCGATCTCGCCGTCGATCAGGCGATAGACACCGGCCACTGAAATCCCGTATTCCGGGGCCAGCAGGCTGTAGCAGGTATTTGCCCAGACCGGTTCCGGTGGTGCGCGGTTCTGCAGCGAAGCGACGATGGCCGCGGCCGCCATCCGCGCCTGGCTGTTGGCGCAGAACGCCGATTTGGGCATGGGTGCGGCCACCGTGGCATCGCCGACCACGTATACGTTGTCCACCTGTCGACTTTCGAAGGTTTCCGGTTTCACCGGGACCCAGCCGGAGCGGTCGGTGACGCCGGCACGATGGGCGATCAGGCCGGCCTTCTGAGGTGGCACGACATTCAGCACTGCGGCGCGATGGCGGGCTCCGAACTCGGTTTCGACTTCGCGCCTGCGGGCGTCCACCCGCAGCACCCGGCCGTCGGCGGAGAGGCCCACCCATTCGATCATGCCGCCATACAACGCCTGCCAGCCTTCCATGAACAGGGGCTGCTTGGAAAACCCGTCCTTGGCGTCCAGCAACAGGATCTTGGAGCGGGGTTTGTGTCGCTTCAGGAAATGGGCGATCAGGCTGACGCGCTCGTAGGGGCCGGGCGGACAGCGATAGGGATTGGCCGGAGCGGAGAGTATGAACACTCCGCCATCGTCCATGGCTTCGAGCTGGCGGCGCAGGCGATGCGACTGCGAGCCCGCCTTCCAGGCATGCGGCGCATGTTCCGAGGCAGCGGCGTCGTATCCCTCCAGGGCCTGCCAGTCCATGTCCACGCCCGGGGACAGCAACAGCCGGTCGTAAGCCAGGCGCGACCCGTCACGCAGCCGCACGTGCCGGGCAACGGTATCGACATCCTCCACCCATGCCGGCACCACATCGACACCGTGAATCCGGCGCAGGGCGTCGTAACCATGTCCCAGCTTGTCGAACGACCGCAGGCCGGCCAGGTAGAGATTGCTGAACGGGCATGTGTAGAAGCGTGCACGCGGTTCCACCAGGGTGACGCGGATGGACGGGTCGAAGCGCCGGATGTAACGGGCCGCGGTGGCACCACCGAAACCACCGCCAACGACGACCACGTGTCCGCCATCACCGCCGGCGATGGCCGGGAAACCCCGGGCACCCAGGGCGGCGACGCCCAGGCCCAGAAACCTGAGTACGGCACGACGGCTGATCGGCACCCCTGCCATCAACGCGACACCTCCGCCGAACTGGCTTCCAGGGATGAAAAGTAGCGGGCCAGGGCTCGGATTTCGTCCTCGTCCAGGCCCTTGACCAGACGCGGCATCACGGTGGCGCCGGGGACGGTATCGGCACGAAACGCCAGCAGGGTGTCCTGCAGCGCCTCGTAAGAACGCCCGGCCAGGGGTTCGAAATCGCCGCCATGGCGGCCATCGGTGCCGTGACAACTGAAACACACGCCCGCAAGCAGTTCCGTGCGTCGGGGATCAGGCTCCGCGGCGGCGGCATGCGCCGTCGACACGACCAGGCCGGAGACAACGCCTGCCGCCAGCCACCGTAACTGTTTCACCGCCATCGGGACGGGACCTCCATACCGGGCGAGACCCTCCCCGCATGATGCCAGCATTCCGCGCGCTCGGGAAACGCCCTTACGCAAACGATTCGAGGCACCCGCGGGGCCAGGCGCCGGGCGCATGCAGTCGGTGGTTTATGCCCAATCAATATAGGTTATTCGAATAATCCATTTAACAGATATGCCTTGAACCTCTAAACTGCGTCGCAACAATCATGGTTGCGGCTGTGGACGCCGTCGCTTGTGCGACGACTGATCGATACGAGGGTAGGATATGAGCAAGCTCGGAACGGAACGGGTGCTGAGCGTACATCACTGGAACGAGTCGCTGTTCAGTTTCCGCACTACCCGTGACGAAAGCCTGCGGTTCGAGAACGGCCAGTTCGTGATGCTGGGCCTGGAAGTCGGGGGCAAGCCGCTCATGCGTGCCTACAGCATCGCCAGCCCGAATTACGAAGAGCACCTTGAATTCTTCAGCATCAAGGTGCCTGACGGCGCCCTGACCTCCCGCCTCCAGCACATCAAGGAAGGCGACGAGGTTATGACCAGCCGCAAGCCCACCGGCACCCTGCTGCTGGATGACCTCCACCCGGGCAAGCACCTGTACCTGCTGAGCACGGGTACCGGGCTTGCGCCGTTCCTCAGCCTGATCCAGGACCCGGATGCATACGAGCGCTTCGAGAAAGTGATACTGATCCACGGCGTACGCATGATCAGCGAACTCGCCTACCAGGATTTCATCACCCGGGAGATCACGAAGAACGAGTACTTCGGCGACGAGATCCGGGAGAAGCTGATCTATTACCCGACTGTTACTCGCGAGCCGTTTCGCAACCGCGGCCGTCTGACCGACCTGATCCGGAGCGGCAAGCTGTTCGAGGATATTGGACTGCCGCCACTGGATCCGACGGTGGACCGCGCCATGATCTGCGGCAGCCCGGCAATGCTCGAGGATACCTGCGCCCTGCTGGACGAGCGCGGCTTCCGGATCTCGCCGCGGATCGGGGAAAAAGGCGATTACGTGATCGAACGCGCGTTCGTCGAGAAATAATAGCCACATCTACGCTCACGGCGGCGAAAACCACGACGATGCCCCGATCCCGGGGCGTTCCCCGGTTTTCGCCGCCTTCTGATTCCGGAGACGGTAATGGCGAAGGAACACCGGACCGACCGGGAATGCATGGAATTCGACGTCCTGATCGTCGGCGCCGGCCCCGCCGGTCTGGCGGCCGCCATCCGGTTGCGGCAGCTGGCAACGGAACATGGCAGGGACGATTTCTCCGTCTGCGTCATCGAGAAAGGCTCCGAAGTAGGCGCGCACATCCTGTCGGGTGCGGTCATCGAACCCCGGGCACTGGACGAACTCCTGCCCGACTGGCGGGACCGCCGCGCACCGCTCAACACCCCCGCGGGAAACGATGACGGCTTTCTGTTTCTCACTCGGGACAAGGCCTACCGGCTGCCGACGCCGCCTCAGATGCGTAATCACGGCAACTACATCGTGAGTCTCGGCAATGTCTGCCGCTGGATGGCGGAACAGGCCGACACCATCGGGGTGGAGGTATTCCCGGGCTTCGCAGGCGCCGAGATCCTGTTCCACGAGGACGGCTCGGTCAGGGGCGTCGCCACCGGCGACATGGGCGTGTTGCATGACGGCAGCCGCGGCCCCCATTACGAACCGGGCGTCGAACTGCAGGCCCGGCAGACGCTGTTCGGTGAAGGCTGCCACGGGTCGCTGACCCAGGAACTGATAGCACGATTCAACCTGCGCGCCGACTCCGACCCGCAGACCTACGGGCTCGGCATCAAGGAACTCTGGGAAGTCGACCCCGGCAAACACGAGCC
>SLSJ01000009.1 GCA_007130525.1 Ectothiorhodospiraceae bacterium | reverse complement strand
TCACTTTCCCGGGGTTCGTAGCCGAGTTTGCCGAAGTAGTTGGCGTTCCGCGCCGGCCAGTGAAGCTGGTAGAGGTCGATGTAGTCCGTCTGCAGGCGTCGCAGCGACTGATCCACGGCCTCGGTCAGGTGTCTGCGGTTGAAGCGTGTCCGGCCGCCGCGGACTGTATCCAGGCCGGGTCCGGCGATCTTGGTGGCGACAACAAGCCGGTCTCGATCGTTCCGGCCCCGCAGCCAGCTGCCGATTATCTCCTCGGTGCGACCCTGCGTTTCCGGCCTGGGCGGTACCGGGTACATCTCGGCGGTATCGATGAAGTTGATTCCACGCGCCACCGCGTAGTCGAGTTGCTCATGGGCCTCGGCCTCGCTGTTCTGCTCGCCCCAGGTCATGGTGCCCAGACAGAGGGCGCTTACCTTGAGGTCGGTGGTGCCCAGTGATCGGTACTCCATGATGGCTCTCCGGTTGTCCGTTGCCCGCAGGGGGCCGGTTCAGCTCTTCCTCGCGTACATGAGATCCCATACGCCGTGCCCGCGGCCGAGCCCGCGGCGTTCGAATTTGGTCTCCGGCCGGTGGCCGCGATCAGGTGCGAACCGCCCAGGGCCGGCGCAATTGGTGAATTCCGGCCGGCTTTCCATCACCTCGAGCATGTGCTGCGCGTAAGGTTCCCAGTCCGTGGCCATGTGGAGGATGCCCCCGGGTGCCAGCTTCCGAGACACGAGAGCGGCCCATGCGGGTTGCACCATGCGCCGCTTGTGATGACGCTTCTTGGGCCAGGGGTCGGGGAAAAAAAGCTGCAGCCTCGTCACGCTGCCGTCCTCCAAACGATCCCTGAGGACCTCGACGGCGTCCTCGCAGCTTACCCGGACGTTGGTCAGCGCCAGCTCCTCGATGCGATTGAGCAGGTGCCCGACGCCGGGCCTGTGCACCTCGATGCCCAGGTAGTCGCGTTCCGGGTCGGCGGCGGCCATGGCGGCAAGGGACTCGCCGTTGCCGAAACCGATCTCCACCACCAGCGGTGCCCTTCGGCCGAACAGGGCTTGCGGGTCGAGCACGTGTCCGTCGCCGGGAACCCCGTAGCGCGCGTACAGTTCATCGAGCGCGCGTTGCTGCGCCTGGGTCATGCGCCCTTCGCGACGCACGTAACTGCGGATGGGGCGCCTTGGCGCCGTATCGGACTGTGCCGGTTTATCCATGCGCTCCGTCATGATCATCGAATCCGACGCTGTGGTTCCCGTTATTCAGTGTCGGCAAAACAATTGCCCCGAATATTTGCGGGAGCGGGCATTCGGCCGCGAATAGCCACGCCCCGCGCTCCGGCATCTCCGCGCTCGGGACCTGTCCCGCAGGAAATTCTAGAAAAACGTTCCGTCCAGAGGCGAAGAGGCGCTGGCATGACGTTTTCTGGGAATGCGTCCGGCCAGGTAGGCGTCCCTGCCCGCCTGGACGGCGAAGCGCATGGCCCGGGCCATGCGAACGGGATCGCGGGCGCCGGCGATGGCAGTGTTCATGAGCACGCCGTCGCAGCCCAGTTCCATGGCCACCGCGGCATCCGATGCGGTGCCGACGCCGGCGTCCACCAGTACCGGAACCCCGGCGTTCTCGATGATGGTGCGGAGGTTGTAACGGTTCTGGATGCCGAGTCCCGAGCCAATGGGCGCGGCCAACGGCATGACCGCCACGCAGCCGATATCCTCGAGCTGGCGTGCGGCTATGGGGTCGTCGGTCATGTAGACCATGACCTGGAAACCGTCGGCCACCAGCTGTTCGGCCGCCCGGAAGGTTTCGCGCATTTCCGGGTACAGGGTCGTGGTATCGCCAAGCACTTCCAGCTTGACCAGGCTGTGACCATCCAGCAGTTCGCGAGCCAGGCGGCAGGTGCGCACGGCGTCCTCGGCCGTGTAGCAGCCGGCGGTATTCGGCAGGATGGTGTGGCGTTCCGGAGAGATCACGTCCAGCAGGTTGGGTTCATCGGCCGATTGCCCGATGTTCGAGCGCCTGATGGCGACGGTGACGATCTCCGCTCCGCTTTCGCGGATCGCCGCATCGGTCTGTTCGAGATCGCGGTATTTGCCGGTGCCGACCAGCAGTCGTGACCGATAGTCGCTTCCGGCGATGGTGAGGGTGTCGTTTGACATTAACGTGCGTTCCTGGTGCTGGTATGGGCTGTACGGCCCACGGTTGCCGCTTTCATGCCTCCGGGGCAGCGCCTCCCGGTTGCTCAGCCGCCACCGATGGCATGCACGATTTCGACGCGATCACCGGCATCAAGGTGGCGATCGGCGTAGCCGCTGCGCGGCTGCAGTTCGCCGTTTATTTCCATGGCCACGCGGCGCCCTTCGAGTCCGAGTTCACGGATCAGGTCGGCCGCGGTGGCCTGGTCGCTTATTTCGCGGCTTTCGCCGTTGACTCTGATCTGCATGCGGCTGAATCGATATGGATATTTGCGCGCAGTTTACACGATCACCGGCCACGAAGCGGCAGGGATGGGATCCGTGCCGCTTTGGTCGCGCAGATCTTGCCAGCTCTTCGTCGACACCGCAGAATGAGGCGGAGTTCGCCTGGGTCGTTGTCATGCCGACTATGCGGGTGTAGTTCAATGGTAGAACGGGAGCTTCCCAAGCTCTTAATGTGGGTTCGATTCCCATCACCCGCTCCAAATTCTGCGGTTGCCCCTTTACTGAAGAACCCCGCGGATCGCGCGGGGTTCGATGGATTCGTATGCCCGGTCACTGCTTGTTTTCCCAGCGCCGTGGTTGCATTCAGTGGCCCTTGCGCCCCGTTCTGCGGGGGATACGGCCTTCCCGCGCCAGGCGTTCATGTAGCTGGTGCGGTGTGAGCTTTGCCAGGTCCTTTGCGATTTCCTGCAGGTCGACGTCGGATGGCATGTTGCCCTGGATGGTTCGGCGAAGAAATCCCAGCATGCGCTTTTCGGCGCAGAGTACGACGCGGCGAGTGCCGTTGGCACGGGTCATGCTGTCCAGTTCGCGGGCTATATCGCGCGCGAATCGCCGCTCCATCTCTTCGGTTCGTTGACTGCGGTGGTCGTCATATCTGTGGCTCTGGCCGTTGGGCGAGCGGTTACGCCCCATGCGGTCGGTCCACAACACATCGGCATGCGCCTGATGTTCCGGATTGACCATGGTCCTCTTTTCAACCAGGTTCGGTCCGGATTCCAGCTCCGGTAGTTCCGCCTGTTCCAGCGTGAAAAACCGTGCTCGCGATCCCTCGGCGACGACGACACAGTATCGGCTCATGAGTCTTCTCCTGTAACTGCCTGCGTGGAACGTCGATGCGTTAGTCTTGTCTTCAGTTCTGGTGTGATTTCCTCTTGTGGCGAGCGAGTCAGACGCGTTCAATGGCATGGGGAGAACGGCAAAACACCCCCGCCCGCGCTATTCTGCAAAGAACCTGGCGCGGGTGATTCAGGGGATTTGCCAAACACGGTACGGTGAACGCATCTACCCCAAGTATAGAAGCCGGAACACATATTCAAGGAACAGGAGATGACCAGCATCGTCAAATGGGTTGTCGCCGCGGTTGTCGGCCTGCTGATTCTCGCCGTAGCCGCGGTCGCTGCCATACTCGTCCTCGTTGACCCCAATGATTACCGTGACGACATCTCGCGGCTGGT
>SLSJ01000031.1 GCA_007130525.1 Ectothiorhodospiraceae bacterium | reverse complement strand
GGGCTGATTGTTCCAGCCGTCCGCGGGCAGGGTGGCGGAATAACCCTTGACGGGGTAGATCGGCAGGCGCAGTCCCACCTGTCGCGCCAATCGCGGACTGTAACTTCCGGCCGCCAGCACATAGGCGTCGGCGCTCATGTGCCCGCGGTCCGTTTCCAGCCCGAGTATCCTGTCATCATTGATTTTCAGGCGCCGGACGCCGGTTTCCGGCAGGAACCGCACACCGCTGCCGCATGCGAGTTCCGCCAGTCGTTGCGTAAACAGACAGGCATCCCCACTTTCGTCGTCGGGATAGTAAATGGCTCCCACCAGTTCATGGGCGACATCGGCAAGGGCGGGTTCCAGGGCGACAGTGTGCCTGCCGTCGATGACCGAATAGCGGACGCCCGCCTCGTCCATGACCGTGGATGCGTGGCGGGCCTTGTCCATTGCCGCCTGGTCGCGAAATATCTTGAGGATGCCGGACTGCCTGTCATCGTATCGAAGGCCGGTGTCGCGGCGCAGTTCCCGCAGCATGCGGAGGCTGTAAACCGCCAGTGCGGCATTGAGCCGGATGTTGCGGTCGAAGTGCCGGCGACGGCTGTAGCGCAGAAAGCCCAGCCCCCACCGTGTCAGCCGCGGGATCTGCGCCGGACGCAGCAGCAGTGGCGAGTCCTCCCGCCCAAGCCAGCGGAGCAGTTGCCAGAGTACGCCGGGCGCGTTCCATGGTTCGGCATGACTGGCGTGCAGCAGGCCGCCGTTGGCGAAACTGGTTTCCTCTCCCGGCCTTCCGGCGCGGTCGAGCAGGGTGACGTCATGGCCCAGGCGATTGAGGTACCAGGCCGTTGTGGTGCCGATCACACCGGCGCCGATCACAATCACATGCATGAACACCCCTTGATGTTGGAGAGACGCGGCGCCCGTGACCACGAACCGTAGTGCGTCCTCCAGCGGCGTATCCACCGGGGGTCGGGTGTCCGCGGCGTGTCAATGGCACACCACACGGATTCGTCAGCGCCGGTGTCGACGCCGCGGACGGCTGGACCCGGCCGGCGCGCCGGCATCAGTTCGCCGGGCGGACGCGAAGCAGAGCGCCATTGCCGGAATCGACAAGGAGGTATAGCAACCCGTCAGAGCCCTGGCGTACGTCGCGTATTCTCCACCCGAATTCATCCAGGAGACGCTCTTCGGCTGCAACCGTGTCGGCGTCCATTTCCAACCTGGCGAGGTGGGTGTGCGCCAGCGCCCCCACGAACAGGTTTCCCCGCCAACGCGGAAAGGCTCCGCCGTCGTAGTAAGCCATTTCGGAGGGTGCGATCGAAGGCGTCCAGTGATGAATGGGTGGCTGCATCCCCGGCAGTTGCGATGGACCGATCTCCGGTCCATGGTATTCACGGCCGTGTGTCATCTTCGGCCAGCCATAGTTCTCGCCGCGTTGCAGGATATTGAGTTCGTCGCCACCACGCGGACCGTGTTCGTGAATCCAGATCTCGGCGCGTTCCGGATGCAGGATCATGCCCTGCGGATTGCGGTGCCCGTAGGTGTAGATCTCGGGTCTGCCGGTGCCGTCCACCGCGAACGGGTTGTCATCCGGCGTGGCTCCGTCATCGTGCAGCCGTATGACCGTGCCGATGTGGTCGGCGGTATCCTGCGCGCGGTCTCGTTCGCCGCGGTCACCGATGCTGATATAGAGGTATTCGTCTCGATCGAAGACCATGCGGGAGCCGAAATGGCGGCCGCCCCGCACGGCCGGTTCGGCACGGAAGATTTCCTCGAAATCCACCAAACGGTCACCCCTTATCCGGCCACGTCCCACCGCCGTCGTGCTGCCGCCTGATCCCGGTGCCGCATAACTCAGGTATATCCAGCCGGTCTCCTTGTAGCGCGGGTGCAGGACTACGTCGAGCAGACCACCCTGGCCGGTGGCCGCGATATCCGGCAGTCCGTCGATGTGCTTGCGCGCGTCGCGGTCGATGTCGATGAGCAAGAGGCGGCCGGGGCGTTCGGTGACCAGCATGCGCCCGTCCGGCAGAAAGGCTACGGCCCAGGGATGTGCGAGGCCCTCCGCCAGGGATTCCACACGGATGTCATGTTTTTCGGTACGCTGACTCTGTGCCAGGGAGATGCAAGGCAGCAACAGCAGGAGCAGTGCCGCAGTGGCGAGATGGCGCGGGAGGATACTCATGGGTCGATTTTCCCCGGTCCGGGAGTTCTCCATACCGGCATCATAGCGTGGACCGCTGCCAATGGCAGGCGCTTCAGGGCGCCGGAGCGCCATTGACGACCTTATCCACAAAAGCTGTGGATAACTATGTGGATGATGCCTTGATGGGCGCCTGTCGACCCTGTGCCACAAAGCCTGATGACAGTTTGATGAACTTTTGGCCGTTTTTTCTGAAAACCCAGACTATCAACAACTTGCGGTTATTCGACGGTCGGTCGGCGGGATTTCTGGCAACAGCAGCGCGCACGGGTGAATTTGTCCGGCGAACGCGTAGAATTTGTGGGCAAATGTTTTCCAGTCCGGTCCCGTTCATGGACAAGGGCGCCGGCATTGCTAGTGGGAGGGCGTAAGGATGGAACGCGAGACTGACAGCTACGATCAGGCAGCCCGTCAGGCCGTAGACATGGCCAATCGGCTGGCGGACGGGGAAGTCGACGCCGACGTCCGGGACATCGCCGATGGCCTGCTGGCCGGTGCCATTCATTACTGGCTGTATGCCCACCAACCCTGCGATGACCCGCGCTGTGCGGACTGCGCATCCCTGCGTACGGCCGAGTGGCGGCTTCGCGAACTGCTGGGAATGGTGGAGGAAATGGCGCGGGGCAGCGAGTATTACCACTCGCCGGATGACATGACCGCCGGCAGCGCCTGATCGCGGTCGGTGGTCATGGAAGAACGGGAAGGCGTCATACGCTTCAGACTGGAGCACCGAGCCGCTCCGCCGGCGGCGATCGCCGTGATCGCCGAACTCGATGCCTGGCGCACGGTACTTCATCGCCTCGGTCTGGTGGGGCAGGATCCCGCGCGCTACCACGGTCTTGGGTTCGGCAATGTCAGTATGCGCGATGCCGGGGGCAGGGGGTTTCTCGTGACCGGCAGCCAGACCGGGCATCTGGCGAGTCTGGGGCCGGACGGATACTGCCGCGTCTTGCGCTGCGACGTCGCAGCCAACCTGATTGTCGCCGAGGGGCCGGTGCCGCCGTCTTCGGAGGCGCTCAGTCACGGCGCGGTCTATGCGGCACGCCCGCGGGCCGGCTGCGTGCTTCACGGCCACAGTCCGGACATCTGGCGCATGGCGGACATCCTGGGCCTGCCCTGCTCGGATCCGGCCGTTCCCTATGGCACGCCGGCCATGGCCGGCGAAGTGGAACGGCTGTGCGTGGAACGGCTGGAACCTGACCGGGGGCTGTTCGTCATGGGTGGCCATGAAGACGGCGTGATCGTATACGGCGCAACCCCGTCCACGGCCGGCCAGCTACTCGTTTCCACGCTCACGCAGGCACTTCAACGACTCGCCCTCTCGGCTAGCGCCCGATAGAATCGCAACAGGAAATCCACGTCCCGATCGGCCCGATGCGCGGGTCCTGCATCCAGTCGGGCCTGCAGCCTGACGGACTCGACCTCGGCCGGGGGCAGTAACGCGCAGTACTGATGCCAGGAAAGCGCTTCGACCGGCGCGAGATCGAAATGGCAGGGAACACCCGCGGTGTTGAAAAGGCGCCGGACCCAGAAGCGGTCATGGATGCCGCCATCGCAGTACACCGTCCGGCGGGCGAGATCCCGATTCATGGCCAGCGCCACCTCACGGACCGGTCGGCCACTGGCTTCGATCCGGTGGCGGCTGATGCCGGTCAACTGCTCGGCGCGCGGGCTCCAGTCGTCCCAGGTCGGCGCCGGGCGCACCAGGTGACAGCGAATGCCGCCGTCCGGAAGCGACCAGGCCACCTCGGTGGGGTAGCTCTTTCCCAAATCCAGGCTCGAGGCTTCCACATCCAGGAATATCGGCAGGGGTTCGCCCCGGTCAGCAGTTGACGGTCGGGCGCGGGTTCGGGTGAACATCGACATCCTCCAGTGAGATGTGAGCTTTGCCCCGGGGTCAGCAGGAATCGCGCCACCAGCCGGAACATGGCCGGCAGGCGACTATCCGGCGACAATGATGCCCCCTGCTGGTGCCGTTGCCGCCGGCTGCCCTGTTACGGTTCGCCCTATACGGTATAACCTTGTTCGCTCCTGATTGACCCTTCATTCGATACCGGAGTTTCCGTGAACACCAGATCCCAGCAACAGACCATTGGTGCCAGCCCGCATATCTCACCGCCGTTCGTCGCGAGGGCGTCGAGATGCCGCTGTGACGGGGGGCACGGAGCGGAAGACGGCGAAGGCGTAGCTGACACTACGTCGAGCCGGCTGGAGGGGGTACGCCCCGACACAGCGAGCAGATCGGCGTACGTAGTAGAAGGGCGGTGAGATATGCGGGCTAGCCCCCCGGTTGCCGACTACCGCGAGCATGCGGTCACCTGTCACGGCCATACCAGGATAGATGGCTACGCCTGGATGCGTGATCCTGACTGGCGCAAGGCCATGCGCGACCCGACGTGCCTTGACCCGCACATCCGCGCGTACCTGGAGGCGGAAAACGCCTGGGCCGAAGCCGCGCTTGAACCGCTCGCGGAGCTGCGCCGGCAACTGGTGGATGAACTGCGCGGGCGCATCCGCGAGGATGACCGCTCCGTACCACTGCCTGATGGCGAGTGGCGGTATTACAGCCGCTTCCGCGAGGGGGGGCAGCACCCCATCATCTGCCGCCGGCATGGCGAGCAGGGCGAAGAGCGGATTCTGCTCGACGGCGATCGCGAGGCGGAAGGTATTGCATATTTCCGGTTGGGCGGCGTGGAGCACGGACCGGATCATCGGTATCTCGCCTACGCCGTCGATACCAGCGGGGCGGAGGTGTACAGCATCCGCTTTCGGAACATGGAAACCGGTGAGGATCTGCCCGACGTGATCGACAACGTGCACGGGGCCCTGGATTGGGCGGCCGACGGCCGCACGCTGTTTTATACCGTCCTCGATGACGACCACCGGCCACGCTGGGTGAGACGGCATAGCCTGGGCGACGATCCCGCCGCAGCGCCACTGGTTTACGAGGAGCAGGATCCGGGCTTCTTCGTGGGTGTCGGGCGCACCGCCAGCAGCCGTTTTCTGGTGATCGAATCCCACGACCACACCACCTCGGAGAGCCGCGTCATCCCCACCGAGGCGCCTCAAACGCCCCCCAGGCTCCTGCTGCCGCGTCAGCGTGACCTGGAATACGATGTCGAGGATCACGGCGAACGCTGGCTGATCCGGACCAACGCCTCCGGTGCGGAGGACTACTGCATCATGACGGCGCCACTGGAGACGGCGTCCACGGACGATTGGCGGGTGCTGGTGCCGCACCGGCCGGGCTGCCTGATCCGGACCATGGTGGCATATCGCGACTGGCTGGTGCGGCTGGAGCTGGAGGACGGACAGTCTCGCATCGTGGTGCGGGCGATGGCCGACGGCGCCGAGCACCAACTCGGTTTCGACGAGGAATGCTTCGAGCTGGGTGTGATTCCCGGCTATGAGTTCGTCACCGACACCCTGCGTTTCACCTACAGTTCCTTTACAACGCCGGGGCGTGTTTACGACTACGACATGGCCCGCCGCAGCCGTGTCCTGCGCAAGGAGCAGGAGATCCCCAGCGGCCACAACCCCGACGATTACGTGTCCAGGCGCCTGTTCGCGACGGCGCCCGACGGCGAGCAGGTGCCCGTCTCCCTTTTCCACAGGGCCGATTTGCAGCCAGGACCCCGGACACCCCTGCTGCTCTACGGCTATGGCGCCTACGGCATCAGCAGCCTGCCCGGTTTTTCACCGCACCGGCTGAGCCTGGTGGACCGGGGTTTCGTATACGCCATCGCCCATGTGCGGGGCGGACGTGAACGCGGCTACCGCTGGTACCGGGAGGGCCGCATGCGGCACAAGCCCAATACCTTCAGCGATTTCATCGCCTGCGCCGAGCGCCTTGTCGAGGCCGGCTATACCGGAGTCGGCCGAATCAGTGTCCACGGCGGCAGCGCGGGCGGCATGCTGGTGGGGGCTGTAATCAACCGCCGCCCGGAACTGTTCCGGGCGGCGGTGGCTGACGTGCCGTTCGTGGACGTGCTCAATACCATGCTGGATCCGGACCTGCCACTGACGCCCCCGGAATGGCCGGAATGGGGCAACCCCATCGAGGACGCCGAGGCATACCACACCATTCTGTCCTACTCCCCCTACGACAACGTGCGCGCAGTTGCGTATCCGCACCTGTTCGTCGCGGCCGGGGTATCGGACCCCCGGGTTACCTACTGGGAACCGGCCAAGTGGGTGGCCCGACTGCGGGCGGAGTCCAGCGGTGACGGCCTGCTGCTGTTGAAGACCAACATGAGCGCGGGTCACGGAGGCGCCAGTGGTCGTTTCGACTTCCTGGAGGAGGTGGCGGAACGCTACGCCTTCCTGCTGTACGCCAACGACCTGGTCTGACCCCGGCCGTCAGGTCCGGCGCCAGGCGGTAAGTGGCGGGCCCGTCCGTTGCCGGGTCGGCCCCCGTGCGGCCTCCCGGGCGAGCGCGGCATACGCCCTGTGTACGCGAATGGACCTGCCGTTCCCGGAACGTCACGGGCCCGTGGAAGCCGCGAGCGCCCGCCTGTCCCAAGCTCTTTCCGCCAGAAAGCGCGCAAGCATGCGGGCGGTATGGGACTCGCCCTCGACAGCCAGGTTCTCCGGAACGCCGCGCGCCACCACCCGGCCACCGCGGATCCCGCCTTCCGGGCCCATATCCAGGAGCCAGTCGGCCTCGGCCATGATGTCCAGATTGTGTTCGATAACCACCACGGTGTGGCCGGAGTCCACCAGCCGGTGCAGTACCCGGATCAGCTTTTCCACGTCAGCCATGTGCAGGCCCACCGTGGGTTCATCGAGCACATAGAGGGTGTGCGGCGGCCGCCGCCTGGTGTCCGGGCGCACCCTGGCCAGTTCGGTCACCAGCTTGATGCGCTGGGCCTCGCCGCCGGAGAGCGTGGGGCTCTGTTGGCCCAGGGTGAGATAGCCCAGCCCGACATCCTGCAGCAGGGTCAGGGCGTGATGCACCTTGCTGTGGGCGCTGAAGAATTCCACCGCCTCGTCGACGGACATGTTCAGGACATCCCCGACCGACCTGCCCTTCCAGTTGATGGACAGGGTTTCCCGCGTGAATCGCTGACCCCGGCAGACCTCGCAGCCCATGGTCACGTCCGGCAGAAAGTTCATCTCTATGCGTTTTGACCCCTGGCCGTCACAGCCCGGGCAGCGCCCGTCCCTGGTATTGAACGAAAAACGGCCGGCGCCATAGCCCCGTATGCGCGCCTCCTCGGTCCGGGCATAGAGATTGCGGATATCATCCCAGAAGCCCACATAGGTGGCGGGGCATGAGCGGGGTGTCTTGCCGATCGGGGCCTGGTCCACCTCCAGCACCCGCTGCACCGGTTCCCAGCCCTCAATGCTCCGGCAGCCCCTGAGCGGCGGGGGATCGGACAGGCGCCGCTTCGCCAGCAGGCGGTTCAGGTTGTCTTCCAGCACGTCCCGCACCAGCGTGGACTTGCCCGAGCCCGATACCCCTGTGACCACCACCAGTCGCCCCAGGGGGATGTCCACGTCCACGTTCCGCAGATTGTTTGCGGCGGCGCCGCGGACACGCAACGCTTCCCCGGGCCGCTGTAGCCGGCGCCGCTTCCGCAGCGGATGCCGCAGGGGATCGGCAAGACAGCGGCCGGTGACCGACGCGGGATCGGCGAGCAGGTCGGCCACCGTGCCTTCGGCGACCACGCTGCCGCCGTTCACACCGGCCCCGGGACCCAGGTCCACCACGTGCTCGGCGCGGCGGATGGTGTCCTCGTCGTGCTCCACCACGACGATGGTGTTGCCCTTGCCTTCCAGTCGGGCCAGCGTGTCCAGGAGCATGCGGTTGTCGCGCGGATGCAGCCCGATGGTGGGTTCGTCAAGAACATAACAGACGCCCTGCAGGTTGGAGCCGAGTTGCGACGCCAGCCGGATGCGCTGGGCTTCGCCTCCGGAGAGTGTGGGCGCCGCACGGTCCAGGGCAAGATAACCCAGTCCCACTTCCTTCAGAAAAGCCAGTCTGTTCCGGATTTCCGGGAGGATGTCGCGGGCAATCATCGCTTCGCGGCCCTGGAGGGCCAGATCCCCGAACCAGTCGGCCGCCTGTTCCACGGACAAGGCCGAGAGTTCGGCTATGGACTGCTCACGAAAGCGCACGGCCAGCGCGGTCTCGTTCAGCCGCTGGCCGTGGCAGTCGGGGCACCGCACCGGCTCACCGTCGTTCCGCTCGCTCCAGATTTCTTCCTCGCCCGTCTGTTCGGCATCGAACCCGGTTATTACCGCGCCGGTGCCGTAACAACGGGGGCACCAGCCGTGCCTGGAGTTGTAGGAGAAGAGCCGTGGGTCGGGTTCGCCGAAACCGCGGTTGCAGGAAGGGCAGGCCCGCCTGGCGGAGAAGGTGGTCTCCCCCATGCCTTGGGCGCTGAGTTTCAGCGTCTGGTTGCCGTAGGCCAGGCCCTCGCGAATCAACCGGCGGAGCTGCTCCTCGCAGGCGGGCCGGACGGCGACGCGCCCCACCGGCAACTCGATGTCGTGTTCCTGGTAGCGGTCCAGCCGTGGCCAGCTGTCGGTGGCCGTCATCCGGCCGTCCACGCGCAGCCGGGCGAAGCCCTTGCCGGCGGCCCAGTTCGCCAGATCGGTGTAGTAGCCCTTGCGCGCAACCACCAGCGGAGCCAGCAGTTCCACTTCGTGGCCGCGATAGTCCGACATCACCCTGGCCAGAATGGCTTCCGGCGTCTGCGCCCGGATCTCGACAGCGCAGCCCGGGCAGTGCTGCGTTCCCAGTTTGACGTACATGAGGCGCAGGAAATGCTGTACCTCGGTCATGGTCCCCACCGTGCTCTTGCGGCCGCCCCGGCTGGTGCGCTGTTCGATGGCCACGGTGGGCGGGATGCCCAGGATGGAGTCCACGTCCGGTCTGGCCGCCGGTTGAACGAACTGCCGCGCATAGGCGTTCAGGGATTCCAGATACCGACGCTGGCCCTCGTTGAACAGGATGTCGAACGCCAACGTGGATTTCCCGGAGCCGGACAGTCCGGTGATCACGGTGAGTTTGTCCCGCGGGATACGCAGGTCAATGCCCTTGAGGTTGTGTTCCCTGGCATTGCGGATGGCTATGGCGCGGTCGCGGTACGGCGCTGGAGCGTCAGCCGCGGCCGTGTCGTGCGTGCCGGAAGCCGTCGCCGCCGTCTTCGCAGCCTCGCGATGGGCTTTCAGGGCCCTTCCGGTATGGCTGTTGTCCACCGCCATGACCTCCCGGGGGGATCCGGCGCAAACAATTTCGCCGCCGCCGTCGCCGCCTTCCGGGCCCATGTCGATCAGCCAGTCCGCGGCCAGCATCACGTCCAGGTTGTGCTCGATGACCAGGAGTGAGTGGCCGCCTGCCAGCAGCCGGCGAAAGGCCTGCAGGAGTACCGCCACGTCGTTGAAGTGGAGCCCCGTGGTGGGTTCGTCGAAAAGGAACAGCGCCCGCTCCTCCTGCCTCCGGCCGCCGGCCTTGGCCAGGTGGCCTGCCAGCTTCAGCCTCTGGGCCTCGCCGCCGGAAAGGGTGGGTACCGGCTGGCCCAGTTTCACGTAGCCCAGACCGACCGCCTGCAACGGCTCCAGGCCGCGCAACACGTCACGGTTGTCGGCGAAGAACTGAACCGCCTCGTTGACGGTCAGCTCAAGCACATCGGCGATCGAGCGTGGTCCGAGGTTGCATGCGGGTGCGGGCGGCAGCGTGATTTCCAGGACTTCGTTCCGGTAGCGGCGACCGTCACAATCCGGGCAGCGCAGGTAGACGTCGGACAGAAACTGCATTTCCACATGCTCGAAGCCGTTGCCGCCGCAGGCAGGGCAACGGCCGTTGCCGGTGTTGAAGCTGAAGGTTCCAGCGGTGTAACCGCGTCGTCTGGCTTCCGGCTGAACGCAGAATGCCTTGCGAATGGGTTCGAAGGCGCCCACGTAACTGGCGGGGTTGGAGCGTGTGGTCTTGCCGATGGCCGACTGATCCACCAGAACCACCTTGTCGATCTGTTCATGGCCCTCCATGGTCCGGTACGACCCTGGTGGATCCGCCGGCCGACCCTTGAGCTTGGCGAGGGCGTTATACAGCACGTCCTGCATCAGGGTGGACTTGCCGGAGCCGGAAACGCCGGTAAGCACGACCAGGCGTCGCAGCGGAATCTCCACGGTGAGGTCGCGCAGGTTGTTCT
This sequence comes from Ectothiorhodospiraceae bacterium, assembly GCA_007130525.1. Taxonomy (GTDB): domain Bacteria; phylum Pseudomonadota; class Gammaproteobacteria; order Nitrococcales; family Aquisalimonadaceae; genus Methylonatrum. The sequence goes on along the minus strand of SLSJ01000031.1, from coordinate 3,272 downwards.
CGGCGGCCCCGGTGATGGTGAGGATCTTGCAGTGCGTCCCGACGGCTTCCGCCTGTTCCGGACCTTCGGTCGGATGCCTGCCCTCGGGGTCGGCAAGGACGGTCCGGCGGCCGGAAAGGTAGTCGCCGGTGAGGCAGGCTTCGGCCGTCAGAATCTCGGCTGGTGAGCCGTTGAAGACGATGTTCCCGCCCAGTTCGCCGGGCCCTGGGCCGATATCGATTATGCGGTCGGCGGCGCGCATGACCTCCGGATCGTGCTCCACCACCAGCAAGGTGTTGCCGGCGTCCCGCAGCCGCCGCATCACACCGATAATCCTCTGCATGTCCCGCGGATGCAGGCCGATGGAGGGTTCGTCCAGCACGAACAGCGTGTTCACCAGCGAGGTGCCCAGTGCCGTGGTCAGGTTGATGCGCTGCACTTCGCCACCGGACAGCGTACGCGACTGACGGTCCAGGGTCAGATACCCCAGGCCGACCTGGAACAGGTAGCGCAGCCGGGTGCGGATCCCGTCCAGAACCTGTCCCGCCGCATCGTCCAGGCCGTGGGGCAGATGCAGCATGTCGAAGAACGTGCGGCAGCGATCGAGCGGCAGCCGCATGACGTCGTGGATGTTGAGGCCTGGCAGGCCGTAGAAGGCCTGTTCACTCATGCGGCTGTCGCGGGGCCGAAAGCGCCGCCCGCGGTCCACCACGGCATCGGCATCGTCGTGATTTCCCGCCCGCCAGGCCAGCGCCTGCGATCTGAGGCGGGCACCATCGCAGGTTTCGCAGAGATCGTAGGACCGGTACTTGGAGAGCAGCACCCGCATGTGCATCTTGTAGCTTTTCGACTCCAGCCAGTCGAAGTAGCCCTTTACGCCGTACCAGCCGTGCCGGCCCTTGCCGCCATCGCCGTTCAGCACCCAGTCCCGGTCGGCTTCGGGCAGATCCCGCCAGGGGATGTCGGTGGCGACGCCGCGGCGGGATGCCGCGCGCATCAGGTCTTTCTGGCATTCGGCCGATTGCCCGCTTTGCCAGGGCCTGATGGCACCGTCCGCCAGGGTTCTGTCCGCATCCGGAATCACCAGGCTGTAGTCGATGCCCATCGTACGACCGAAGCCGCGGCAGGTCGGGCACGCGCCCATGGGCGAGTTGAATGAGAACAGGTTGGATACGGGTTCCTGGTAATGGATGTCGCAATCGGCACAGTGCAGGTCCGCGGAGAAACGCCAGGACTCCAGCGGCCTGCGTTCCTCATCCAGGGGGTAGACTGTGAGCTTTCCCTGGCCCAGCTGCAGGCCGTTCTCCCCTGCCTCCACCAGGCGGTCACGGTGGTCCGGGGCGATACGCACCCGGTCCACCACCACTTCCACGAAGTCCTTGGTAGCGCGATGAAGGCGGGTGTAGCCCTGGCGCTCAAGCAGGCCCCGCATGTCCTGCTTGTTGAGCCCCTTGGGCAACCTGATTGTTGCCGTCAGCATGGCGCGCCTGCCCTGGGCGCGGGTCAGCAGCCGGTCCGCGATGGTTTCCGGATCGTCCCGCTGCACCTGTCGCCCGCAGCCGGTGCAGTAGGGGGTCGCCATGCGCGAGAACAGCAGTTTCAGGTGGTCGTTCAGTTCCGTCATGGTGCCCACGGTGGAGCGTGACGTGCGCACCGGATTGGTTTGATCGATGGCGATGGCCGGCGGAATGCCCTCGATCCGGTCGGTGGCCGGTCGATCCATGCGGTCCAGGAACTGTCGGGCATAGGGCGAGAAGGTTTCCACGTACCGCCGCTGCCCCTCGGAGTAGACCGTGTCGAAGGCCAGCGACGACTTGCCGGAGCCGCTCACGCCCGTGATCACGATAAGCTCGCCCAGGGGCAGGTCCAGATCGAGGTTGCGCAGATTGTTCTGGCGGGCGCCCCGGATGCGTATATGGTCGTCGGACATGGAATGCGACTTCCCGTAGCGAAACCAACCAGTATATCGACTGGAATCCGCCCGAAACGATCAGGTGGTGACCGTCACCGGATTTGTCGCACCGTGAATCACACCGTGGCTGACGCTGCCGAGCATCACTTCGCGGACCTGCCCGAGCCCGCGACGGCCCATGAATATGAGCCCCTGTCCCGCGTTGTCCTCGGCAAAACGCAGTATGGAATCGGCGGCATGACCATGGAGCAGATGCTCCTCGAAGGATGCGTTGGTCTCCCCGAGCGTGCGATAGATGTTATCGAACACGGTGCGCGCGCTGTCCCGGGCCAGTTGCTGGAAACGGTCATCCTGCATGAGTTCCGCGATCAGCATTCCGCCGGTACTGCTGCTCAGCCCGGGGAGATCCGCCGGTCGGGCGGCGAATACGTGCACCAGGTGAACCGTGATTCCCAGTCGCAACGCAGTCTGGACGCCCAGTTGTACGGCGTGGAAAGCGGCGGCCGAGCCGTCCGCCGGAACAATGACCGCATCAGGATCGAGGGCTGGTGCATTCTCCCGCACGACGGTTACCGGGCACGATGCACCATGGATGACCTGATGACTGACGCTGCCGAGAACCAGCGACGTCAGCCTGCCCCTTCCGCGCGCGCCGATCACGATCCTCGCCCCGCTTATACCGGACGCATGGTCCGAAATCGCCGTGGCCGGGTCACCCAGGAGCCGGACGTCCTCGGCACCGGTTCCCTCGGGTAGCGCGGCACGCGCCCTTTCCAGCGCCTCATCGCCGGCCCGTTTCTGCAGTTGGCGCAGCGTCTTGTCGTCCAGCGGTCGCAACCTGCCGAAGTCGGCCATCTCCGAGGGTGTGCCGAGCAGGCGCGCCGGAGTATCGGGTGCCACATGCAGAAGCTGCAAGGATGCCGGCAGTACCTTTGCCAGCATAGCGGCATGTCTGACCGCGTCGGCCGCGGCTGGCGATCCGTCCACCGGTACCACCAGTGTGCTCTGGGCGTCGTTCATCGCAGGTCTCCCCTGATCGTTGTTGCCGAGTGGACACACTGACAGTATGCACATACTGACATTCCGATCAGCATCTTCAATGTCTCGCGGCGTCCGTGTGGTGCTCCTGGAAGGCGCGGTTGGCGGCGCGATGAGGCCACTCGGCAACCTCCGCGCGCCGCCTTCTTCCGATCATGCAGCCGGTCGCCGCGGGCGATGGCGGCTTCCCCCGGCTCGCCTTCGTCAGGCGCGGCAAAGCGCCACCGCGATCATTGCCGGTTGCACCGGGTGCGGGCCGGATGGCTCGCTGCCTTACTACTCATCATGCCAAACTCTGGGGAGGTGGCTTCGTTGGGAAAGCCATGATCCGGTGCGGGGCGCC
>SLSJ01000161.1 GCA_007130525.1 Ectothiorhodospiraceae bacterium | reverse complement strand
TCGGCGTGCGCAGTAGAAGGGCGGTGAGAAATGCGGGCTAGCGCAGCACCAGCTCCACGCGAACCATGTCCGGATCGCCCTCGACCGGCTCCTCGCTGAAGCCCAGCGACTCGCAGAGTTTCCGCATTGGCCGGTTCTCCTGCAGCACGTCGCCCACGATCCGGCGGGTCCCACGCTGCCTGCAGTAATCGATGATCCGTTCCATGAGCAGGCGACCGTAACCGTAACCCGACATCTCCTTGCGCACGATGATGGCGTACTCCGCGGTATCGTTATCCGGATCAGTGCTGATACGGACAACGCCATAGATTTCCGCCTCACCCGGGGGCGCCGGGTCGGTAAGGATCAATGCCATCTCGCGGTCGTAATCCAACTGTGTGAAGCGTGCGGCGGTCACATCGTCCAGGGTCTTCATGTTGTTGTGGAAACGCAGACGGATCTCCTCCTTGGTGAGCTTGGCGAACCCGGCCTGAAGGGCCGGCGCGTCCTCCGGCCGGATCGGCCTGATCAGGAATTCGTGGTTCTCGTCAAGACTGACGGTTTCCTCCAGTTCCCGCGGATACGGACGGATTGCGAGCCTGGACCCGGCCGGCTCGGAAGTGGCCTTGACCCGGATGCGCGCATCCAGCGCCACCACGCCCTTCTGATCCGCAAGCAGCGGATTGATGTCGAGTTCGGTGATCTCCGGCACGTCCGCCACCAGCTTGGCGACGCAAACGAGAGTCAGCGCCACGGCATCGGTGTCTGCGGCCGGCAGACCGCGAAACCCCTTCAACTGTCGATGAACCCGCGTCCGGGAAATCATTTCCTGGGCCAGTTTCATGTTCAGCGGCGGCAACCCCAGCGCCTGGTCCTTGATGACCTCCACGGCGGTGCCGCCCTGACCGAACAGGATGACCGGCCCGAATTGCGGATCGTCGCTCATCCCGACGATCAACTCGTAGGAGCCCGGTCGGCGGACCATTTCCTGGACGCTGAACCCCTCGATATGCGCATCCGGTGTAACCTGTTCTATCCGCGCCAGCATCTCCTTGGCCGCGGTACGCACCGCCTCCGGCGTTTCCAGGTCGAGGATCACGCCACCGACGTCCATCTTGTGGGTGATATCCGGGGACAGGATCTTGAGCGCCACCGGCCCGTCGATCTCCTCGGCGCAGGATTCCGCTTCCTCGGTGGTTTCGGCAACGAAGCCCTTTACCACCGGCACGCCGTAAGCCGCCAGCACCGCTTTCGCCTCGGGTTCCGTCAGCCATTCCCGCTCCTGCTCCAGGGCCTTCTCTATACCTGCGCGCGCGCGTTCCAGGTCCGGATGCACGTCCTCCGGCATTGACGGTGGCGTCTCCATCAGCGTTTCGTGGGAACGACGGTACTTCACCAGGTGCATGAAGGCCCGGACGGCGCTTTCCGGGGTGTGGTACGAAGGAATACGGTGCTCGGCAAACAGGGTCCGCGCGTGTTGGGCGGTATGATGACCCACCCAGCTTGTCAGCAGCGGCCGGTGACGCAGCCCCCCCTGCCGCCGGGTCAGTCGTTCGGCCCGTTCGGCCACCGCACGCGCCGCGTCCATGCTATCGGCCACCGCGACCGGGCAGTTGAGAACCAGTATGGCGTCCACCTCCTTCGCCTCGGCGAGCACATCCAGCACATCGGCGTAGCGCTCGCCGGGAGCATCACCGATGATGTCCACCGGATTGGCGCGGGACCAGGTTGCGGGCAGGACTGCATCGAGTTTTTCCAGGGTATCGGGCTCGAGCTCGGCCAGCTCTCCCTCGTGATCGATCAGCGCATCCGTGGCGAGCACGCCCATGCCCCCGCCGTTGGTCACTATGGTCAGGCAGTCGCCACGGGGAACCTTGCTCGTCGCCAGGGTCTGCACGGCCTCGAACAGTTCATCCAGACTGGCCACCCGCAGTATGCCGGCGCGACTGAACGCGGCGTCATAGACCGCGTTCGCGCCGGCCAGGGCTCCGGTGTGGGAGGCAACGGCGCGCGCGCCTTCCTCGTGCCGACCTGCCTTGACCACGATCACCGGTTTCATGCGCGCCGCCGCGCGCGCGGCGGACATGAACTTGCGCGCGTTCGAGATGGCCTCGATGTACAACAGAATGGAATGCGTTTCGGGATCGTTCGCCAGATAATCGAGCAGATCGCCGAAGTCCACATCGGACATGGTGCCCAGCGACACCATATGGGAAAAACCGATCTGCCGATCAACGGCCCAGTCGAGCACGGACGTCACGATGGCGCCGGACTGGGTCAGGAACGCGATATGGCCCGACCCGGGCATCAAGTGGGAAAAACTGGCGTTGAGGCCGGTCTCAGGCACCAGAATGCCAAGACAGTTGGGGCCGACGATACGCATCAGGTGAGGGCGCGCGGCATCCAGCACTTCCTGTAAACGCCGCTTTCCCTCCTCCTCGTTGCCTTCACCGAATCCGGCGGTGACCACTACGGCCGCTCGCGTGCCTCGTTCTCCCAGTTCCCCGACGATTTCGGCCACGGTATCGGGCGGGGTACAGATCACGGCCAAGTCCGGCGTCACCGGCAGGCTCTCGACATCCGGATAGGTGAGCACACCCTCGATGGCGCGGTGCTTCGGATTCACGGGCATGATCGGCCCCTCGAACCCCGACTTCAGCAGGTTCCGGGCCACGACCTGGCCCACGGAACCGGCCGTCCGGCTGGCGCCTATGATGGCGATGGATTCAGGGCGAAACAGGTATTTCAGGTTGCGAACGCTCATGGCATCTTCTTCCCGTGCGCGGATGATTGGTCAGGACGATACGGCTACCAGAAACGCGGCCGCTCCTCCGGTCCGGCGTAACGGCTGCCGACAGCTTCCATGTCGCGGCTCAGACGGCTGCCATACAGGCGGTAGCAGACACGCTCGGCGTCCTCGTTGCGGCGTTCGCTGCTGCCCCGGTAACCCATGTCACGGATTCCCCCGGCCTCGTCCACAACCACCTCCAGTTCGCAGGCACGGACAAAGCGACCAAAGGGGAGGCGATCACGCTCGTGGCTGGTTCGATAACTCAGCAACGCAAATCCGTCGGTGGTCTCGGCGATGGCGGCCGGCTCGCCGAGCACCGCCTTCAGGTCTGCCGCCGAGCGGGTGCCCCAGTGGGCGGCGACGTCGTCGAAGGTGCGACGGTCGGAGCCAGCGCAGCCCGCAAGCATCAATACGGACATGATGATGAGAACAACTTGCACGGGCCGGCCTCCGGAAAACGCACCCTGCTTGGCAGGGCATCATGAAGGCGCGCCTTCAGGGCGCCTGGAATGCTCCAATGCTTTCGGGCGACGGCCTTGGTCAGGAACCCGTTACGGTACGGGATGCGGCAAGCGACAATATTGCGTCGCGCATGCCCCCACTGGCTCCCGAGGATCTGTCGGACCCGAGGCGGATCTGCTGCGCCGGTGGGGCGGCAGCCCGTCATTCCGATCCTTTTCGTTGAATAGCTCCCGCCATTCTCCTGGAATGATCGACAGATCATCCTCCCCCTGCCGCTCGGCTCACGACAATGGCTCAAGCCGTCAGGCTACTAGCCCGCATATCTCACCGCCCTTCTACTATGCACGCCGATCTGCTCGCTGTGTCGGGGCGTACTCCCTGCAGCCGGCTCGACGCAGTGTC
>SLSJ01000177.1 GCA_007130525.1 Ectothiorhodospiraceae bacterium | reverse complement strand
GATGCCGCTGTGTCGGGGGGCACGGACCGGAAGACGGCGAAGGCGTAGCTGACACTACGTCGAGCCGGCTGCAGGGAGTACGCCCCGACACGGCGAGCAGATCGGCGTGCGCAGTAGAAGGCCGGTGAGATATGCGGGCCAGCAGCCTGTCGGACTTACGCTGAATTGTCTGTGGAACCGGGAGAGCGGTCCTTTTGTTCGATCCTTTTCGTCAAAGAGGACCACTATTCGCCTCAAACGATCAAGTAAATGACCTCGCTCTCCCACTCCCTCGGCGAATCCACCCAAGTCCGACAGGCACGTCAAGCGGACGGTGATAACCGGCATGGCGATGGCGGATAACGGCGTTGGGCGGGCTCGTCGGCAGGAGTCACGCCGGGATTTCCGTCTGGCGGGTGCCCTCCTTCCTCGACCTTCCCACCATTGGAAACGGCGCCCCGAACGTCGCATGCGGGCGCTCGGACGCATAAGTAAACCCTGAAGTATTCGCACGGCCGCGTGAATGCTTCAGTGTTTCCTGAAGAGGCTGTGGCATCGGTCGTGCCGAAATCGGTATCACTTGTGAGGCGACGAAACGTTCAACCTCGTACAGAGTTGCTCGGAGGTTTCGGCGTTGCCGCCCGGCAGATTGGTTGCGAATATGCGGCAGGCGTTCCTGCCGCCGATGTCGCGGATCTGCGAGTCGGTGAACGGATCGGGCCGTTGGCGCATGGTGGCGGTCAGGACGTCCAGGTGGCTCACCTCGATCAGCGGCGTGACCGACCCATCGTAATCGGAGCCGAGGGCGACGTGGCGACCGGGATCATCCACTCCGCGTTCCTCGGCGAGTCGCATGATGTGGGCCATGGCGTCGGCAATTCGCCAGACACTGGGACCGACCGCCTGCGGCCAGTAGCCGACTCCGATGACACCGCCGTTCTCCAGCACCACGTGAATGTCCTCGTCGCTGAGGTTTCGATCCGGACGGCAAGGCTCCTCGCAGTTGGCGCGCACACCGGTGTGGGAAACAATGAAGGGATTGTCCAGCTGTTCGCCGGCGTCCCGCAGGCCGTCATTCGAGATGTGCGCCAGATCGACGGTGATGCCCAGACGTTCGGCCTCTTCCAGTGCGGTACGCCCGTGTGCCGTCAGCCCGTAACGCGCGTAGCCTTCGCTGGATCCCGACAGCGCATTATCGAAGCGGTGGGTGGGCGCGAACATGCGCACGCCGGCGTCGAACAGTTCGCGGATGTCCGCCCTGACGGATTCATGGTCGGCCGCCGTGCCACCGATCCAGTGGCCGCCCTCGATTCCGAGAATACCGCCGATCACGTCCCTTCCGGCCCGGCGGTCCTCCACCAGTTGCCCCAGGTCTTCGACATCCCGAATCAGTCGCAGCTCCGTGCCACCCCCCTCGCGCGATCGCCGCACCGCTTCCTTGAAGCGCTCGATCTGGTGGAAAGCCCGGTCCCGGAGGCTGAACATCGGTCGGCCCTGCATGAGGGAAAGCAGGGTATTCGTGTCCGGGCTGCGAGCACTGACCGAGTCGCGCCAGGGCATGCGCAGGGGGCTCTTGGTGACGATGGTGAATCCCTGCAGGGACACATTGCCTTCGCGCAGCCTTGGCACGTCCGCATGGCCGAAGGCGGAACGCTCGAGCAGGTCGCGCTCCCACTTGAGGGTGTCCGCATGCAGATCGACAACGAACATGGAGCGATGCAGATCGACGTCGGCATCCGTCGGCACCGGCGCCTCCGGATCCACGCCGTAGGGATTCATCATTCGATCATATCGACCGGCCAGGTAATAGAGCCCGGCCGCGTAATTGGCGTAGGCGTAATAGGCGGCGATGAACAGAAGGCAAATAACCAGAAAAAGGAGGATTTTCGACGTCACTGAGTGCTTGACCTCCCGACGTGAACATATTCCACGTACGGGCCCGCACATCTCACCGCCCTTCTACTACGCACGCCGATCTGCTCGCTGCGTCGGGGCGTACTCCCTCCAGTCGGCTCGACGTAGTGCCAGCTACGCCTTCGCCGTCTTCCGGTCGGTGCCCCCCGTCACAGCGGCATCTCGACGCCCTCGCGACCAACGGCGGTGAGAAATGCGGGCTGGCGAATGTGCTCTTGCGTGTTTGGCCGATTCATTCCAGATGCCGTGCCTGATACCCTAGCAACTCGAGTCAGGTTCCGGAACAGCAGGACCGGTCCAGACCCGCCGATGCCGAATGGCCGGGCACACGGATTGAACCGCGCCATCGCCCATCTGGCTCGTGGGTTGACCCCGCTCCTCCGTACCTATGCGCTCCGAAGGGACGTCACAATCCGCTCCGGCGGTCAGGGGCGCCAGCATGCGCCTGATCACACTGGACGTGCTGCGCGGCATCGCCATCCTCGGCATCTTGCTGCGCAACATAGAGTCGTTCGGCCTGATGTCGAGCGCATATATCAACCCCTTGGCGTTTGGAGAGCCACTGCCCGCGGAATGGGTGATCTGGCTCCTGAACCACCTGATTGCCGAGGAAAAATTCATCACGATTCTCACGATGTTGTTTGGCGCCGGCATCGTGCTCATGGCGCAAGGCTCGCCGGGACCCGGCAGCGATTTCGAAATTCGTTTCAGGCGGCGCATGTGGTGGCTTCTGATATTCGGCCTGGTCCACGCCCTGCTGCTCTGGCCAGGAGACATCCTGGCAGCCTACGCGCTCTGCGGGCTCATGGCCGTACGCCTCCGGCACAAGAGCCCGCTTGATCTGGTCATTCTGGCCGTTCTGCTCTATGCGGCGGCGATGATTCTATGGATTCTGATCAGCGCGTTTCTGTTGTTCCTCATGCCCATGGAAACGGTCCAGGCGCTTGCCGCCACATACTGGGGACCGACTTCCGAGGTGATCGCCAGGGAAACCGCGCGGCTGACTTCGGAATGGGTTGCCCAGACGGGCGAGCGCATGCTCAGCGCCATGGGGGCGCAGGTCTGGATGTTCGCGTCGGACCGGATCTTCCGCATGCTCGGCATGATGCTGCTGGGAATGGCCCTGCTGCGGGTAGGCTTTCTCTCCGGCCAGTGGTCACTGCACGACTACCGCCGCATAGCAGCAGCCGGGCTGATGCTCGGGGTGCCGGTCGTCATCCTGGGCATCTGGTTCAACCACGCAGTGGGCTGGGACTTTCGTTATTCCCTGTTCCTCGGACGGATCGCCAATCATTGGGCCAGCGTAGCCATTGCCCTCGCATGGATCTCGATCGCAATCATCACGCTCAAGAGCGGGCTTTCCAGTTTCATTCTCAGGGCACTGGAAGCTGTGGGTCGGTTGGCCATGACCAATTACATCATGCAGTCAGTCATCGCCTCGGCCATCTTCTACGGATTCGGGCTGGGGATGTTCGGACAATTCGACAAGGGCCAGTTGATGGGGGTGGTACTTGCCATCTGGGGCTTCCAGATCACGTTTTCCCTGGCCTGGCGGCACTATATCGGCGGCGGTCCACTGGAGAGACTCTGGCGTTGGCTGTCACGCTAGCCCGCATGTCTCACCGCCCTTCCACTACGCACGCCGATCTGCTCGCCGTAAAGGGGCGTACTCCCTCCAGCCGGCTCGACGTAGTGTCAGCTACGCCTTCGCCGTCTTCCGGTCCGTGCCCCCCGTCACAGCGG
>SLSJ01000275.1 GCA_007130525.1 Ectothiorhodospiraceae bacterium | reverse complement strand
GACACTACGTCGAGCCGGCTGCAGGGAGTACGCCCCGTCACAGCGAGCAGATCGGCGTGCGCAGTAGAAGGGCGGTGAGATATGCGGGCTAGGATATCTCCGTCATGGGGCAGCAACAGATGACGACACCGGATACGGACGCCGTCCGCCGCTATCTGCTGGAACTCCAGAACCGAATCTGTACCGGCCTGGAGCAGGAAGACGGCCAGGCGCGTTTCGCGGAGGAAACATGGGACCGCGCCGAGGGCGGTGGCGGCCGCACCAGAATCCTGCGCGACGGCCCGGTACTGGAACAGGCCGGCGTGGGCTTTTCCAATGTCCACGGCGAGACCCTGCCTGCGGCGGCAACCGAACAGCGGCCCGAGCTCTCCGGCCGGTCATGGCAGGCAATGGGAGTTTCTCTGGTCATCCATCCACGCAATCCTCATGTGCCTACGGCGCATGCCAACATCCGCTTCTTCCTGGCGGAACGCGCGGACGCGGAGCCCGTCTGGTGGTTTGGAGGCGGTTTCGATCTGACCCCCTACTACGGTTATGACACGGATGCCGAGCACTGGCACCAGACCGCCCTCGACGCCTGCGCACCATTCGGGGACGACGTCTACCCGCGCTACAAGGCGTGGTGTGACCGCTACTTCCACCTGCCGCACCGCAACGAGCAGAGGGGTATCGGTGGTTTGTTTTTCGATGACCTGAACGAATGGGGCTTCGATCGCAGTTTCGCCTTCATGCGTTCGGTAGGCGATCACTTGCTGCCGGCCTATTTACCCATCGTCCAGCGTCGAAAGCACACGGACTATGGTGAGCGCGAACGGCAATTCCAGCTTTATCGTCGAGGCCGCTACGTGGAGTTCAACCTGCTCTGGGATCGCGGCACCAGGTTCGGCATCCAGTCCGGAGGACGCACCGAGTCCATTCTGATGTCACTGCCGCCACTGGCCCGCTGGGAATACGGGTGGACGCCGGAACCGGGCAGTCCGGAAGAACAGCTCTACACCCGCTACCTGGTACCGCGCGACTGGATTGTAAAGCCGTAATCCGTGAGCAGCGTTGCATGCGGTCCGATTCCGGTTCATCGTTCCACTAACAGGCCCGCATACGCCGGGAGCGCCTTTAGCGAATATAAATGAAAGATCGCCTCGACTCGCCTCCCCCGAAGCAGTTGGAAAATGGGCACGACTCACCCGCTGCCGGGGCTTCGAACGGCCGGTCGCGCTGCTGCTTACCACGACTGGCGCCCCCTGCTAGCCCGCATTTCTCACCGCCGTTCGTCGCGAGGGCGTCGAGATGCCGCTGTGACGGGGGGCACGGAGCGGAAGACGGCGAAGGCGTAGCTGACACAACGTCGAGACGGCTGCAGGGAGTACGCGCCTTTACGGCGAGCAGATCGGCGTGCGCAGTAGAAGGGCGGTGAGATATGCGGGCTAGGCAATGGCCAACGTTTCCACGCTGTCGTTCATCCAGACACGTGATCCGTTCGAATACCGCATTGTGCAGGCGGTATTCGCCATGATGCTCACGGTGCCGATCGCGATCATGGCAGTGGCACGCAAGTTCACTATCGTGGACGTCGACAGGCAGGACCCGCTACCGGTACCGCCGCCGGCGTCACCCGTAATCGCACTCGTCCACAGCTACCGGCTGCCGTGTGATGACAGCCGGCACAATGAACGGGCCGCGATCGTGTTGAATCATCAACCCACACAGTGAGCCCCGCCACACATGGAGTCTCCCGTGTATCGAATGATCCACCTGTTGTCCTCTCTGGTTCTGCCCGCTTTTCTGCTGGGAGGTTGCGTTTCCTTGCCCACGGTTGCCGAACGCGACACAGCGAATGACGATGAACGCACGATCGCGTCGGCGTTGCGAGAGGCCCTGCAGATGGGAACGCGCAGGACCGTGGAGCGCACCGGACGCGTTGACGGCTACCTGGCAAACGAGATGATTCGTATCGGCCTGCCCGACGAGATCGAGGCGGTGGCCACCCGCATGCGGCAAATCGGCCTGGGTGGGCAGATCGATCAACTGGAGGTGGCCATGAACCGTGCGGCGGAAGAGGCGGCAAAGGAGGCTACCACGGTGTTCTCGGACGCTATCCGCAACATGCGCCCGGCCGATGTCTACGCCGTGCTCAACGGCGGACAGCATGCTGCGACCCAGTACCTGCGCGAACAGTCCGAAGGCACCCTGAGGAGGCGCTATCAGCCGATCGTGCAAAGCCGCCTGCAGTCGGTCAACGCCTACGGTCATTACCAGGAACTGGTGCGGGCTTGGAACCGGCTGCCGCTGGTGCAGCCGCTGTCGGTGGACCTGGACGATTATGTCACCGAGCAGGCACTCAATGGCCTTTTCACGGTGCTTGCCGAGGAAGAACAACGCATCCGCACTGATCCGGCTGCCCGTACCACCGAGTTGCTGCGCCGCGTATTCGGGAACAACTGAGGATCGCCCTAATGCCTTATTTCAGCATGCGCACCCTGGGCTCCACCTTCATCAAGGGGCTCGCTGCCGTTCTGCCCATCGTGGTGACCCTGTACCTGCTCTACTGGCTGGCGGGTCTCGCCGAGGCGGTGGTGGGCGGTGTGATGGACGCCGTGCTGCCGTTCTACTTCCCCGGTCTGGGGCTGCTGTTCGCGGCAGTGGGTATTTTCCTGGTAGGGGTGTTACTCAACGCCTGGCTGGTACGCAAGCTGTTCGACCTGGGTGAGGCATTGATGCACCGGATTCCGCTGGTGAAAACCATTTACGGCGCGGTCCAGGATTTGATGCAGTTTTTCTCCGCGGCCGGCAGCAACAAGGCCAGCCAGGTTGTCACCGTCACTGTCACTGTCGGCGAAGTGAAAGCGCGACTGCTGGGCGTGGTTACACGTGAAGACTTCGAGTCGCTGCCACCGGAGTTGGGCGGACCCAATGACATCGCGGTGTATCTGCCGATGAGCTATCAGGTTGGCGGCTACACGCTGATGCTGCCGCGTGACAGCGTCCAGTCGGTGGACATGAGCATTGATCAGGCCATGCGCTTCGCGGTGACCGCCGGCATGTCGGTTTCCGGAAACAATAACAGGAAGATTCGTGCCCCTGAGGAACAGGCATAATTCCCATGGACGGCCCCGGACCTTATGGAAAAGGCCTCACGGGCGGCCTACCATGGAGGGTGTCACGAGAACACCGTCATGCTCCAGCGGGGCGGCGGGGTCCTGCGCCTCCCTGAGCCCGCAATGCGGCCTTGCCGGAGATGCGCCGGGACGCCGGTGTTCAACCGAGAAAAACAAGGATACGTACAGGCCACTGCGGAAATCGAACGCGCCCGAGCGCCGGCCCACAAGGCCGGCGCTAGCCCGCATATCTCACCGCCGTTCGTCGCGAGGGCGTCGAGATGCCGCTGTGACGGGGGGCACGGAGCGGAAGACGGCGAAGGCGTAGCTGACACTACGTCGAGACGGCTGCAGGGAGTACGCCCCGACACAGCGAGCAGATCGGCGTGCGTAGTAGAAGGGCGGTGAGATATGCGGGCTAGGAGCCTGTCGGACTTAGGTGGATTAGGCGAGGGAGTGGGAGAGCGAGGTCATTTATTTGATCGTTTGAGGAGAATAGTGGTCCTCTTTGACGAAAAGGATCGAATAAATGGACCGCTCT
>SLSJ01000268.1 GCA_007130525.1 Ectothiorhodospiraceae bacterium | reverse complement strand
TCTCACCGCCGTTCGTCGCGAGGGCGTCGAGATGCCGCTGTGACGGGGGGCACGGACCGGAAGACGGCGAAGGCGTAGCTGACACTACGTCGAGCCGACTGGAGGGAGTACGCCCCGACACAGCGAGCAGATCGGCGCGCGTAGTAGAAGGGCGGTGAGATATGCGGGCTAGAATAACCAGATGGCTACGGCGACTCCGGCAAGCACCACCGCACCGACACCACAGGCAAGCGCGAGGCCGCCCAAGCGCCGGGTCGCGGCCGAATCCCGATGTCCCGGCCGGCTTGCAAGCCTTGCCCGTCCGGCGGACGCCCGCCCGGATCCCGCCTCCGCCGGCAACACCCGTGGACCCTGGGTGAACATGGACTCCGCCTCGTTGATCAGGCGACGTTCCCTGGCCGCCTGCTCGGCATTCATGTGCACCTTGCTTTCCCGCTCTTCCTCCTGCTGGACCTGCTTGCGCAGTCGGGCCAACTTGGCACGATCCAGGGATTCATCCGAACTCACCAGCAGGAACTCATCCGCCAGTTCATTGTTCAGCGACACGCCAACGAATGCTCCGCCGGGCTCCACATCGCCTTCGGCGGTGTCCGGTTCATTCGCACCGACCTGGCGCAGAATCTCGTTGGCGGCGGAAAGATCCACTTCACAGGGGTTGTCGGCGCCGTAAGCATCCGGCCGGAATTTCCGACGCGGCTTTTCCTCCGCGGCCTTCGCGCCCTTGTCTGATGCGCTCCCCTGCGCCAGCCGGGCGCGCAGGGAGCCGACCCTGTCGGCAAGACGCACCGCGCGCCTCTGTACCTGGACCCGCGCCTGTTCCGAGAGGTTGAGTGCCTGCTTCAGCACCGCAATCTCATTGACCAACCCCTTCCGCCGCTCTTCTTCGCTTTCGCCGTCAATGGCCTGAAGCGTCGCCAGCGTATCCTCCATCTCGAGGTTGCGGGCCCGTTCCTGGTCAAGTGCCTGGCGGGTTTCCGCAATCTCCTGCTCCATGCGCGCAACTTCTTCTTCCGCGCTGCGCCAGGCAACCTGGGCGGCCGCCTTGAAACGGGTGATTTCCTCCTCGACGGATTCGCGACTGGATTCCTCACTGCGCAGAAACTGATCCGAGAGCTCGTCGTAGCGACGCTGCAGGCGCTCGTTATGCAACTGGGCATCATGGAGCCGCCCCTGCAGGACGGCGAGCTCGTCCTCGAGCTTGCGCCTTCGCGCAACCTCCGCGGCCTGCGCGCGAACCTGATCCGCTTCCAGGCGTTGCCTGGTCGCCTCCGCCTGACCGCGGTAGTAACCGACTTCGTCCTCGAGACGCTTGCGGGTTGCCGCCAGTTCACGGCGCAACCGCTCGACGTCACTGCCCGGCGCGGCCGCTCGTTCGCTCATCATGTCCGCTTCCCCCGCCCATGATGCCCGTGTCGGGATACATGCCATACCCCGTGCGGCGGACAGCTGACGACGAACGCTTCCGGACGATCAGCCTGCATGATTTCAGTATCCGCTCAATTGCATATTCAGGCTTTGCGGCAATTCCTTCAGCCGCCTGACCGAGGTCTCGAGACCGCCCTGCTCATCCAGTTCCAGCAAACGGTAGCCGGGCGCTTCCACGTCAACACAGAACCGCGGTAATTTCGGTGTGAACTGCAGGCAAGTGGAGGGACTGGCCAGAAGCCGCAGGTGTCCGCGATACGCATCGTAGGCCTGATGCACATGCCCCCACAGCACGGCCCGCGCCTGCGGGTGCCGCTGCAGCAGCTCGAACAGCGCTTCGCCATTGTCGACGCCGATCTCGTCGATCCACTCCGAACCCATGGGCTGGGGGTGATGGTGCAGACAGACCAGAGCGTAGTGATCCGGATATCGAAACAGCAGCGCCTCCAGGCGCTCCAGTTCCGCCTCGCTCAGATGTCCGCCAGGCTGTTGGGGAATGGTAGAATCGAGCATCACCACCAGCCAGTTGCCGACCACATCATGGCCCTGCCAACGAACGGCGCCGCTGGAGAAGATGTCGCGCATCAGGGTTGGCTGATCGTGGTTTCCGGGAATGACCAATGTCGGTACCCGCAACTGCTCGAGCCGACGCCGCAGTCGCAGGTAGGCGGCCGCGCTGGAATCGTGCACGATGTCGCCGGTCACCAGCAGCAGATCAGCCGGCAGATCCTCGGCGGCGAGCAGGTCGATTACCTGCCGGCAAGCCCATTCGGTGTTGACGCCACCCAACTCCGCGTGCTCATCGGCACACAAGTGGGTGTCTGTTATCTGGAGTACTCGCAGACGACGCGGCAACGCTGGATCTCCTTTACGCGGCGTATGACAGCCAGGGACGCCCTGGTCGGCAATGAATCACAGGTAACAGACTGTTATGATCCCGACACTAAAGGCGAAAAATGACCGCTTCTGCCGTTGGCGTCACAAATCGGCCAGATTTTCGAACCTGATAGACTCTCCCCATGAACACTAGCACCCTGTCACTGGATCAGCGCACCCGGGAGTACCTGCTGGACAGCCTGCCCGAAGAAGCGCCGGTGGATCGCATGCTGCGCGAGGAGACCGCTCGCCGTCGCGATGGCAACATGCAGATCGCCCGCGAACAGGCCGTTTTCATGGCACTGCTGGTGCGCATGCTCAACGCCAGAAGAACGCTTGAAATAGGCGTTTTCACCGGTTATAGCACACTCTCGGTGGCAAGGGCGCTGCCTGCTGACGGATGCGTGGTGGCGCTGGACAGGGATGCCGATGTCGTCGCCATCGCCCGACGCTACTGGCGGGAGGCCGGCATTGAAGAAAAGGTCGATCTGCGGATCGGCCCCGCGCTGGACACCCTTCAGCAGCTCAGGAACACCATGGAGGGAACGTTCGACTTCGCCTTCATCGATGCCGACAAGATCAACTACCAGGCGTATTTCGATCACTGTGTGAAACTGGTCCGGCCCGGCGGCCTGATTGCCGTGGACAATGTGCTCTGGTCGGGGCGGGTCGCTGATCCGGCGGAAACCGGAGAGGATACCGAGGCGCTGCGCGCCTTCAACCGTCATGTGCGCGAAGACCGGCGTGTCGAACACTGTATAGTGCCCATCGCCGACGGCCTGACCCTGGCCCACATCCTGCCCCGCACCACGGAGGATGGATAATGCCGACCCTCTTCCGCATGCTGCTCGGCATCAGCATGTTTGCCGTGCTGGCGGCTGGCTGCGCCGGTACCGTGCCGGACAGGGAGGCCGCGCTGGATCGGTTCGATGCCGGACGTGAGGCTTACCTTGCAGGCGAATACGCGGATGCCTTCGAGTTGCTGCTTTCGGCAGCCCAGAACGGCAACAGCGACGCACAGTACACCGTTGGCTACATGTATTACGAGGGCCTCGGCGTCAACCGGGACGAGAACGCCGCCCTGCGCTGGATCAGGCGAAGTGCGGAGGCCGGGAACCGGCGGGCGGTGGAGGCGCTGGGCCAGCTGGCGGGCATGCGGGGACGGGAGCATACCGACGACACGCCACCGGAACCCGAAGCGAACAGCGGCGACTGATTAGCCCGCATATCTCACCGCCCTTCTACTACGCGCGCCGATCTGCTCGCTGTGTCGGGGCGTACTCCCTGCAGCCGGCTCGACGTAGTGTCAGCTACGCCTTCGCCGTCTTCCGGTCCGTG
>SLSJ01000018.1 GCA_007130525.1 Ectothiorhodospiraceae bacterium | reverse complement strand
GCGCTGCTGCCACCCGGGTAATTGCGACCGGCCGGATGGACCGCCTGCTGTTCCAGCACCAGCAGCGCCGCTCCACCTCTGGCCCGCTCGGCATAGTAGTCGATGTGGCGCTGGCTGATCAGGCCGTTCTCGGCGTAAAGCTGGGCATGGGCGGACGCCATGATGCGGTGGCGGACCCGCGTCGGGCCGATGTCCAGTGGCTGCCAAAGACGAGGCCAGTTGGTTTCGCCGGGCATGGTGATCACTCCTCCGCTGATTTCTTGTTTCCTGCAAACCACATGCCTTGTCTGCAGACAGCCTTCGGACTTGGGCTTGGTCCATGATCTGCCTTTCATTGTTGCGCGAACGCCCATCGGTGTTGCGTTATGGAAACGCGGGCAGGCGTATCGAGTCCCTTTGTGCGGGCCAGATCGGGGTGCTGGCCGGTAACCTCGGGGCCCGGCGCGTCATGCTCCGGTCATGGCATGGCGTTTGCTGCCTTCACGGGCATTGAATCTGGTTGGCAGGGAGGCGGAAGGAACTGATGAGCATGGCAGTTATTCAGACCGGTATTGGTGGGCCGGAGACTCTGGAGTGGCGGGAGAACGAGGTCGGTGAGCCGGGGCCGGGCGAAGTGCTGCTCGGGCAGACAGCCGTTGGCGTGAATCTTATCGAGATCGGGATGCGCCAGGGCGTCTATCCCGGACCGCCTCCGCCGTTCATACCGGGTTTCGAGGGTGTGGGCATCGTCGAAGACGTGGGAGCCGGCGTCAGTCATGTGCGCAACGGCGACCGCGTCGCCTACGCCTACCCGCCGCCGGGAAGCTATGCGGAGCGGCGGGTGTTTCCGGAAGAGCACTTGGTCACGCTGCCGGACGATATCAGTGACGAAACCGCCGCGGCGGTACTTATGAAGGGTCTGACCGCATGGATGCTGCTGGAACGCGTCTATCCGGTGTCCGCGAGCGATACCATTCTCATCCACGCGGCCGCCGGTGGTACGGGTTTGCTGATGTGTCAGTGGGCAAAGCACTTGGGCGCAACCGTCATCGGCACTGTCGGTTCGGATGAAAAGGCGGAAATTGCCCGGGCTCACGGCTGCGACCATCCGGTGGTCTATACACGGGAGGATTTCCGTGATCGGGTGCGCGAGATCGCCGGTCCCGACGGCCTGCCGGTGGTTTACGATTCCGTCGGGCGCGAAACCTTCGACCGGTCACTGGAATGCCTCTCCCCCACCGGGCTCATGGCTCTTTTCGGGATGGCATCGGGTGAGCCGGAGCCCTTCCACCTGATGCGCATGGGGCTTGAGAACGCCTATTTCCTGACCCGGCCGGCCGTGTTCGTCTATGTCCGCAAGCGGGAATGGCTGGTGCAGGCCGCGGACAGGCTCTTCAGCCTGATCCGCCAGGGAGCGCTTCAGGTGGAAGTCAGCGGTCGTTATGCGCTCAGGGATGCCGCCACGGCTCATGCCGAAATCGAATCGCGCCGAACTACGGGGTCGACGGTATTACTGGCATAGGCGGATCGAAGGCCATTGACTGACGGAAGGTGTGCGCCATTCGGGTGTCTTCGCGCATGGTATCCTTGACAGCTTATTGGTCAGGATGCACATATGGGGCTTCCGCCGACGTATTCCCTTACCGCTGGCGGAAAGGCACCCCGAGCCTGAAAAAGAACGCAAACAAGCGGCACGGGGCAGGAAGCGTGTTCTCCGGGATCCAACGGCACGGACCTTTGCGATTCATTTGCTGTCCTGGAGTATGTTCTGCCTCACCGACGGCGTGAGCTGGAACACGAATTTCCCCGCGGAGCGTGTCCGGATCACTCGTAAGTGAGCGGATCGGCACGTCGCGATCGCGGATTTCTCGGAGGTTGATCGGTGGCCGCTTCAGATTACATTGGATACAAGTCCGCGTCGCCGGATATGCCGCGCATTGTGGCGATCAGCTACAAGGGGCTGACACGCCTCATCAACAGCGTCATCCCCCACTACAGTGGCGTCGCCTACATTCGAACCGTGGACAAGGTCTTCGAGGAGGCTGTCGAGGCTGCGCAGGAGCTGATAGCGAACGACGAGGTTGACGTCGTCATCAGTGCCGGCGCCAACGCCACCTACCTCCGCGACCGCGTATCGATTCCGGTCATCAAGATCAACGTTTCCGCATTTGATATCCTTCGCGCGCTGATCAAGGCCCGGCGCCTTTCGCAAAAGGTCGCCCTCATTACCTACAAGGAAACCGATCCCGAGCTTCAGGAGGTCAAGCAACTGATCAACCTGGATATCGAACAGCGCTCCTACAACACCATCGAGGACGCGCACCTGCAGTTCCAGGAACTGAAGGCGTCCGGTTACGGCGTGATCGTCGGTTCAAGCTTCATTACCGACCTCTCGGAAAAGGAAGGCCTCACCGGCGTGCTGGCGTATTCGCCGCAGGCAGTCCACCAGGCGGTGGATGCCGCCATCGAAGTGACCCGCACCCAGCGCATCGAGCAAAGCCGCCGTGCCTGGCTCAACAAGATCATCCGTCACCTTTATGAAGGCGTAATCGCGGTGGATTCGGAAGAGCGCGTGCAGTGCTTCAACCCGGCCTCCGAGCGGATTCTCGGCATCAGTGCCGACAAGATCATCAACCGCAAGCTGAGCGAGCTTCTGCCGGCGCTGAGCCTTCGCGAAACCCTGGAAAACAGGCAGGAGGAACTCCAGCAGATACTGCGGGTCGGCCCCAAGCTGCTGGTGGCGAGCCGAGTGCCGCTGCGCGAGTACGGCGTGCACTCCGGGGCGGTCGTCACTTTCCAGGATTCGGCCACCATCGAGAACGCCGACCGCAACATTCGTTCCCAGCGGCGTACGCGTCACTACACCGCCAAGTACAAGCTCGAGGAGATCATGGGCCAGTCCGGCGGGCTGGCAAGGGTATGCGAACTGGCCAGGCAATACGCGCTCAGCGAGTCCACCGTGCTGCTTACGGGTGAGAGCGGCACGGGCAAGGAGCTGTTTGCGCAGGGCATCCACAATGCCAGCAATCGAGCAACGGGGCGCTTCGTGGCCGTCAACTGCGCCGCCTTCGCCGAGAGCCTGCTGGAGAGCGAGCTGTTCGGTTATGAAGAGGGCGCGTTCACGGGCGCACGGAAGGGAGGACGCACCGGTCTGATCGAGGCCGCCCATGGCGGCACGCTGTTTCTGGACGAAATCGGTGATATGCCCATCAACCTGCAGACCCGGCTGCTCAGGGCCCTGCAGGAGCGGGAGGTCATGCGCCTCGGCGGCACGCTGGCAACGCCGGTCGATGTGCGTGTCATCGCCGCCACCAACGTCGACCTGAAGGAGCGCGTGCTCAACGGGGAGATGCGTGAGGACCTGTATTACAGGTTGAACATACTCACCCTGCATATTCCGCCATTGCGGGACAGGCCCGAGGACATCATGGTGCTGGCCGAGCACCTGCTGCGTCGCCTGCTGACCCAGATGGGCTGCGACCGTGAACCTGCGCGGCTCCTGGATATGCTCAAGGACAGGCTCGAGGCCTATTCGTGGCCCGGCAACGTCCGCGAGATGGAGAACCTCATGGAGCGGCTCGCGGTTTTCTACATGAATGCCGATGGCTGGTCCAGGGAGCGTTGTCGCAAGGCGTTGTACTCGATCGTTCCCGAGCTGATCACCGACGTGC
>SLSJ01000047.1 GCA_007130525.1 Ectothiorhodospiraceae bacterium | reverse complement strand
CCCCGGTTCGGGGCTGCAGGGCGGTTCGTCCCTTACGGCCGCAGGCCACTGAATAGCCTGAGGATACACCGGAACGAGGCGCACCGTCGCGCGCGCCACGTTGTTGGTGGCATGACACCCGGGAGTATTGCAGTGCACCATAAGGGCGTTAGACTTGGGGTTGAACCCTTGAACGGAACACGGAGATAGAGCATGGAAATTCAGGACAAAGTGGCACTCGTCACCGGGGCCGGTAGCGGTATCGGTAACGCGGTGGCGGCTGAACTGGCCAAGCGGGGTGCGAAAGCGGTCGCGATGGTGGATGTCAACGACGCCGTCAAGTCCGCTGCCGACGAAATCAATCAGCAGACGGAACGCGACGTTGCCGTCGCCTTCCAGGGCGATGTCACGGACGAGGAATTCCGGCGGGATGTCTATGACAGGATGCAGACCGATTATGGTCTCGCCAGTATCTGTGTTCCCGCCGCCGGGGTCACGCGCGATGCCCTGGGGGTGAAAATCGACAAGGAGACCGGCAAGGCCAAGATGTACCCGTCGGACAGGTTTCGGGAGGTACTGGAGATCAATCTGATCGCGCCA
Source organism: Ectothiorhodospiraceae bacterium (assembly GCA_007130525.1). Taxonomy (GTDB): domain Bacteria; phylum Pseudomonadota; class Gammaproteobacteria; order Nitrococcales; family Aquisalimonadaceae; genus Methylonatrum. Next base: position 3,079 of record SLSJ01000047.1, on the reverse strand, counting down.
GTGTACTGGGCGCTGGAAATGGTTGCACGCATGGGGGAAGACCGTGCCCGGCGCGGACTGAAGAAATGGCATCCCGACGAGCGCGTGCAAGGCACGGTGATATTCATCGGCTCCGTTTCGTCACAGGGCAACAAGGGTCAGATCGCCTATGCCAGCACCAAGGCCGGCCTCGAAGGGGCTGCCGCGACCCTGACCAAGGAAGCGATCTTTCACGGCGTACGCTGCGCCGTTATTCATCCGGGCTACACCGATACGCCCATGGTGCGGGCGTTGGGAGACGAGTTCATAGAGAAATACATCCTGCCCTATACCCAGCTCAACCGGCTGATCCATCCACATGAAATCGCCGAAGCGATCTGTTTCATGATCGCCAATTCGGCCATCAGCGGTGAATTGTGGGTGGACGCCGGCTGGCATCCGCTGGCCGTGTGACAATTTGGTAAAACACGGGAACCTCTGACCGCGTTCGGGGGTTCCTGTCGAGCATGGGCGGAACAAGCGGTTTTTTCTCGCGGCCATCGCCTGTCCCCGATCAGTCAGACGCAGTCGATCCCCACAGTCACGCGGCTTCGGTCGGCATCCTTCCAGTCCGGATGCGGAAATCACCAGATGAGAGCAGGATTTCCCGACCCGTTCAGACCGTAAGCAGACGGCGATCCTTCCCCACCCACCTGGTCTAGTAAAGTAGGAGCCCACTGCAGGCACTCGGCCTCACCCGAGGACATCATGGAACTGAGCAACGCACCAGTCGATCCGAATAACCTGCCCGCGCTGGAGGAGGTGGAGTTGTCGCCGGTTTCTCCCCGGTTCGCGCCGTACCGGCTATTCAGCCGCCTGATGAGCCTGCTGCCCCTGGTGTTCCTGCTGTGGTTGCTGCCGGCGATCGCGGATCTTCCAACGGGCGTGTATCCGCTGATCCTCGGCGTCGCGGCCATACTCGCCTCGGCATCGATCGCACTGGCCTGGCTCGAGGCGCGGCGGCGAACCTTCGCCCTCCGCGAGCAGGACCTGATCTATCACGGCGGCCTGGTCATCCAGCACACCACGGTGCTGCCTTTCGCGCGTATCCAGCATGTGGAGACGGCGAGCAATCCGCTGGAACGCAGCTTCAACCTGGTACGCGTCACCTGCTTCACCGCGGGCGGCGCCGGCGGCGACCTCGTGATTCAGGGTCTGGAGCGGGAGACGGCGGAGCGGGTGCGCGAGTACCTGCTGGAGCGTATCCGGGCACTGAACGTGCCAACCTTGCAGGACGGTCATGACTGAGCCGACGGCCGGGGCCAACGGCTGGCGGCGGTTGTCGCCATGGGCGGTATCCATACTGTTCATCCAGGGCGTGATCCGTTTCATGCGGGAGAACATTCCCCTGCTTCTGGGCGCCGGCGCCGGCGCAACCCTGGTCGAGCGTATCGGCATCCGTGAAGTGTCCCTGGTGACAAGCCTGTTGCTGCTGATAGCGGCGCTGCTCAGCCTGCTTTATTACCGGCGGTTCCGCTTCCGGCTGGATGACGACACACTTGTGGTGCAGAAAGGATTGATGGAGCGCACAGAGCTCAAGGTGAGCGCGGACCGGGTACAACACATCGCCATCGAGCAGCCCTTCTACATGCGCCCATTCGGCGTAGTGCGCTTCAGCCTGGACACCCCAGGCGGCATTACCACCGAGGTGGAACTCCCGGGGATCCGGCGTGATCTGGCGGAAAAGCTGCGCGTGACCCTGGCTGGCGCCAGAACAGCAGGAGAGAGCCCGGCAACCACGGAACAGCGCACGGCGGCCGCTGCGCCGGAATCCCTGTTCCGGATCGGCCCGGCGGCAATCACCCTGCATGGTCTGGCCAGCAACCATGCCTATGTGGCTGCTGCCGCGCTGGCTCCGCTCATCCAGCCGCTCGAGCGGATCGCCGTTCGCCACCTGGAGGGGCTGGCCGAACTGCCATGGTTGCAGCAATTGATGGAATCCCCCCTGCTCGCCCTGTCCGGGTCCATTGCGGTGCTACTGGTGGTGCTTGTGATGCTTTCGGTGGTGGTTTCCTGGCTGAGGTTCTTCGGTTTCCACCTGCTTCGCGACGGCGGACGGTTCATTCAACGCAGCGGCCTGCTCACGCGGCGGGAGCAGACGCTGTCATCGGCCAAGCTGCAATCGGTTGAGTGGGTGGAGACCGCGGTCGGGCGGGCGCTGGGACGGGGTTATCTCATCTGCAGGCAATACGGCGGCGCGCCCGCAGGCGCGGATCACGCGGGCCACAAGTTCATCGTGCCGGGCCTGGACCGGGAAACGGGACGGTGGCTCTGCCATGTTTTCTGGCCGGATCTCGCGCCTGCGGAAACGGGCGCGCTCCAGGACCGGGCCGCCGTTGAGGCCGGCCCCCTGACAACGAACTCCGGGCCGTCCTTCAGGCGGGTTCATGTCCACTACCGGCGGGTAACCGCCCTGAGGTTCGGGCTTCTGGGGATAATACTGGCGGTGATCCTGACCCTGACCAGCGGCCACACCGCATGGCTGCTGGCGGGGTTGGCAGCAGTTGTCCTGAGCTGGCCGGTTGCCCATCTGCGCTGGCTCGCGGTGGGCTGGAAGCGACGCGGACGGTACCTGCTTGTACGGCGGGGCCTGCTGGGAAGGCGCACGACTCTGTTCCCACTCGATCACATGCAGGCGGTAACCCTGCGCCAGAGCTGGTTCCAGCGCCGTCACGGGCTGGCGACACTGCATTTTCAGCTCGCCAGTGGCGCGGCAAGCCTGCCGTTCATAGACAAGAGCGTGGCACTGGCGCTGGCCAATGAGGCCGTATACAGGGTCGAACGCCTGGCGATCCCGAGACAGGGAGCGCTGCCGTTTCGGCAGTGCCCCCAGTAGCGATGCCGGGATCCCGCTCCGGAGACGTCACCGAGTGGTCGACGATGCATCCATCGCGATGTTGTCTAGCCCGCATATCTCACCGCCGTTCGTCGCGAGGGCGTCTAGCCCGCATTTCTCACCGCCGATCGTCGCGAGGGCGTCGAGATGCCGCTGTGACGGGGGGCACGGAGCGGAAGACGGCGAAGGCGTAGCTGACACTACGTCGAGCCGGCTGCAGGGAGT
>SLSJ01000104.1 GCA_007130525.1 Ectothiorhodospiraceae bacterium | reverse complement strand
TAGCCGCGGTCCACCAGGGCCTGCCGGACACGCGCCAGTGACACCCGGGTCTCCGACTGCGGTGTCACCCTGACCGGGGTCGCCGGATGCCGCAAGGGAATCCGGTCATAGCCCCAGACCCTCGCCAGTTCCTCGATCAGATCCACCTCGATGCCAATATCGAAGCGAAAGGCCGGCACCATGACATTCCAGGGCCCGCCGTCGGAACCGGACACGCGCATTCCAAGACGTTCAAGGATACCCCGCGCCTCCGCGAACGGAATCGACACCCCCAGCAGGTGCTCGATGCGCTCGGGGCGCAGACCCACCCGGCGTTCGACCGGCAGGTGTTCGTTTTCCGCCGCCTCGGCCACGGGACCGGGAACCCCGCCGGCAATCGCGATGAGCAGGGCGGTCGCACGCTCGATGGCGCGAACCTGGCCCTGCGGGTCCACGCCACGCTCGAAGCGATGCGACGAATCCGTGTGCAGACCGTGGCTGCGGGCCCGACCGGCGATGGCCAGGGGAGAAAAGAACGCGCTTTCCAGCAGAATATCGCGGGTATCCGATGACACCGCGCTGGCGGCACCGCCCATGATGCCGGCCATGGCGAGCGGCCGGGACGCGTCGGCGATCACCAGGGTGTCGGGGTCAAGCGAAACGGTTTCGTCGTTGAGCAGTTCGATGCTCTCGCCGTCCCTGGCCATGCGCACATGGATGCCGCCTTCCACCCGGTCCAGATCAAAGGCGTGCATGGGCTGGCCCAGCTCGATCATCACATAGTTGGTAACATCCACCACCGGCCCCAGGCTGCGGATGCCCGCGCGACGCAGGCGCTCCCGCATCCACAGCGGCGTCGGCGCGGCCACATCGACGTCGCGCACGACACGTCCCGCATAGCGCGGACAGGCATGCGGCGCATCCAGCTGAATCCGGACCGTGTCATCACACGCTGCAGCAACGGTGTCGGGTTCGGACGCCGTCACGGGCTTGCCGGTCAGAGCGGAGATCTCGCGGGCGATGCCGGTCATGCCCAGGCAGTCGCTGCGATTGGGCGTCAGATCCACTTCGATCACCTGGTCGTCCAGTCCCAGGTAGTCGCGCAGATCCGCCCCCACCGGCGCATCCGACGGCAATTCCATGAGCCCTGCGGCATCATCGGCCAGCCCCAGTTCCTTCACGGAACAGAGCATGCCGAGGGATTCCACGCCGCGCAGTTTCGCCTTGTCGACGCGAAAATCCCCGGGCAGTACGGCGCCCACCGTGGCCAGCGGCGCCTTCAGGCCGGGACGCGCGTTGGGAGCGCCGCAAACGATCTGCAGCCGCCCGGACCCGGCCTCCACGCTACAGACCTGCAGCCGATCGGCCTGCGGGTGCGGCTCGCAGGTTACGATCTCCGCCACCACCACACCCTCGAAAGGCGGCGCCGCCGGCGTGACCGAATCCACCTCAAGTCCCGCCATGGTCAGGCGTTCGGCGAGCGCATCGACCGGGTCGTCCACCGGCAGCAACTCGCGCAGCCACTGTTCACTGATCTTCATTCAGAAACCTCGTCGCGGGGCTATCCCTGTTCTCGTCGCCCCGCATCTCTCGTCGGTCAGGCGTCGCACGCCCGCCTGAATCCCGGCTTCCGCGTTCAGCGGAATTGCCGCAGAAACCGCAAATCGTTCTCGAAGAACATGCGCAGATCGTTGACGCCATAGCGCAGCATGGCCAGCCGCTCGACGCCCATGCCGAAGGCGTACCCCGTGTAGCGCTCCGCATCCACGCCGGCGTACTCGAACACCTTCGGGTGAACCATGCCGGCGCCAAGAATCTCCAGCCAGCCGCTTCCCCCGCAGACCCGGCAACCGGCGCCACCACACATGACGCACTGCACGTCCACCTCTGCGGACGGCTCCGTGAACGGAAAATAGGAAGGCCGGAATCGCACCTCCAGATCCCGCTCGAAGAAATGCCGGATGAAATCGTGGAGCACACCCTTGAGATCGGCAAAGGCAATGCCCTCGTCCACCAGCAGCCCTTCCACCTGGTGGAACATGGGGGTATGCGTCAGATCGGAGTCGCAGCGGTAGACACGGCCCGGCGCGATCGCACGCACCGGCGCACCGGTCTCCTCCATGACCCGGATCTGTACCGGCGACGTGTGGGTGCGCAGCAAGCGATGCGCATCGAAATAGAAGGTGTCGTGCATGGCGCGCGCCGGGTGGTGTTCCGGAATATTGAGGGCCTCGAAGTTGTGGTAGTCATCCTCCACTTCCGGACCCTCGGCCACCCGGAAACCCATGCTCGCGAACAACGCCTCGATCCTCTCCAGCGTACGTGTGACCGGGTGGAGTCCGCCGGCGTTCCCATCCCGTCCGGGCAGGGTCACGTCCAGCGTCTCTTCGGCGAGGCTCGCGTCCAGCCGGGCCTGCTCGAGCCGTTGCCGACGGGCATCGATCAACGCCTGGACTTCCTGCTTGGCGCGGTTGATGGCCTGCCCGGCAACCGGTCGCTCCTCGGCGGGCAGCCGGCCCAGCGACTTCAACTGCTCGGTGAGACGTCCTTTCTTGCCCAGCATGGCGACCCGGACCTGATCCAGGGCGGACAGGTCCGTCGCCGCATTCACCCGGGCCCGGGCGTCGCTGACCAGCGCTTGCAGTTCTTCCGCGTGTTCCTTGCTCATGGGACTCCGCTATAAACCTGGGACCCTTGCATGGCCGGCATGTCCAAGAAAAAAGGGAAAGGCGCGCTGCCCTTTCCCTTTTCGTCACCGCTCGACCGTCACTGCCAGGGACAGTCTCCGCGAATCAACTCAGGCAGCCAGCTGGGCCTTTGCCTTTTCGGCAAGATTCGCGAATCCGGTCTTGTCGAACACCGCCAGGTCGGCAAGCACCTTGCGGTCCAGTTCGATATTCGCCTTCTTCAGACCGTCCATGAACCGGCTGTAGGACAATCCGTTGACCCGGGCACCGGCATTGATGCGGGCGATCCACAGGGCACGGAACTGGCGTTTGCGCTGACGGCGGTCACGGTATGCGTACTGGCCGGCCTTGATGACGGCCTGGTTGGCGACGCGGAAGCTGCGGCTGCGGGCACCGTAATAGCCCTTGGCCTTGGCCAGCACCTTCTTGTGTCTGGCCCGGGCCGTGACACTTCGCTTGACTCGTGGCATGTCTCGATTACTCCCGTTGATCGATCAGGCGTAGGGCAGCAGGCGCCGCACGCCGTCGGTATCGCGCTCGTGCACAAGCGTGGTGCTGCGGAGATTGCGCTTACGCTTCTGGGCCTTCTTGGTCAGGATGTGGTTGGCAAACGCCTTGCTACGCTTGAACCGACCAGACCCGGTCTTGGAGAAACGCTTGGCGGCTCCCCGGTTGGTTTTGATCTTAGGCATTGCCAATCTCCCGTCACAAAAACAGTCGGCCAGCCGTGCATGGCTGGCCGTCACATGAATTCGGCACGACGCCGGTCAGCTCTTCTTGCGAGGCGCCAGCATCATCACCATGGTACGCCCCTCCATGCGAGGGTGCTGCTCCACCGTGGCTATATCGGCCAGGTCCGCCTCAACCCGTTGCAGCAGCTTGAGGCCCAGTTCCTGGTGGGCCATCTCGCGGCCGCGAAAACGCAGCGTCACCTTGCCGCGATCGCCATCTTCCAGAAAGCGGCGAAGGTTGCGCACCTTCACCTGGTAGTC
>SLSJ01000097.1 GCA_007130525.1 Ectothiorhodospiraceae bacterium | reverse complement strand
TGACATGTACTCCGGCAGCATTAACGCTTTGCTCGCCTCTCGCCTCTCGCCTCTCGCCTCTCGCCTCTCGCCTCTCGCCTCTCGCCTCTCGCCTCTCGCCTCTCGCCTCTCGCCCGCCCCAGCCTGTACAATGCCGCAATACTCCTCGCAACCTGCGGACGTTCTCAAATGCCTCGCATCCTGCTTGCCAATCCGCGCGGTTTCTGTGCCGGCGTTGACCGTGCCATCACCATCGTGGAACGGGCGCTGGAGCTTTTCGGCGCGCCTATCTATGTGCGCCACGAAGTCGTGCACAACCGCCGTGTGGTCGACAGACTCCGTGACCAGGGCGCGGTGTTCGTGGAGGAACTAAGCGATGTGCCGGACGGCGCCACCGTAATATTCAGCGCTCACGGTGTCTCCAGGGCCGTGCGTGAGGAGGCCGATCAACGGGGTCTGCACGTGTTCGATGCCACCTGTCCGCTGGTTACCAAGGTGCACCTGGAGGTGCAGAAGCATGCGAGGGCCGGCCGTGAAGTGGTGCTGATCGGTCATGAGGGTCACCCGGAAGTGGAAGGCACCATCGGCCAGTACGTGGGCCGCGGCGTCGATCCCCGGGGAATTCACCTGGTGGAATCGCCGGAAGACGTGGCGGCGCTGAAAGTGCGCAATCCCGGGAATATCGCCCATGTCAGTCAGACCACTCTTTCGATGGATGACACGGCCCGCGTGATCGAGGCCCTGCGTGCCCGTTTTCCCTCCATCCTGGGTCCGCGCAAGGATGATATCTGCTACGCCACCCAGAACCGTCAGGACGCGGTCAAGGATCTCGCCGGCCGTGTCGACCGGATGGTCGTGGTGGGCGCGCGCAACAGTTCCAATTCAACACGCCTGCGTGAGCTGGCGGAACGCATGGGTGTGCGCAGCGTCCAGATCGACGATGCCGGAGATCTCGATGTGGGCTGGATCCGGGGAGCGGAAGCAATCGGAGTGACCGCGGGCGCCTCGGCGCCGGAAATCCTGGTTCGTGAAGTCATCGACCGGCTTGTGGCCTGGGGTTGCGAGCCGCCTCGGGAACTGGCCGGCCGCAGCGAGAAAGTGACCTTCTCACTGCCGCGCAATCTGGTCCGCGGTGCGGCTGTCACATCCTGAGACGGCCGGGAGAACAGCGTGGGCGATGTGGCCGGATTTCGTCGCAAGCACCGCCGCCGGCAACGCGCCGAGGGAAAGACCCTGTGCGCCAATGGCCTGCATCGCTGGCAAGTGGAGGCGGAAAGCCGCTTCGACGTGAAACAGGGACGCCTGGTGTCGCTCTATCTGTGCCGGCGCTGCGGGGCCAGGCGTAGCGAGGCGCGCTGACTCCCGTGCCCTGATCCGGAGTCCACCCGTGATCGAGTTGCATGACCTTCACAAGCGCTACCGCGAGGGCGGCCGTGACCGGGTGGTGCTGGACGGATTTTCGGCAACGGTGGAACGCGGCGAACGACTGGCGCTGGTCGGCCGCAGCGGGTCCGGGAAATCCACGCTGCTCAACCTGATCAGCGGCATGGATGCGCCCGATGCGGGCAGTGTCCGCATAGACGGCCACGAAATCACCGCGCTCTCGGAAAGGGAGAGAACGCTGTATCGTCGCCGCCACATCGGGTTCGTGTTCCAGTTCTTCAACCTGATCCCCACCCTGAACGTGGCCGAGAACCTGTTCTTGCCACTGCAGTTGAACGGCCTTCTGGATGACGGGCGTCGTGCCGATGCGCTGACCTTGCTGGAGCGCGTGGGTCTGGCGGACCGCATGCGGAGTTTTCCCGACCAGCTATCGGGCGGCGAACAGCAGCGGATCGCCATCGCCCGGGCACTGGTGCATCGGCCGTCGCTGCTGCTGGCCGATGAACCCACCGGTACCCTCGATGCGGACACCGGCGAGGAGGTGCTGGGCCTGCTGGACTCCCTGACCGGCAACGGCGCCATGACCGTGATCACCGTGACTCACAGCATGGAGGTCGCGCGGCGCATGGATCGCGTGCTCAACCTCACGCCCTACCACGCCGCCGCGGGGGAGTGATCCGTGCTGTTGCTGCGCGCGAGCCTGCGCTACCTGCTGCACCATCCATGGCAGTTGGGTCTTTCCTTGCTTGGGGTGGCCCTCGGCGTGGCCGTGGTGGTGGCGGTGGATCTGGCCAACCAGAGCGCCGGCAGGGCGTTCGAATTGTCCGCGGAGGCGCTCACCGGCCGAACCACACACCAGGTGCTCGGCGGCCCGGATGGGCTGGACGAGAGCTGGTACGTGGCGCTGCGGCGCGAACATGGAATCCGGGATTCCGCGCCGGTGGTGGAGGACTATGCCGAATCAACCCTGGAGGCGGGACGCAGCCTGCGGGTGATCGGTGTGGATCTGTTCGCCGAAGGGCGTCTGCGTCCCGGTCTGGGCGGCCTGCAGCAGGCGGTTGATACGGCGGCTTTTCTGACCCGCGACGATGCCGTCGTCATGCTGCGGAGCGATCTCGACCGCCTCGGGCTGTCGCCGCGTGATGATTTTCCGGTAACGGTTGCCGGCGAACGGCATGACCTCCACGTGCTGGCGGGGCTTGAGCCTCGGCGCCCGCTGGACGCGGCGGGTCTGCGTGATGTGCTGGTGATGGACATCGCCGCGGCCCAGGAGTTGTTCGGCCGGGTCGGCCGGCTGGACCGCGTGGACCTGGTTCTGCCCGACGATGAGGCGGTTGAACGAGTCCGGGATCTGCTTCCATCCGGCGCACAGTTGTTGCGCGCCGATGAGCGGCGGGCGTCGCTTGCGGAGATGACACGCGCCTTCCGCCTCAACCTCACCGCGTTCAGTCTGCTGGCGCTGGTGGTGGGCGCCTTCCTCATTTTCAACACCATGACATTCTCGGTGGTGCAGCGGCGGCAGCTTATCGGCATGCTGCGGGCCGTCGGCGTTACCCGCCGGCAGGTATTCGGCATGGTGGTGACGGAGGCGCTGATGGTGGGCGTGGTGGGTACGCTCTCCGGCCTCCTGATGGGCATTCTCCTTGCCCACGGCCTGCTGGATCTGGTCAGCCGCACCATCAACGATCTGTATTTCGTGCTCAGTGTGCGCGAGGTCGTGATCACACCCGTTTCGTTGGCGATCGGTTCGGTGCTCGGAATCGGCATGACCCTGCTGTCCGCGCTGGCGCCGGCGCGGGAGGCCACCGGCACGCCGCCCCGGGCGGTCATGTCCCGCGCCAGCCTCGAGCAGGGGGTTCGCGGGCGGCTGCTCCCGCTGTTGCTTGCCGGAGTGGTGCTGGTCGCCGGCGGCGGGTTGCTGATCGGCGTTGCCGACGGCGGCCTGCTCGGCGCGTTCGTGGGACTGTTCCTTGTCATCATCGGCGCCGCGCTGCTGGTACCGGTCCTGCTGGTGCCCGTCATGCGCGTCCTGGTGCCGGTGCTGGGCGCGGTGGCCGGGTTGCCGGGACGGATGGCGGCCCGCGGCGTGGAATCCGGGCTGTCCCGGACCGGTGTCGCCACCGCCGCCCTGATGGTGGCCATTTCGGCGGTCATCGGGGTGGGTGTGATGATCGACAGTTTCCGGTCGACGTTTTCCGACTGGCTCGATGCCACCCTGCGAGCGGATGTCTACGTCTCCGTGCCCGGAAATGCCGTGCTGGATCCGGGCGTCGTGGAGGCCCTGCGTAACCTGGACGG
>SLSJ01000189.1 GCA_007130525.1 Ectothiorhodospiraceae bacterium | reverse complement strand
GCGAGGGCGTCGAGATGCCGCCGTGACGGGGGGCACGGACCGGAAGACGGCGAAGGCGTAGCTGACACTACGTCGAGCCGGCTGCAGGGAGTACGCCCCGACACGGCGAGCAGATCGGCGTCCGCAGTAGAAGGGCGGTGAGATATGCGGGCTAGCACCCGGAGCAGATCATTGCGACCTGTTTCCGGAAATGATCGATTCCGGGGATGATCACCTGTACCTGAAGGTTACCGGGAACAAGCCGGGCGGGGCGGTCCAGGAAACGGATCTCGACGCCGCCCGGTTGGGTCAGATGGACGCCCAGAGCGCTTCGTATTGGGGCGTGGCTCTCTGCCGTGATCCGGGAAACCTGTCCTCACTATCCAGCCGACTGAACGCGAACTGGCAGAACTGAGCCGTGCTTGCCAACTCCCGTTCAAGATACACCTCACCCGTTTTCTGTTCGCCCAGCAGCCGGACGCGGCGTTCCGCCTGGTAGAGCCCGGGGGGCACGATCAGTGTTACCGGCTGTTGCAGATCCGGTATTGCCGGAACAAGCAGGCCCCGTGATGGATTCGACAGCCGGCCACTGTCCTGTTCTCCATGTGTGAATACGGGGTGAGGACGGAGCCCGATCTTCTCAATGCCAAGGTGCGTGTCTGACATCCCGTCTTTCCTCACCCAGCGGATGACGCCGATCTGCCAATTCGGTTCGGGCTTGCCGTCGGTCTCCGCGAACAGAACCAGTCTACCCGGGGCGGCACGCGAGTCGTTGTCCGCATCGGCAACCAGGCGGTACCCCCTGTCACTGGAGTCAACGGTTCTCCAGAAATTCTCCACCAGGGGGTTATTGGACTTCACCGAAGGGATCCCGGCATTCTGAACGGGCTCGGCGACGAGGCGTTCGGCCTCGGCAACCCCGGCCTTTGGCCAACCGGAGGGGGTGCTCCTGGGATCGGGATCATAGATCAGGTCCCAGACGTCATCGGGTTCCCTGATGAAGGTGACCGGCAGATCCCTGGCATGGAAGCGAGAGACAATGGTGTTGGCAAGATTCTGTGCGGATGCCCCACGATTCGTCAGGTGCTCGTGAATACGACTGAGTCCGACGACGAGCACGGCACCGCGACTGATGGGTGAACGCTCCTGACGTCGATAGGCGATTCTGCCAAGGAGGGTGCCGAATGGACTCTCGATGCGTTTGCGCAGGCTTCCCCCTCCGGCCTGGTGCCGGCGGGCCGCTTCGCCGTCCTTCCTTGCGTAGGCATCGAAGGCCCTTGACAGGCTTTCCGTGACGATGATCCGGACCGCATCGCTATCCGGGACAGCACCTCCGGCAAGCGCTGTCGGACCGAGATCACGCGTCTGGTCCACCATGAATACGGCGTTGTCCGCGGCCGGGCCCTTGCAGGGCGCCAACTCGATTTCGCCGGCATAGGCACCCAGCAGTCGATGGATCTCCAGCACTTCCCCCTGGGCCATGTGCCAGGGGTCTGCGGCTTCCGTCAACAGAAGCTGTTTGTACGTCGCATCCACCGTGTGCGGGTGCCCGTCCTTATCGGTGGCGACCCTGATGAGGGAGATCCCGCGTCTTTGGGCGTCGGTCCAGACCTCGTGCAGCATGGTCCAGGTACCCGGTATGGGCCTGTCGTAAAGCAGCCATTTTTCCACCAGGGACAGCCCCGCATGCCGGCAGGCCTGCAACGAAGCCTCCGCCCGCTGCCGGCGGCGCAGGCCAAGGATGCCGCCCCTGTCCATCATCAGGGCTAGGCGATAGCCGCGGGCCATTTCCTCGCGCAGCATCAGCACAAGTCGGTTGGCATTGCGGCCGCGGGTGGGCAGTGGAAGAGCCTGCCGCAGGTAGAGTTTGCGCAGGCGGCCGACGAGGAAGCTCACCACCGGCTCGAGCCGCCCGAGAACGGCAAGTCGCCGCCTGGGAGAGAGGCCAATGGCATGCAGTGTGGTCAGCGCAGCGTGAATTTGGCGGCCGGTTCCTCCAACATCTGCCAACGGCAGCCCGTCGAGCCATCTTTCCATGGCCTCGGAACGGTCATCAAAGCGTTCACGACTGGTTCCGCGCCGCGGCAGATCCGATGATTCCACACGCGCAAACTCCGCCCTTGTCGTCATGATGCTGATTCCATTTCCTAAGACCGGGAGACACTGTCGTGGCGTTAGTTGACACTCCCTGAGACCGGAAGTCCGAGCCGTCGCCGTAGACGCCAGAATACGGGTATCGGGAAGCGGGAACACCTGTCAGAAATGTCAGGATAGGCGGGTCATCAACACTCGCCCTGACAAGCCGCAGGCCATCGGCGAGGGGTGATTCGCTTTTCCAAGAGCAACTCGTCCACATTTACCGGCAGGACCCTGTCGTCTTCTTGAGGGCGGTAATGGCGTTTCCCGGATTCACCGCGGCCCGGCACGGCACTGGAGCTGCGCGTTATCCTTCGCGAGTCGGGCATGACGCCGTGAAGCGGCTGGTCAGGGGATCCGGCCTCGGTATCCGTTGACCAATGTCAAACGGGTCACGCCACGGGTGTGTTAGATATCTTGAGAGCCCCTGCATCCACGCTCCACCAAGCCGCACCAACACGGAGAATCAGCATGGGACGAGTCGCACTGGTAACGGGCGGGACGCGAGGAATCGGAGCTGCCATCGCACGTAACCTTCAGGAAGCCGGGCACCGGGTTGCCGTCACCTACCACGGTAATGAGGATGCGGCAGCGGCCTTCCGGAAGGAAACGGGCATCGAACCTTTCAAGTGGGATGTGTCGGACTTCCAGGCCTGCGAAGATGGCCTGAAACGGGTGGTCGAGGCGTTCGGTCCCGTCGAGATTCTCGTCAACAACGCCGGGATTACTCGGGATGTGACACTGCACCGCATGAAACCCGAGCAGTGGGACGCCGTGATTCGGACCAACCTGACGTCCGTTTTCAACATGGTGTCGCTGACCATCGTCGGCATGCGCGAACGCGGTTTCGGACGCATTGTCCAGATTTCATCCATTAACGGCCAGAAAGGGCAGATCGGTCAGGCGAACTATGGTGCGGCGAAGGCCGGGGTGCTGGGCTTCACTCGCGCCGTAGCACTGGAGAACGCCTCCAAGGGCATCACGGTCAACGCGGTCGCCCCGGGCTATATAGCCACCGAAATGGTGCAAGCCGTTCCCGCCAACGTGCTCGAATCAATCGTTGCGCAGATTCCTGTGGGGCGCCTGGGCGAGGCCGATGAGATTGCCCATGGCGTCCGCTACCTCGTGAGCGACGAGGCCAGCTTCGTCACCGGCGCCACCCTCACCATCAACGGCGGCCAGTACATGATCTGAGTTGGGACATCGCATGTTGCGCCTGTTACCGGTTCCGTGCGGCATCGCAGGGGCACGAGCGGTGGCGGGGTGGACTAGCCCGCATATCTCACCGCCCTTCTACTACGCACGCCGATCTGCTCGCTGTGGCGGGGTGTACTCCCTCCAGCCGGCTCGACGTAGTGTCAGCTACGCCTTCGCCGTCTTCCGGTCCGTGCACCCCGTCACAGCGGCATCTCGACGCCCTCGCGATGAACGGCGGTGAGATATGCGGGCTGGCCCGGTTATCTCACCGCCCTTCTACTACGCACGCCGATCTGCTCGCTGTGGCGGGGTGTACTCCCTCCAGCCGGCTCGACGTAGTGTCAGCTACGCCTT
>SLSJ01000142.1 GCA_007130525.1 Ectothiorhodospiraceae bacterium | reverse complement strand
TCCGTGCCCCCCGTCACAGCGGCATCCCGACGCCCTCGCGACGAACGGCGGTGAGATAGGCGGGCTAGACGCTTGCAATGCGGGAGGAGTGGTCGGTTTGCGCCGGGAGACTGCGAAGGAAAGCTTACTGGCCCATACTTGCTGGCAGTTAACGGCGACCAGGCGACGCACACCCGTGCAGGCGTACCATTGCAGTCGGCACCAATCACCCCCATAAGCAAACCCGTAATCTCCTCAAGCGGAGGCCCCAATGCCGTCACGCGATCTGGAACGACTCATGTGGGCGGAAGCATGCGAGATGCTGAACCGTGCGGAACGGCTCCAGCGCCAGTTCTTCCGTCCCGGGCGCGGGTCAACCCTGCCCCTGTGGGAACCACCGGTGGACGTATACCAGACTGCGGAAGGACTGTGGCTGGTCGTGGCGCTGCCCGGTGCCGATCCCGACTCCATCGATGTCAGCGTGGAAGGCCGCGACCTCGTGGTTCGCGCCGAGCGACGACTGCCGAACGAGGCTCACGCCGGTTCCGTGCAGCGTCTGGAAATACCGCACGGGCGTTTCGAGCGTCGCCTGCCGCTCCCGGCCGGCAGCTACAGACTCGAGGAGCGTGACTGGATGGATGGCTGTCTCTACCTCGGTCTGCGTTTTGTCTGAGTTCAGGAATCTTGGGGGACATCATGAGTGACGACGACCAGGAGGTTCGGGAGGAACAGGCGACGGAGCACAGACTGCCGGACGACACCCTGATCATCCTTCCCGTGCGCAACATGGTGCTGTTCCCGGACCTGGTATTGCCGGTTACGGTAGGCAGGAAGAAATCGATCGCGGCCGCCCAGGAAGCCGTGAAGAACGACCGCCCGCTGGGTCTGCTGCTGCAGAAAGAGCCGGACGTGGCGGATCCCCGGCCGGAGGATCTGCACGGGATGGGCACGGTGGCCAGCGTGCTGCGCTACGTCTCCGGTGAGGACGGCAATCAGCACCTGGTCCTGCAGGGACAGGAACGCTTTCGGGTGCTGGAGTTCATACCCGATTACCCGTTCATGCTGGCCCGGGTGGAACACGTCCGTGAACCGGAAGACGCCGATCCGGAGATCGACGCCCGCATGCTCACGCTGCGGGAACGCGCCATGGAGGCGCTGAAGCTGCTGCCGCAGACGCCGGAGGAACTCGGAGCCGCTATCCGCTCCATCGAAAAACCCGGTCTGCTGACCGATGCCATCGCCGGTTACCTGGACCTCAAGCCCTCGGAAAAGCAGGAGATCCTGGAACTCGTTGAACTCAAGGGGCGCATGGACAAGGTGCAGGCGCTGCTGGACTACCGTGTGGAAGTGCTGAAGCTCTCCCAGAAAATCAGCCAGCGCACCCAGGAAACCATGACCGAGCGTCAGCGCGAGGCGCTGCTGCGCGAACAGTTGCGCTCCATTCAGCAGGAACTGGGCGAGGCCGACGACAAGGGCGAGGAAATCCGCGAACTGGAGGAGAAGATCGCCAGGGCCGGCATGCCGGAAGAGGTCGAATCGCAGGCCCGCAAGGAACTCAAGCGCCTGGAACGCATGCCGGAAGGCGCAGCCGAATACTCCATGACCCGCACCTACCTGGACTGGCTGCTGGATCTGCCCTGGTCAACGTTGAGCGAGGAGCACATCGAGATAGAGCAGGCCCGCCAGATCCTGGACGCGGATCACTACGGCCTGGAGCGCATCAAGAAGCGCATCCTCGAGCATCTGGCCGTTCACAAGCTCAACCCCGAAGGCAAGAGTCCCATACTCTGCTTCGTGGGGCCGCCGGGGGTCGGCAAGACGTCCCTGGGGCAGAGCATCGCCCGGGCCATGGGCCGCGAGTTCGTGCGCGCCAGCCTCGGCGGCCTGCACGACGAGGCCGAGATCCGCGGCCATCGGCGCACGTACATCGGCGCGCTGCCGGGCAACATCATCCAAGGCATCCGCAAGGCGGGTACGCGCAACCCCTTGTTCATGCTCGACGAGATGGACAAGCTCGGCGCCGGTGTCCGCGGCGACCCGTCCTCCGCCCTGCTCGAAGTGCTCGATCCCGAACAGAACAGCACCTTCCGGGACAACTACCTGGAGGTGCCCTTCGATCTCAGCCGTGTCATGTTCGTGGGCACGGCGAATGTGCCCGACCAGATCCCCGGGCCGCTGCGCGACCGCATGGAGATGATCGAGTTGCCGGGCTACACGGAAGACGAGAAGGTGGAAATCGCCAAGCGCTATCTTGTTCCCCGCCAGCGCGAGGCCTCGGGTCTGGACGAATCGCAGTTCCGGATCACCGACGCGGCCCTGCACCGCATCGTGTCCGACTACACGCGCGAGGCCGGCTGCCGCAACCTGGATCGGGTCATCGGCTCCGTGGCGCGCAACGTCGCGGTCAAGATCGCCGAAGGCAGTATCGAATCCGCCCACGTCGACGTCGACGACCTGCGCGAGCCATTGGGTCCGCCACGCTTCGAGAGCGAGGTGGCCATGCGCACCAGCGTCCCCGGAGTGGCGACCGGGCTCGCATGGACGCCGGTAGGCGGCGACATTCTATTCATCGAGGCGAGCCGCTCACCGGGGAGCGGCAAGCTGATCCTCACGGGACAGCTGGGCGACGTGATGAAGGAAAGCGCCCAGGCTGCGCTCAGCCTGATCAAGGCCCGCGCTGTAGACCTGAACATCGAGCAGGAGCGCCTGGAGAAGTCGGACATCCATGTTCACGTGCCCGCCGGGGCCATCCCGAAGGACGGCCCCAGCGCCGGCACGGCCATCTACGCCGCCCTGGTTTCCCTGCTCACGGAACGCCGCGTCAGAAAGGATGTGGCCATGACCGGTGAAATCACGCTGCGCGGGCTGGTGCTGCCGGTCGGCGGCATCAAGGAAAAGGTTCTCGCCGCCCAGCAGGCAGGGATCCGCACCGTGCTGCTGCCCGCGCGCAACCGCAAGGACTGGGAGGATATCCCGGAAAAGGTACGTGAGAACCTCCGGTTCCACTGGATCGAACACGTGGAGGACGCCATCAGCATCGCCCTGCGGGACGACGATGATGGCGTTTCCAGGGTATTCGCGGATCGCTGAGGATACGCCCACTCATTTCCGCCACCGCGGACATGCCTGCGGGAGGTCGCATGAACCAGCATATCCGGATCAAGCGTATTTACGCGCCGGCGGAGCCTGCGGACGGAACCCGTGTCCTGGTGGACAGGATCTGGCCAAGAGGCGTGTGCAAGGCGGACGCCCGGCTGGATGCCTGGATGCGCGACATCGCTCCGTCGACCGAACTGCGTCGATGGTTCGGGCATGATCCATCACGCTGGCAGACGTTCCGCGAACGCTATCGCAAGGAGCTTGCCGCGGTGCCGGAAGCCCTCTCGGAGCTGATGCGCCTTTGCCGGGCGGGACCGCTCACCCTGCTGTTCGCCGCCCGCAACGAAACCCATAACCACGCCGTCGTCCTGCGCGAGGTGCTGGCCGAGGAACTGGCCGAGGAGTGGTCGGAAAGGGAATCGTCGTCACCGGTGTGTTACGGATCCGAATTCCCCGGCTACTACGACGGCGACTCATGACTAGCCCGCATCTCTCACCGCCGTTCGTCGCGAGGGCGTCGAGATGCCGCTGTGACGGGGGGCACGGACCGGAAGACGGCGAAGGCGTAGCTGACACTACGTCGAGCCGGCTG
>SLSJ01000006.1 GCA_007130525.1 Ectothiorhodospiraceae bacterium | reverse complement strand
GCATCCGGACCCGCCAGCAACCGCAGCCAGGCGTACTGGATGCCGTTGGTGTCCTGGAACTCGTCCACCAGAATGTGCCTGAACTGCTCCCGGTACTGACTGAGCAGGCCCGGGCTATCGCGCAACAGTTCGAAGACCCGCAGCAACAGCTCGGCGAAATCCACCTGCCCGCCCCGTTCGCAGGACTGCTGGTAGGCCGCGTAGATCCGCACCATGCGGTCCGTGTAGGGATCCTTGCCCTCACCGATATCGGCCGGCCTGAGACCCTCGTCCTTGCGCGAATTGATGAAACCCTGGACCTGTCTCACCGGCCAGCGGGCATCGTCGATTTCAAGAGCCCGCATCAGCCGCTTGAGCATCCGGCGCTGATCCTCGGCGTCGAGAATCTGGAAGGTATCCGGCAGGCCGGCTTCGCGGGCATGGCGTCGGAGCAGCCTGTGGGACAGGCCATGGAAGGTTCCCACCCACATGCCGGCAGCCGAAAAGCCCAGCAGCGACTCGATGCGCCCGCGCATCTCGCCTGCCGCCTTGTTGGTAAAGGTGACCGCCAGCACGCTGAACGGCGATGCGCCCTCCACACGGTGCAACCAGGCAGCCCTGTGCACAAGCACTCGGGTTTTGCCGCTGCCGGCACCGGCCAGCACGAGGGTGCGCCCCGGCGGGGCCGACACGGCCTCACGCTGGGCGTCATTCAGCGGATCGAGAATATCGGATACGTCCATGGTGGCGCAGTTTAACAGGGGGCGGGGAGGCGGGGCAGTATCAATGGATCAGGCCTTTCGACGCCCTCGCGACGAACGGCGGTGAGATATGCGGGCTAGCCCGACGCTGCCTGCCGGCCGACGTGCTTCGCGGAGCCGCGGCGCAGGTCCGCGATCAGCTCCAGTTTGCGGATTTCCTCGGCGATTGCGCGCACGGTTGCTTCCCTGGCCGACGCCTTGCGCCAGAGTATGGCGATGTGGCGTTGCGGCTGCGGATCACTGAAACGGTGCAGCGCAATGTAACTGCCATTGGCCAGGGTCGCATTGGCATCCGCCGCAAGTTCCGGGAGCAGGGTGATGCCGGCGCCCGCGGCGACCATCTGGCGCAGTGTTTCGAGGCTGGTTGCCCGGAACTCGCGCTCTTCCTGAACACCGACGAGCTTGCAGAGATCCAGCGCCTGATCCCGAAGGCAGTGGCCTTCCTCCAGCAACAGCACGCGCTCACCGGCGAGACAGTCCAGATCGATACCGTCCGCGGCCCCGAGTTCGTGATCCTTCGGGGTTGCCAGCAGAAACGGCTCGTCGTAGAGAGGTTCCTGGGCAAACGACTCGGCACCGTCCACCGGCACCGCGAGGATGCCCGCATCCACTTCACCACGTCGCAAGCGTTCAAGCAATGCGGCCGTCTGCTCCTCGTACAGGAGCGGGCGCAACCTCGGGAACTGCTCGCGCAGCGCGGGAACCAGGTGCGGCAACAGATACGGAGCCACTGTCGGTATCAGCGCGAGGCGGAAGTCGCCGGCCAGTGGGTCGCTCGCAGCCCGCGACACCTCGATGATGTCGTCCGCGGTAGCCAGGATGTAGCGCGCCCGATTGGCCACCTCCTCACCGATTGGAGTCAGCATGACCTGCTTGTTGCTGCGCTCCACGAGCTGGACCCCGAGAAACGTCTCCAGCTTCTTGAGCTGGGCGCTCAACGTGGGCTGACTGACGTAACATGCTTCGGCGGCACGGCCGAAATGCCGATGCCGCGCCACGGCGACCAGGTAGCGCAGGTCACGCAGATTCATCAGTCGATCCTCCCGGCATGGCGTTTCATCTGCATGCGCTCATGATACGACATACCGCGACCCGGTGATCGCCGCGATTACCGGTTCCTTCCGTCCACCATCAAGGAGACGCTGATCTATTCCCGCGATCGCGCTCGAGTCGCATGGCAGCCTGACAAGGCGCGGTGCCGGTTCGGTAGCCGCGGCTGCCGGGCCGGCGACGCAACACCGCCAGGGGCCATGGGGCCGAGCCCCAGGGGTTGGCACCGCACACCCCGAATGCGGTGTTGCGCTGCTTGACCGCAGAATAACTGCGGCCCTGCGCAGTGCGCCTTGCCTTGCCTTGGAAAAAATGCAACGCCAACGCGACCGTGCGAACACATCAGCGTCTCCTTAACCCGCATATCTCGCCGCCGTTCGTCGCGAGGGCGTCGAGATGCCGCTGTGCCGGGGGGCACGGACCGGAAGACGGCGAAGGCGTAGCTGACACTACGTCGAGCAGGCTGCAGGGAGTACGGCCCCGACACAGCGAGCAGATCGGCGTGCGCAGCAGAAGGGCGGTGAGTTATGCGGGTTAAGCACCGTATGTCGGGACAGAGGCTACAATCGACCGCGGCTGACGTATAGTTGGGGAAAGCAGAGGCGCGCCGCGGGCGGTCTCCGGGCCGAACACAGGCGGAGCACGGGACGGGCGATGAGCACACCGCAACCTACTCCGGTGAATCCGGACATATCCATCGTAATCGTCGATGACGCCCGCTTCACTCTGGAAATGTTGCGCAGAGTGTTGCGCCAGAGCGGGTACACGGACGTGCGGGTTGCAACCCGTGCCGAACGCGGACTGGAAATGCTCAATGAGCGTACGGCCCAGCTGCTGCTGGCAGACTGGATGATGCCGGGTACGGACGGCCTTGCCCTGACCCGCCGGGTCCGTCAGCTCGACGAGGACAACAACCGGTATACGTTCGTACTGCTGCTAACGGCGCAGGATGATGCGGATCAGCTGGAACACGCATTCGAGCAGGGTGTCGATGACATTGTCATCAAATCCGCCGACAACACCGAACTGTTGGCCCGGGTCCGCGCCGCTGCCCGCATCGCCTATCTGCAGAACGAACTGCTCATGGTGAATGCGCGCGTCCGGGAACTCACGCGGCAGACCGATCGGCGCAACAGTTTCGACCTCGCCACCGGCGTCGGCAATCGCGGCTTCATGGAAAGGCAGTTGCAGGCCGTGCTCCGTCATGTGGACGCCCGCGGCGGCGCCGCCTGTCTGTGCGTCGTACGCATTCATGACTTCGCCCGGCTGGCTCACCGGCACGGTGAACGGGTGGCCGAGGAACTCCTTGAGATTACCGCACGCCGGCTCAATCAGTCGGTGCGGCCGCTGGACGTGGTGGCGCGCCTCTCCGAACATGACTTCGGCCTCCTGATGCATCAGGAGCGCGCGGAGCAGTGTCATCCCGGCGCCCTGCAACGCATTCAGCGGGCGCTGAACCTGCGTCCCTACCGAACCAGCAGCGGTTACATCCCCATCACGGTCAACATGGCCATGTGTACGCTCGACAAGGAGGCCGCCGCAAAGGAACCGGTACCGGGGGACATCGTGCAGCATTTGCTGCGGCAACTGCGCGAGCACCCGACCGCGGACACGGTTCAGGTGGCGCAATGGCCGAACCCCAGGGCCGCCGGCAAGCCTCAGTGACAGCATGGATGGCTGGGGGCGATCGCCTATCGGCGTCAGCGGGAGCATCCAGCGCCGCCGCCTAGTGCGGGCGGCGAGGGTTCATCGCCCGCCTAGCCCGCATATCTCACCGCCGTTCGTCACGAGGGCGTCGAGATGCCGCCGTGACGGGGGCACGGACCGGAAGACGGCGAAGGCGTAGCTGACACTACGTCGAGCCGGCTGCAGGGAGTACGCCCCG
>SLSJ01000154.1 GCA_007130525.1 Ectothiorhodospiraceae bacterium | reverse complement strand
TGGTGGTGGCCGCCGCGGTGGTGGAGGTGGAGGCGGTCAGCGGCGGCGCGCGGGATGAACCCGATCGCCCGCAGCGCACGGCCGGCCGGCTGCAACCGCTGGACCACGTGGCAACCCGGATGGGCGGCAGCATGCACGATGCCACGCCGGTATTCGAACGCGAACAGATGCAGCCCGGGGACAGCGTCGGGGGCCCGGCAATCATCCGCGAGCCGGTCACCACCATCATCGTGGAGCCCGGCTGGCGGGCTTCGGTCAACCGCAAGAATCACATCATCCTGGAGCGGGTGGCGGCCGCCTCCGCGGATCCCGGCGTGGGCACGCGCGTGGACCCGGTAATGCTCGAGGTGTTCAACAACCTGTTCATGTCCGTTGCCGAGCAGATGGGCGGTACCCTGCAGAAGACCGCCTATTCCGCCAACATCAAGGAGCGGCTCGATTTCTCCTGCGCGGTATTCGACGCTGCCGGCGGACTCGTGGCCAACGCGCCCCATGTGCCGGTGCATCTCGGTTCCATGGGCGAGAGCGTGCGCGCAGTGATTCGCGACCGCGGCGCCGGCATGCGGCCCGGCGACGTATTCATGCTCAACGACCCCTACCGCGGCGGTACCCACCTGCCCGATATCACGGTGGTCACGCCCGTATTCGACGACGCCGGCCGGGAACTGCTGTTCTACATCGCCAGTCGCGCCCACCACGCCGATGTGGGCGGCATCACTCCGGGATCCATGCCGCCGCACAGCCGCGTGATCGAGGATGAGGGCGTGCTGATCAGCAACTTCAAGGCGGTGGATGGGGGGGAGTTCCGCGAACAGGCGCTGCGGGAGCTTTTCGCAAGCGGACCGTATCCGGCACGCAATATCGAGCAGAACCTCAACGATCTCAGCGCCCAGATCGCCGCCAACACCCGCGGCGTGGAGGAACTGCGGCGCATGATCGCGAACTTCGGCCTCGATGTGGTGCAGGCCTACATGGGCCATGTCCAGGACAACGCCGAGGAACAGGTCCGGCGGGTGCTCGACGTGCTGCAGGACGGTGAATGGGAAAAGGAACTGGACAGCGGCGCCCGCGTGCGGGTGGCGATTCGCGTGGATCGCAAGGCGCGCACGGCGGTGGTGGACTTCTCCGGCAGCAGCCCGCAGCAGCGAAGCAACTTCAATGCGCCCCGGGCCGTGACCCGTGCCGCGGTGCTCTATGTGCTGCGCACACTGGTACAGGACGACATCCCGCTCAACGACGGCTGCCTCAACCCCATCGAGTTGATCGTGCCGGAGGGTTCAATGCTCAACCCCGTGTACCCGGCTGCCGTGGTGGCGGGGAATGTCGAGGTCAGCCAGGTGGTCACCGACGCTCTGTACGCCGCGCTCGGAGTGCTGGCCAACAGTCAGGGCACCATGAACAACATCACGTTCGGCAACCAGCGCTACCAGCACTACGAGACACTCTGCGGTGGTGCCGGAGCCGGTGACGGTTTTGACGGCGCCAGCGCCGTGCATGTGCACATGACCAACAGCCGGCTGACCGATCCGGAGGTGCTGGAAACGCGCTTTCCGGTCTTGCTGGAAGGGTTTTCGGTGCGTCGCGGGTCCGGCGGTGGTGGACGCTGGCGGGGCGGTGACGGCGCCGAGCGCCGAATCCGCTTTCTGGAGTCCATGACCGTGTCGGTGCTCGCCAACAGCCGCCGGGTATCGCCGTCCGGGATCCGGGGTGGCGGTGACGGCGCCATCGGAGAGGGCTGGGTGGAGCGCGCGGGTGGCGGTCGGACGCTGTTGTCGGGCACCGACAGCGCCACGGTGGAGGCTGGCGACGTGCTCGTCGTCCGCACGCCGGGTGGTGGCGGATTCGGTCGTGAATAGATCAGGCCTTTCCTGCCGGAGAATGCGCTCGACTCGCGAATGCACCTCGCTGGCTGCCATACTTGTCCGGCTGCGAAGTCACCCATGATGCGGACTGCGGGGAAGCGGGCTCATGAACAACAGTGTGGTGATCGTCGGAACCGGCCTTGCGGGCTACACCACCGCGAAGGAATTCAGGAAGCATGATCCGGATTCCAGGCTCACCCTGATTACGGCGGATGACGGCCGTGCCTATTCGAAGCCCATGCTTTCCACGGCCTATCGCAAGGGACAGACCCCGGAAGACCTCGTCCAGGCCGACTCCGAGGGCATGGAAGAAATGCTTAACGCGGAGATCATAACCGGCGTCGACGTACGTGCCATCGAGCCGGAGGCGGGACGCCTGGTGTTCGACGACGGGCACCTGGAGTACGACCAGCTGGTGCTGGCGGTGGGTGCGGACACCCTGCCCGTGCCCGCGCAGGGTCCGGCCATGGACCAGGTGTACCAGGTCAACGACCTGACCCAGTACGGTCGCTTCCGGAAGGTTGCCGATCGGGCCCGGCGCGTGCTGATCATCGGAGGCGGCCTCATCGGGTGCGAGTTCGCCAACGACATGACCGAGGGCGGATTCGCCGTGGACATGGTGTTTCCGGAGCGGCAGCCATTGCCGAACCTGTTGCCGGCGGATGCCGGGGGTGTGCTTGCATCGGCCTTGACCGACCTTGGGGTAAGCATCCACGCGGGGCGTACCGTGGATCGCGTCGAACGGGATGGAGAAGGCGTGCTCGCCGTGCTCTCGGATGGCAGCAGCGTGCAGGCGGACGTCGTGCTCGCGGCCGTGGGGCTCAGGCCGCGCACAGCCCTGGCGGCCGACGCCGGCTTGACGGTCGATCGCGGAATTGCGGTGGATCGCTGGCTGCGCACCTCCGGATCGTCGATCTACGCGCTGGGGGATTGCGCCGAAGTGGAGGGTTACAACCTCTGTTTCGTCGCACCGTTGACCGCCTCGGCGCGTGCTCTGGGCCGCACGCTGGCGGGAGACGAGACGGCAGTGCGCTACCCCGTGATGCCGGTGACCGTGAAGACCTCCTGTTGCCAGGTGGTGTGCTGGCCGCCTCCCGCCGGTGTCGACGGTCACTGGAGCATGGACGGCGAGGGCCATGATCTTCGCGGTGAGTACAGGAACGATGACGGAACGCTGCTCGGATTCCTGCTAATGGGCCAGCGCATCCGCGAGCGCATGGCCCTGAGCGGCCAGATGGAGCCGTTGATCCCTTGAAGCTTCCGCGCACGCTCGGTCATGCGCTCCGGGGTCTGAATGGTTGCCTGTTGTCCGCTCGCTCCCTGCAGCCGGCTCGACGTAGTGTCGGCTACGCCTTCGCCGTCTTCCGGTCCGTGCCCCCCGACACAGCGGCATCCCGGCGCCCTCGCGACGAACGGCGGTGAGAATTGATGTGGAACGGCGCGAGTTTGTGCAACGGGCGGTTCAGTAGCGATCCAGGGCGTAGCCCGCAATGTCGAGTTCCGGCTCGCGGCCGGAGACGGCATCGGCCACCAGCCGGGCAGCGCCGCACGCGAAGGTCCACCCGAGGTGGCCCGCTCCGCAATTGAGATACAGGTTTTCGACGGCGGTCGGACCCAGGATTGGCGGCCCGTCCATGGTCATGGGCCGGAGCCCGCACCAGTAATCCGGACGGTGATGCTCTGCGTGTTGCCGCAGGGAGGGAAACGTCTTGATCACCTGCCGGACCACGCCGTGCGCGCGCTTCTCGCTGAGGCTGAGGTCGTAGCCCGCGAACTCCGCCGTGCCCGCCATGCGCACCCGGTTCCCCAGTATTG
>SLSJ01000129.1 GCA_007130525.1 Ectothiorhodospiraceae bacterium | reverse complement strand
TGTTGCGCTGGGTTCAAAGAAAACGCTGATCCATTCCCGCGATCGCGCTCGGGTCGATTTCAATGGGCGACGTCTCCTCAAGGCCGGCTCGACGTAGTGTCAGCTACGCCTTCGCCGTCTTCCGGTCCGTGCCCCCGTCACAGCGGTATCTCGACGCCCTCGCGAAGAACGGCGATAAGATATGGGGGCTAATCGGCGGCCTCGTCCTCCCTGGTCAGGCGCTGGAAATCGGTGCCGCGGCACGCCGGGCACGGCGGCACATGGCCTGCCTCCGTGAATCGCAGTACCTTGCCGCAGGCCGTGCACCTCAACTCGCCCGGTCCGCTGATCTCTCCGGTGTGCCACAGCGCCGAACGAGCCAGGTCCTGCTGCAAGGCCTGCAGTTCCAGCCGGGTACGGTCGGCGACGCTGGTGAAGCGGTCCAGCAGCCAGTTCTCGATCAGTGCCAGGTCCATGCGGAACCAGCCGCGAAGGTCGTCGTCGGTATCGTCCCGCGAGAGGTAGTGGGCGGCATCCTCGATATCGCGCTGTATGTACTCGCGGATGCGGGAGGCTTCCTCGGAACTCAACTCCCCCAGCTCTACCGCGCGCTTGCGCGCCTTCTCCAGGGCATCCCGCAGCCGGGGTCTGGCCTGCTCGCCGGCCTCCTCGAGCAGGTCGGTGACCCGCTCCAGCATCTTCTCGTAGCCCTTAAGCTGTCGCCTGTTCTTGTCATCACCCATGGCTGCTTCCTTTTAGCGTGTTAGCGTGGCACCGGTTTCCTCTATTCTACCCAAGAACCGTGTCGATACTGAGCGGCCGGAACAGCGCTCGAGTATTTTCACAGCGGCCCGCCATCCCGTCGGGGCGGCGCCGGTGTCAACATCGGCAGAAGGCCGGCCTTTGACGTATAATCCCCAGCTTTCCCGGGCTTCCGGAAGCCGATGTCAATCCGCGCGGAAGCGTGGCGACGCCCGTGCTTCATTACCTGGCCCCAAGAACGATCGAAGGCACTATGGACGAACAGTACAAGCCCGCGGAGGTCGAACAGCGCGCCCAGCGATTCTGGGAGGACAGCCAGACCTTTCGCGTCGAGGAAACCCCCGGACGGGAAACCTATTACTGTCTGTCCATGTTTCCCTATCCCAGCGGCAGGCTGCACATGGGACACGTGCGCAACTACACCATCGGTGACGTGATCAGCCGTTATCAGCGCATGCAGGGCCGCAATGTACTGCAGCCCATGGGCTGGGACGCCTTCGGTCTGCCGGCGGAAAACGCCGCAATGCAGAACCGGGTGCCACCGGCACGCTGGACGCGCGAGAATATCACCCATATGCGCGATCAGCTCCGCCAGTTGGGCTTCGGCTACGACTGGTCACGCGAATTCGCCACCTGTGACCCCGAGTACTATCGCTGGGAGCAGTGGCTGTTCACGCGCCTCTACCGCAAGGGGCTGGCCTACCGGAAAACAGCGACGGTGAACTGGGATCCCGTGGACCAGACCGTGCTCGCCAATGAACAGGTGGTGGACGGCAAGGGCTGGCGTTCCGGCACCACCGTCGAGCGTCGCGAGATTCCGCAATGGTTTCTCCGCATCACCGACTATGCCGAGGAACTGCTGGAGGCCCTGGATCGGTTGCCCGGATGGCCGGAGCAGGTGCGCACCATGCAGCGCAACTGGATCGGTCGATCCGAGGGCGTGGAACTGGATTTCCGGGTCAAGGGTCGTGACCAGGCGCTGACTGTCTACACCACGCGCCCGGACACGCTGTACGGCGTGACCTACATGGGACTGGCCCCGGAGCATCCGGTGACCCGCGAACTGGCCGATGATGAACCACGGATCGCCGCCTTCATTGAGGACTGCAGTCGCGCCGGCGTTGCCGAGGCCACGGTGGCGACCATGGAGAAGAAGGGGCTGGATACCGGTCTGAAGGCGGTGCATCCGCTCACCGGCGAGGAGATCCCGGTCTGGGTCGCCAACTTCGTGCTTATGTCCTATGGCTCCGGCGCGGTCATGGCCGTGCCCGCGCACGACCAGCGCGACTGGGAATTCGCCACACGCTTCGGTCTGCCCATCCGCCCCGTGATTGCGCCGTCCGATGGCAGTGAGGCGGATATAGGCAAAGGCGCGTTCACGGACAAGGGCGTGCTGGTGAACTCGGGCGAACATTCGGGCCTGACCTCTGACCAGGCCTTCGATGCCATTGCGGACTGGCTGGAAGGCGAGGGTCTGGGGCGCCGGTTGACCAATTATCGGCTCAGGGACTGGGGTGTATCCCGCCAGCGCTACTGGGGTGCGCCGATACCGATCATCAACTGCCCGGACTGCGGGCAGGTCCCGGTGCCGGACCAGGACCTGCCTGTGGTGCTGCCCGAGGACGTGGATTTCGACGGCGCCGGGTCGCCGCTCAAGAGAATGCCGGAATGGTACCGGACCCACTGCCCGGACTGTGGTGGCGATGCGGAGCGGGAAACCGACACCTTCGACACCTTCATGGAGTCGTCCTGGTATTTCGCCCGATTCACCTGCGCCGACTGCAGCGACGCCATGCTCGACGGCCGCGCCGGGTACTGGCTGCCCGTGAACCAGTATATAGGCGGTATCGAGCACGCCATCCTGCACCTGCTGTACGCGCGCTTCTTCCACAAGGTGATGCGTGACGAAGGGCTGCTGGCTTCCGACGAACCGTTCGTCAACCTGCTCACCCAGGGCATGGTACTCAAGGACGGCGCCAAGATGTCCAAGTCGAAGGGCAACACGGTGGACCCCCAAACCCTGGTGGAACGCTACGGCGCCGATACGGTTCGCCTTTTTACCATGTTCGCGGCGCCCCCGGACCAGTCACTGGAATGGTCCGACTCCGCGGTCGAGGGCGCGTACCGCTTTCTCAAGCGGCTTTGGGCGCTTGCCCGTGGGCACCTCCGGCACGGCCTGGCGTCCCCGCCCGATCCGGAAAAGCTGAATGAGGCCCAGCGCACCGTGCGGCGCAAGACCCACGAAACCATCCAGAAGGCCGGTGACGATATCGGTCGTCGCCACACGTTCAATACCGGGATCGCCGCCGTCATGGAACTGGTCAACACGCTCTACAAGGCCGCGGACGATGACTCGGCACAGGGCCGTGCGGTGCTGCAGGAAGGACTCGAGGCCGCCGTTCTCCTTCTGGCGCCGATCGTGCCGCATGTGACCCATGAACTGTGGCAGGCGCTCGGGCGGGACGGCGCGGTCGTCGACGCGCCCTGGCCGGTCGCCGACCCGGAGGCCATGGCACAGGACAAGCTTGAGCTGGTGGTGCAGGTCAACGGCAAACTGCGCGGACACATCCGGGTGCCCGTGGACGCAGCCCGCGACCACGTCGAGGCGAGCGCTCTGGCCGAGCCCAATGTGCAGCGTTTCGTGAACGGCAAACAGGTGCGCAAGGTAATCGTTGTGCCTGGCAAACTGGTCAACGTGGTCGCGAACTGAAGGTGGGCCTGGTAACCATGTCCGGACGAGCCCCGCGAATCCTGTCCGTCGGTCTGCTGATCCTGCTGCTCACGGGGTGTGGCTGGCACCTGCGTGGCACCCTGCCGGGGCAGCCCAGTCTGGACAGCGTGGAGGTGGCGCTGGACACACGGGTTGGTACCGGGGATCTCTACCGTGAAGTGCGCAATGCCCTGCAGGCCTCGGGTGCCGAAGTGGTGTCGCCGCGCGAAGGTGTGCCGGTGCTTGTGCTGCGTTCGGAACGGCGGCAGAACCGGCGCATATCCGGCGGGCGAACCACGGATATCCAGGAATACGAGCTTCGTTTCGAGGTCGACTGGGAGCTGCTGGATGGCGACGGCGAGCCGCTGGTGGAACGCACCACATTCCGCCAGTTCAGGAACTACCGCTTCGATCAGAGCCAGGTGCTGGGCAGCGAGGGACAGGAGGATGTGCTGGTCACCGAATTGCAACGGGACGCTGCCATGCTGATCCGTGAACGTGTGCAGGCGACGGTGGGGCGGATCGACTGAGATGCAGGTGCGTCCGGAACAATTGGCGGGCCGGCTGGAGAAGGGGCTGGCGCCGGTCTACCTGGTGTCCGGTGATGAGCCGTTACAGCTTCTGGAGGCGGCGGACGCGATTCGCGGCGCCGCCCGCGCAGCCGGCTACTCGGAGCGGGAGGTGTTCGACGTGGATGCCCGCTTCGACTGGCAGCGGGTTGCAGCCTCCGCATCCAGCCTTTCCCTGTTCGGCGATCATCGTCTGGTGGAACTGCGATTGCCGTCGGGAAAGCCCGGGCAGGAAGGCGCCAAAGTTCTCTCCGCCTGGTGCGGTGACCCACCGTCCGACACGGTACTGCTCATTGCCTGTGGTCGCCTGGAGCCGGCGCAGCGGCGTGCGGCCTGGGTCCGGGCAGCGGACGCTGCCGGCGTCTGGGTGCAGGTCTGGCCGGTGAACGCGTCCGACCTCCCGCGCTGGATCGATGCGCGGCTGCGCGCCGCCGGCCTGTCGGCCACCCCGGAGGCATTGGCGCTGCTGGCCGAGCGCGGTGAGGGCAATCTGCTTGCAGTTCGCCAGGAGATCGACAAGCTGCGGCTCCTGCGCGGGGGCGGCAGCCTTGGCGCGGACGATGTTTCGGAGGCAGTGGCCGACAGCGCCCGCCATGACGTTTTCGACCTTGCGACCGCCGCATTCCTCGGTGATCCGGCGCGGGTGGTGCGGGTTGCACGGCGACTGGAGCAGGAGGGGGCGGAACCGACGCTGGCCTTGTGGGCATTGGCCGGCGGTACGCGGGCGGCGGCACGGATTCGCGGCGGCGGCTCCACCCCACGTGACGCGCTGCGTGGTAACCGCTTGTTCGGAAACCTTGCCAGAGCCGTGGAGCAGGCGGCAGGCAGGGGATCGGCGCGGCGCTGGGAACGGCTGCTGGTTCACTGCGCCCGGGTCGACCGCGCCATCAAGGGCGCCGGGCCCGGTTCTGCCTGGGCGGAACTGTTAGACTTGGGGATAGCGATAGCCGGTGTTTCCCCGCCCGGCATGCGCCGCGCGCCGGGCGATCGATCGTCGAGTTGAACCGGTGGCGCCGGTCAGGGTGCTTCGTACAGGGGCAGGCATGAACGCGAACATGGAAACCATTGCAGATGTCACGCAGTACATGCGCGCCGCCGGCGTGCGGGCCCGGGCTGCAGGCCGGGTCATGGCGCGCGCCGAAACCGGGGCCAAGAATGCCGCGCTGGGGGCGATTGCCGGGGCAATCGAAGATCGCGCCGACTGGCTTGCCGGGGAGAACGCCCGGGATATGCGGGCCGGGCGACAGTCGGGGCTGGATGCTGCTCTGCTGGATCGCCTCGAACTGACCGGGTCCCGCATCAGCGCCATGGCTGAAGGGCTGCGTCAGATTGCCGCACTGCCTGACCCGGTAGGCGCCATCAGGGATCTCAACTACCGCCCCTCCGGCATTCAGGTGGGACGGATGCGAGTACCGCTGGGTGTAATCGGCATCATCTACGAATCCCGCCCGAATGTTACCGCGGATGCCGCGGGCCTGTGCCTGAAATCGGGAAATGCGGCGATTCTGCGGGGAGGTTCCGAGGCGATCCACTCCAACCGGGCAATCGCCTCCTGCATCCACGCCGGGCTGAAGGCCGCAGATCTGCCAGCGGAGTCGGTGCAGGTTGTCGAGACCACGGACCGTGCCGCCGTTGGCGAACTCATCACCATGAATGATCAGGTGGACGTCATAGTGCCGCGGGGTGGGAAAGGGCTGATCCAGCGCATCAGCCGGGACGCCAGTGTGCCGGTCATCAAGCATCTTGACGGTGTCTGTCACGTCTACATCGACGACCAGGCGGATCCCGACAAGGCCGAGCGCATCGCAGTCAACGCCAAGACCCAGCGCTACGGCACCTGCAACACCATGGAGACGCTGCTGGTGGCCCAGGGGATCGCCGAGTCGATGCTTCCGCGGCTGGCGCAGCGTTACCGGGATGCCGGGGTCGAACTGCGCGGCTGCGAACGCTGCCGTGACCTGGTTCCGGAGATGCTTGCGGCCACCGACGACGACTGGGCCGCGGAATACCTTGGACCGGTGCTGGCGGTGCGAATCGTCCGCGATCTGGACGAAGCCCTGGAGCACATCGCGACCTGGAGTTCGGCCCATACCGAGGCCATAGTCACCGAAAACGTGACCCGGGCCCGCCGATTCCTGCGCGAGGTGGATTCCAGTTCCGTGATGGTGAACGCATCGACCCGGTTTGCGGATGGTTTCGAGTACGGACTTGGCGCGGAGATAGGCATCAGCACCGACAAGCTCCATGCCAGGGGGCCGGTCGGGCTGGAAGGACTGACCACGGAAAAATGGGTAGTGCTGGGCGATGGCCACATTCGTGAGTAATGCGCCCCGTATCGCGCGCCCGCCAGTCAGGGAGTGAAATCGGATTCATGGCGCAGCTCATCGGTCTCTTCGGCGGCACTTTCGATCCGGTACACAACGCGCACCTGCGGGTCGCGCTGGATGTGCTGGAAACAGGGGATGTGGATGAAATCCGGCTGCTGCCCTGCCGCTTGCCGCCTCATCGCGATGCCCCGTCGGTGGCTGCCGAGCAGCGCTTGCACATGCTCCGCCTGGCGGTGAGCGGCGAGCCGCGCCTGGTCGTGGATGATCGCGAACTCGGCCGTGACGGGCCTTCCTATACCGTGGACACGCTGGCGTCGTTCCGGCAACAGATGCCGGATACGCGTTTCTGCCTGCTTCTGGGCATGGACAATTTCCGGGACCTCAACCGCTGGCATCGCTGGCGCGAGCTTTCCCACTACTGTCACTTCCTGATAATGGATCGCCCTGAGCAGGGCCTGCCACTGCCGGATGAACTTGAGCGCTGGCTGGTAGGTCGTGAAACCGGCCAGTGGCGGAGCCTGCGCAAGAACAGCGCCGGTCGCGTGTTTCACCATCCGGTCACGCAGCTCGACATATCGGCAACGGATATCCGCCACCGATTGGCGGCGGGCCGATCCGCACGCTACCTGGTCCCGGACGCGGTGTGGGATTATATCCGGGATAATGGCCTGTACGGTTGTACCATTGATGCCGGCGGTTGAATGTACGGTGACGGCGCAGGCCGTCGTGGAGGTGCCCTATCAGCGATGATCAGCAGGCGGGTGGAGGATCGTTGTCGCAGGAACAGATTCGTGATGCGGTCCTGGTGGCCCTCGATGATTCCAAGGCCCTGGAGGTGGTGGTGCTGGATGTGCGTGGCAAGACAGGCGTCACCGACTACATGATCGTGGCCTCGGGCAATTCCAATCGGCATGTCCGTTCGATCGCGGACAACGTGGTTGAGGAAATGAAACGCCGGGGCCTGCCGCCACTTGGTGTGGAAGGCGCGGAAGCGGCGGAGTGGGTGCTGGTGGACCTGGGTGATGTGGTGGTGCACGTTATGTTGCCGGCAGTACGTGACCTCTACAGACTGGAGCGCATATGGGGGTTCGACGAGGACGAGGGCACATCCGCGGGAATATCCGGACACAAGGGGCTGTAGCCCTTGCGTCTGCACCTCCTCGCCGTGGGCCGGAAGATGCCAGGCTGGATAGCCGAGGGATTTCGTGAATATGCCGGCCGCATGCCGCCGGAGCTGCGTCTGGAGCTGGTCGAGCTGGCGCCCGGTGACAGGGGCGGAGGCGGCAGAGTGGACCGGGCCCGTGAAGTCGAGGCCGGCCGGTTGCTGGGGGCGGTCCCGCGCGGGGCGCGTATTATTGCTCTGGATGCCGGTGGTCGCGAGGAGACCACGGAGCAGTTGGCGCGGCGCATGTCGGGGTGGCTGCAGAAGGGGCGCGATATGGCGCTGCTGGTTGGCGGTCCGGATGGCCTGGCACCGGAGTGCCTGGCCCGATCGGAGTATCGCTGGTCCTTGTCCAGGCTGACCTTGCCGCACATGCTGGTACGCGTGGTGGTAGCCGAACAGCTCTACCGGGCGTGGAGTATTCTGGCCAATCATCCCTATCACCGGTAGGGCCGGGTGCCGTCGCGATCGCGCACAATCCTGGCGTGACCGGGGTCGCGTACCCGCCACTGGCGGTCTCCGGGGTATCCTTTTCGAGAACACCGGAGACAACACCGGAGAACATCGGCAATCGAGGTTTTCATGCAGTCCGACGAACCCCAGATCTATCTCGCCTCCCGCTCGCCGCGACGCCGGGAACTGCTGAATCAGGTTCACTTGCCGTTCCGGACGGTGGACGTGGACATCGACGAAACGCCCGCGGATTACGAAAGCGCGGAAGTATTCGTCATACGCATGGCCCTGCAGAAGGCCAGGGCCGGCTGGCGCAAGGTGGCGGATCAGGCGCCGTTGCCGGTCCTGGGGGCGGATACGGTGGTCGTGCTGGAAGATCACCGCTTTCTCGGCAAGCCGGCGGACAGACAGGAGGGGCTGGCCATGCTCTCGGAACTGTCCGGGAAGTCGCACCGGGTACTGACTGGCGTGGCCTTGGTGGACGACAGAGAGGCCACGCGGCTGAGTGTGAACACCGTTACCTTCCGGGAGTTGACCGACGACGAGACGCAACGTTACTGGGATACCGGCGAGCCGGAGGGCAAGGCGGGCGCATATGCGATCCAGGGGCGGGGGGCGGTTTTCATATCGCAGATGGAAGGCAGTTATTCGGGAATCATGGGGTTGCCGTTGTTCGACGTCGCGGATCTGCTCGGGGAGTTCGATCTTGACGTGGGACGAGCCTGGTAGCCCATGTCAGAAGAGATAATGATCAACTGCACGCCCCAGGAGACCCGCGTGGCGCTGGTGGAGAACGGGGTGCTGCAGGAACTGTCCGTCGAGCGCTCGCGTCGGCGGGGCCTGGTCGGCAACATCTACAAGGGCCGGGTGCAGCGCGTCCTGCCCGGCATGCAGGCGGCATTCATCGATATAGGGCTTTCGCGCACCGCCTTTCTGCACGCTTCCGATATCGCCCTGTCTCCGGAGCAGACGTCCATGGTGGAGACGGATCGGCATGCCGTGCCGGACATCCAGCAATTGCTCCGCGACGGCCAGGAAGTCATCGTGCAGGTAGTCAAGGATCCGCTTGGGAGCAAGGGCGCCCGCCTGACCACGCACATCACCATCCCCTCCCGCAATCTCGTGCTCCTGCCCGAGAACCGCAATGTGGGCATTTCCTCGCGTATCGAGGACGAAACGGAACGCGCCCGGCTGCGCGCTCTCGGCCAGCAGTTTCTCGATGAAGGCGATGAAGGCGGCTACATCATCCGAACGGCGGCCGAGCAGGCGCCGGCCACGGACCTTGAAAGCGACCGCCAGTTCCTGCGCAAGCTCTGGGCCACCATCGAGAAAGCCGCAAAACCGGCCAAGCCGGGGACCTGCATTCACGAGGATCTGCCGCTGGCACTGCGCGCCCTGCGGGACATGGTCACGGCGGACGTCGAGCGTATCCGCGTGGATTCACGGGAAAACTACCAGCGCCTGCTCACATTCTGCGAGCAGTTCTTCCCTTCCATGACCTCCAGGGTCGAATACTATCCGGGTGAACGGCCGCTGTTCGACCTCTACGGTGTGGAACAGGAAATCCAGCGGGCACTGTCGCGCAAGGTGGAGTTGAAATCCGGCGGTTACGTGATCATCGATCAGACCGAGGCCATGACCACGGTGGACGTGAATACCGGTGGCTACGTCGGTCGCCGCAATCTCGAGGAGACCATTTTCAAGACCAACCTCGAAGCGGCTCAATCCATTGCCAGGCAGGTACGGCTGCGCAACCTGGGCGGAATCATCATCATCGATTTCATCGATATGGAAGAGGACGAACACAAGCGACAGGTGCTGAGGGCGCTGGAGAAGAGCCTGGAGCGTGATCACGCCAAGACGCAGATCAGCGGCGTGTCGGCCCTCGGGCTGGTGGAGATGACACGCAAGCGAACACGGGAGAGCCTTGAACATGTGCTCTGCGAGCCCTGTCCCGCCTGCGCCGGTCGCGGTTCACTGAAAACCCCGGAAACCGTTTGCTACGAGATCTTCCGGGAGATCCTGCGTGAAGCCCGGCAATTTGATGCGGAGCGCCTGCTGGTTCTGGCCGCGCCCAACGTCGTTGACCTCCTGCTGGACGACGAGAGCATGAGCGTTGCCGAACTGGAGGAGTTCATCGGGCGGCCGATCAATCTCCAGGCCGAACCCCTCTATAACCAGGATCATTACGACGTCGTGTTGATGTGAACCGCGGCAATGCGTCCCGGTCTACGTAACTATACAAACTGGGTAGTCACAGCAGCTTCCCATAGACGCAGGAATGGTCAGGTCAGCGGATCAGTCATGCCAGGCCACGTTGTCATGAACAAGGTGCGTACCTCCTTTTCCCCGACGCAGCCGCCGCCGCGCCGCTATCCCGCGGGGTTCTGAATGAGCCACCCGCGCGCTCGTGTCCCGCTCTGGCGTCGCCTCCTGCGCCTGTCCTGGATGTCGTTGGCCATCGCCATCGTTGTCGTGGCTGTCGCTATCACGGCCCTGCGCCTGGCTGTCGCCCTTACCCCGGAGTACCGCGCTCACATCGAGCAGGCTGTCGGCGAAGCGATCGGACAGTCGCTGGAACTCGGTGAGCTCCGGATAGAATGGCGGGGACGGGATCTCCAGTTGGTCCTGCGCGACGTCCGCGTCGCCCCCGAGACTGTCGGTGGCGGGCTTGCAGCCGATGAACTGCGCGTGCACCTCGACGTCTGGCGTTCGCTGCGGGAGCGCGAGGTCAGGTCCGCCACCATCGAACTGGTGGGGCTCGACATCACGGTGCAGCGCAACCTTCAGGGGCGATACCAACTGGTCGGTGTCGGAGTGGAGGGTCAGCGCGATCAGGCGGTGGAAGCCCTGGAAACCCTGATGATGCAGCCGGTGCGGCTGCGACTCGTCGATGGTCGCGTCCGCATCCTCGACCTGCGGGAGCGGCAGACGCGATACGTCGAGCAGGTGGAACTGCGCGTGACGCCGCTCGCTGACGGCGGCCGTCAACTGGCGGGGCGGGTCGACCTTCCGGACGCATGGGGACGAGACCTGGCCTTTATCCTGGAATGGGGACGTGACGGAATGCGGCCGTTCAGGGATGGCCCGGTTGAGGCCTATGCACAGGTGCGGGATCTGCGGTCGGATGCCGTCAGTGAATTGTTCGGTGCCGCCGACGGCAGTGTAATCGCCGCCGGCGATGGGAATTATCGGCTATGGGCCACGCTGGAGCGGGGCCTGCCGGGGGTTGCCGGCAGCGACAACGTTCCGGCTTCCGCCGGCAATCTGCGTGTGAAGGCGGACCACGGAGCGCTGGATCTTCCGAAATTGTTCCGGTATTCCATTCCGTTTCGTTCGTTCGACATGGAGGCGCGCTGGCGATCGGACACCGAGGGCTGGCGTTTCGATGCCGAGGAAGTCAGTGTCGATAACGCCGACGGCGACGTGGTTTCCCGTTTCACCATTGCCAGCCGGCAAGGGGAACCCCTGTTCATCGATCTAAGGGCGCATATGCGGGGGAGGTCCGGAAACGCCGTCAACACCTCGCGCTACCTGCCCGCCCCTATTATGCCGGAGGCACTGGTGGGATGGCTGGATCGCAGCATCGTCGATGGTACGGCCAGCATCGCCGATGTGATCTTTCATGGTCACGCCACGGATTTTCCGTTCACGGGCGGGCAGGGCCATTTCGAGGTGCGGGCGCAGACGCAGGACATGACGCTCGCCTATTGGCCGGATTGGCCCATGCTCGAATCGGTGGACGGCAACCTGCACTTTATCGGCAAGCGTATGCACATAACCGCCGACCACGGTGATGTCGGCGGTGCCCGGTTGCTGCGGGCCGAAGCCACCATCCCGGCGCTCGGACAAAGTCCACTGGCGATCAGTGGAGAGTTCCGGGGCGGGGGTGGGGCGTTCCTGGATTTCCTGCGAAACATGCCCCTGACCGATGATGGCCTGGGGGCGACCCTGGATGCACTGGCGCTCGATGGCAGCCACCTGCTGTCCCTGGATCTGGAAATCCCGTTCGACGGCACACCGCTGGATATCCACGGCAATGTTGAGTTGGAGGACGGTCGGCTGAGCATGCGTGACCGGCCGCTGGTACTGGAGACGCTCAACGGCGCCATCGAATTCGATCGGTACGGATTGCGTGCCCCGCGCATTACGGGGGAGTTCCATGGTGTACCGGTGCTGCTTTCCGCGGACACGCGGGAGACGGAGCGCGGTCGCCTGACGCGGCTGCGTGCTGATGGCCGTGCCATTCCCCTCGCTCCTCTTCATGCCCAGGCGCCCGGTGCGGCCTTTCTGGACGGCACGGCAAGAGTTTCGTTGACGGCGGATCTGCCTGGGTTCACCGGAGATATGCCGTCGGAGTATCCGGCCGAGATTCTGGTGGAGTCCGATCTGGTGGGGGTGAGCAATAGTATGCCGGCCCCGCTTGGCAAGAGCGCGGACGAGGATCTGCCCCTGACGGTGCGCTTTGGGGTCGGACGACAGGTGGGTCCGATCCACGTCCGCTATGGTTCCAGGGCGTCGCTGGTGCTGGGACTGGCCGCGAACGGTGTCGGCGTGGAACGCGTGGGTGTCCGGTTTGGTGAAGGTGACGTGGAACTGCCGTCGGAGCCCGGCCTGGAAGTGGTGGGCCAGGCCCCCGTCCTTGACCCGGTGGAGTGGCTTCGCTGGTCACCGCCGGGGCCCGAGGGAAACGGGGCACGCGGCGACCCGCTTACCCTGCGGCGACTCGATCTTGCCGTCGACCTGCTCAGACTGCAAGGTCTGGAGTTGCCGGACGTGGTCGTCGCTGGATCCCGTAACGGCGACTGGGACCTGAGCCTGGACGGAGCCACCGTAGCCGGGCGCCTGCAGGTCCCGGTCGACATGTCCACGGGTATCTTGCGGGCCGACTTACGGTATCTGCACGTGCCCGGGCTTCCGGAGGGCTTTGATGAAATCGGCGACGGCGAGACACTGACAGGGGATCTGACTCCCGCGGACATGCCCGGCCTGGATATCGAGATCGATGAACTCACGTTCAATGAGCTTGCGCTTGGTCGCCTTCGCATTCACGGGTTTCTGGAGCCGTCGGGCGACTACTTGCTGAGCGGCAATACGCTTAACGGCGCCGAGCAACGT
Organism: Ectothiorhodospiraceae bacterium; assembly: GCA_007130525.1. Classification (GTDB taxonomy): domain Bacteria; phylum Pseudomonadota; class Gammaproteobacteria; order Nitrococcales; family Aquisalimonadaceae; genus Methylonatrum. The sequence goes on along the minus strand of SLSJ01000129.1, from coordinate 715 downwards.
ATCGACATCGAGGGGCGCTGGCGCGCGGCCGGCCGCACCGAGGCCAGCCTGTCGATGCGTAGTGAAGATGTGGGGGCAGCGCTGTCCGCCTACGGGTACGAGGACGCCATGCGACGAGGCCGGGGCCGGCTCAGTGCCGATCTGTCGTGGCCGGGCGGGCCCGCCGACTTCTCCATGGCTTCCGTAGGCGGTGACCTCAAGCTCAGCCTTCGTGACGGCCAGCTGGTTCAGGTGGAGCCGGGCGCCGGTCGCCTGTTCGGCCTGGTCAGTGTGGCCCTGTTGCCGCGCAGACTGGCGCTGAACTTCTCCGACGTATTCGAGGAAGGATTCGCATTCGACCGTCTGAAGGCGGATTTCCGCCTCGCTGACGGCATCGCCAGCCCCCGCGAACTTTACATGGAGGGGCCGTCGGCGCGGATATCGGCGGAGGGTGATGTCAACCTGGTGGAAGGGACCTACGATCAGACGGTCACCGTGATGCCAAAGGCTTCGGCGACCCTGCCCATTATCGGTGGGTTGCTGGGCGGGCCACCGGGTGCGGCCGCGCTATTCATTGCCCAGAGGTTCCTGAGCGGCGGTCTGGATGACGTTGCCCGCCTGCGTTATCGGATCACCGGACCTCTGGATGATCCCGAAATTTCCCGTGTGGGCCGGGCGCTGACGCCACCCGAGGGCGATCCGCAGGAACCGGAGCCATCACCTATGGGTCCGGAAT
>SLSJ01000012.1 GCA_007130525.1 Ectothiorhodospiraceae bacterium | reverse complement strand
GTATCGCAGCGGATACGCCTCCTCGGCGCTGCTTGCCCCGGTGCCGCAGCCAGGCTCAGAGCGTAAAGATGTGTGAGACACGACACTAGGCGGAGGCGCCTGACCCCGGAGGTTCCCGATGGATATCGTCAGCATCAGCGAGCTCAGGGTGGATACCGTAATCGGTGTCCACGACTGGGAGCGTCGGATTCGGCAGACCGTGATCATCAATCTCGAACTCGGAACCGACTGCAGTGCCGCTGCAGCCAGCGACGATCTGGCTGATGCCCTGGATTACGCGGCGGTCAGCGACGCCGTGAGCAGGCTTGTGCGTAATGCCGCCCACCAGTTGGTGGAGACACTCGCCGAGCAGGTTGCAGCCCATGTCATGGAAACGTTCGCCGTGCCCTGGCTGCGTCTGCAGGTGCTCAAGCCCGGCGCCGTGCCCGGTGCCCGCCATGTCGGTGTCACCATCGAGCGTGGGCAAAGAGGCTGACCATGGCGCGGGTGTATGTCAGCATCGGCAGCAACATCGAACCCCACCGGCATGTTCGGCGTGCGCTGGAACAACTGGAGCGCCAGTTCGGGTCGCTGGTGATCTCGCCGATCTATCGCACCCGCGCCATGGGCTTTGAAGGTGACGATTTTCTTAACTTGGTCATCGGCATGGACACGGCGTTGCCGCCGCTGGAGCTTGCCGAGCGCCTTCGCGCGCTGGAATCGCGCGAGGGGCGGTTGCGCGGTGCGGAAAAATTTACTTCCCGCACCCTGGATCTGGATATTCTCACCTACGGTGACCAACGCATTCGCGATGGCCGGCTGGTATTGCCGCGTCGGGAAATCACCCGCTACGCGTTCGTGCTCCGGCCACTGGCGGACGTGGCCCCGGACGCCGTGCATCCGGAACTCGGGAAAACCTACCATGAGCTGTGGGCGACCTTCGATGACAGGCAACAGCACATGGAGCGGGTGGCGCTTCAACCGAGCGACGACGAGGACGAGCAGCGTGCACGAACCTGAGATCGCAGCCCTGCCGGACGGCTGGCCGCGACCAGGCGCCGATGCCCTGGCACACAGCGCGAAGCTGTGCCGGCTCCTGGCGGAACGGGTGAAAATCGGGGATGGCTGGCTGAGCTTCCACGACTGGATGGAGGCTGTGCTCTACGAACCCGGTCTCGGCTACTACAGCGCGGGCGCGGTGCGATTCGGCGGCGCCGGCGATTTCATCACCGCCCCAGGATTGTCGTCGCTGTTCGGGCGCACCCTTGCGCGCCAGTGTGCGGAGGTACTGGAGGCCTGTGGCGGCGATACCATTATGGAGCTGGGGCCGGGGCGGGGCGAACTGGCGGTGGATGTGCTGGAGGCCCTTGACGCGCTCGATGCCCTCCCTGCCCGCTACCTGCTGCTCGATCGCAGTGCCGCCCTGCGCGACGAGCAGTCCCGGCGCCTGCAGCGGCTGCCCATCCGCCTCCGTGACCGGGTGCGGTGGCTGGACCGCCTGCCTGCACACCCGCTGCGCGGCGTAGTGCTGGCGAACGAAGTGGCGGACGCGCTGCCGGTTCACCGTTTTCGACGTGTTGTGGATGGTGTTGACTGTCTTGGTGTCGGAATGGAGGCTGATCGTTTCGTCTGGCGCTGGCGTTCCGCGGATACGCTGCTGGTCGACCAGGTCCGGGACATCGAGCGCGCCCTCGGCCGGGAACTGCCCCCGGGGTATGTCTCGGAGGTGTCGCCCGGGCTGGCGCCCTGGATCGGTTCGCTGGCGGACGGTCTTGACGCCGGCCTTCTGCTGATAATGGATTACGGATATCCGAGGGCGGAGTATTACAGGCCGGAGCGCAGTGACGGTACACTCATCTGTCACTACCGGCACCGGGTCCATGACGATGCGCTGCTGTTGCCCGGACTGCAGGACATAACGGCCTTCGTGGATTTCACCACCGTGGCCGAGGCGGGGGCATCGGCCGGACTGGATGTAGTGGGTTATGCGCCCCAGGCGCATTTCCTGATGGGCGCCGGTATGACGCGGGTGCTGGAAGAGCTGGAATGGGCTGATCAGGCGGAATGGCTGCGCCTGACCCAGCAGGCGAAGACGTTGCTGCTACCCGGCGAAATGGGCGAGCGTTTCCAGGTCCTGGGCATGGGGCGTAAGCTCTCCCGGGTTCCCGACGGTTTTTCTCTCTATAATCACCTGCGGAGACTTTGAATAATTGTTTGATTCACGCGATCCTGTGAGTCTGCATAGGAGCCCGTCGGACTTGAGCGGATTAGGCGAGAGAGTGGGAGAGCGAGGTTATTTATTCGATCGTGTGAGGACAATAGCGGGTCTCTTTGACGAAAAGGATCGAATAAATGGACCGCTCTGCCGGTTCCGCAGACAATTCAGCCTGAGTCCGACAGGCTACTGGTCCCTCATAATCATAAGGAAGCAGCGGTTGGCGCCTGACCGGCCGGAGGAGCCTTGCACAGGTGGTGTTAACGACGCGAAGCGGATCCAAACGACGGGTTCTGGTGGTCGATGGTCAGCCGGAGTCGGTGACTACTGCCCGCAGCATTCTTGAGCCCGGCGGTCATTCGGTCACGGCAACGGAGACCGGGATCGAGGCGCTGGCGCTGATTCGCGGGCGAACCTTTGATGCCATTCTGCTCGATCTCGAGGATCCCACCATCGATGGTGTCGAACTTTGTCGGCGCATTCGGGCGGAGCCGGGCTATTACCTGACGCCCATGCTGGCCGCCACCAACGGAGACGATCGGCAGATCTGGGGCCAGGCCTATGATGCCGGCTGCGATGATGTGTTGCGCAAGCCGCTGGAGGCGGTGGTCCTGCAGGCGCGCCTGTGCAATCTCATGGAGAAGGCGGAGTACGCCCGCGAGTTGGAGCGCGTGCGCGCGAATCTGGCCCGTTACGTGTCGCCCCGAATCCGCCAGATCCTGCAGTCCGCGCCCGACGGTGAGGGAATGCCGCCGCCGGAGGAACAGGAGGTCTGCATACTGTTCTCGGATATCCGCGGCTTCACCGCCCTGTCGCAGTCCATCGAAGCCGAGGTGCTGTTCAACACGGTGAGCCGGCAACTCGGCGCCCAGGTGGAGTCCGTTTACGCTCACGGCGGATACGTGGACAAGTTCGCCGGCGACGGCATCATGGCTGTTTTCGATGGTCCGGAAATGGCGCGTGACGCCTGTGCCTGCGCCCTGGACATCATGGAGATGAGCCGTCGCCTGGATGGTGGTCAGGGCGACTCACCCATTCCCCTCGGCATCGGTATCCATATGGGGCCGGTGGTGGCGGGCAATATCGGTACCGGTGAACATCTCGACTACACGGTCATCGGCAATACGGTGAACCTTGCGGCCAGGCTCTGCGGATACGCCCGGTCCATGGATATCGTGGTCTCGGATGCGGTGCGCCAGGCCCTGGGCGAGCCGGGCGACATGGTCTGCGCGGATCCCCGTTGCGCTGACATCCGCGGTCTATCCGGCGCGGTTATCCTCTATCGTCTCGCCCGTTCGGCATCCGTTACGGCGTCCTGAATCCCGCTTGCCCCGAAAGCCGGTTTCCTAACCCGCATTTCCCACCGTTCGTCGCGAGGGCGTCGGGATGCCGCTGTGACGGGGGGCACGGACCGGAAGGCGGCGAAGGCGTAGCTGACACTACGTCGAGCCGGCTGCAGGGAGTACGCCCCGACACGGCGAGCAGATCGGCGTGCG
>SLSJ01000207.1 GCA_007130525.1 Ectothiorhodospiraceae bacterium | reverse complement strand
GGGCACGGACCGGAAGACGGCGAAGGCGTAGCTGACACTACGTCGAGCCGGCTGCAGGGAGTACGCCCCGACACGGCGAGCAGATCGGCGTGCGTAGTAGAAGGGCGGTGAGATAACCGGGTTAGCGCTGCTGCCAGACCAGGATGCGATTGTTGGCGGGCATGGCGATTTCTTCGACGAACCCCAGTCCGTTTTTGTCCGCAAGCGCTTGCAGCGCGATTGTATCGCGGAGTCCGCCGGCCGGATCCCTGGCCCGAAGCATGGAGTCAAAACGGGCGTTGCTGAGACTGTTGTGCCTGCCGGCGGTCATGAACGGTCCATACAGGCAGAACACGCCTCCCGGGATCAATATCCGCGCCGTACCGGCAAACATGCGCTGCACGGAGTCCCAATCCATGATGTGCGCGGTATTCGCTGAGAATACGCCAACCGCCTCTGTGCACGGCCAGCGCTGCCGTGACACGTCCAGTGCCAGCGGTTGTGGCAGGTTGGGCAGGTCTGCCTCGTCAACCCACAAACCGATCCCCGGCAGGTTGTCCGGCAGGTCCGACGGCTGCCACCGCAGGTGTGGAAGGTGGCGGGCAAAATACACGGCGTGCTGACCGGTGCCGCTGCCGAGCTCCAGAATCGTGCCCGGGCGGGTGAAGTGCTGCCGGAGGACCGCAAGGATGGGTTCCCGATTGTTCTCGCATGCCGTGGACCAGGGTTTATTCGGCATCAGCGCTCTTCGCCCTCCGTTGGTGGGTCACAATCCTCACCGGGCCAGTCCACCAACCGCTCTTCCACTTGATCGCTGTGAACGTGTTGTTCGAGGATTATACGGCCGCGCACGGAAACGCCCGCCTGGTGCACCGTCTCACGACTGCCCGACACCAGCGGATGCCACCATGCCAGGCCTCGCCCCTCCGCAACCCGCCGATAGGCGCAGCTTGGCGGCAGCCACGCGACGTCCCGGACCATTGCCGGCGTGAGGCCCAGACAGTCGGGGACGCGTTCGAAGCGGTTGGCATAATCCCGGCAGCGGCAGGCCCCGGCGTCGAACAGCCTGCATGCGATGTCGGTATGGAAGATCGCGCCGGTGTCGTCGTCTTCCAGCTTGTGCAGACAGCAACGGCCGCAGCCGTCGCACAGGGATTCCCACTCCTCGTGATCGAGTTCCTCCAGTGACTTGGTTTCCCAGAAGCGTGCGGACATCGGTGCTGGTTCGTTGATGCTGATGAACGGGTTGCGAATGGTCGGGGGCTGCAATGTCCCTGTCCCGGCCTTCAGTTCAGTGCCGCGATGCCGGCATTGAGGCTGACCGCATAGCTGAGCCAGATCAGATAGGGTACCAGTAGCCAGCCGGCGAGTGCTCTCTGGCGGAAGAACAAGACCGTGGTCAACGCGACCGCGAGCCAAAGGAGAAGGATCTCCGCCAGCGCCACCGTGACCAGGTTCAGGCCAAAGAAAAGCCACGACCAGGCGCCATTCAGCACAAGCTGAAATGCGAAGGCAGCCAGCGAAGCCGCCACGCCATCACTGTCCCGTCTTTGCCAGACCAGCCATGCGGCCACGGCCATCATGCCGTAGAGCAGCGACCAGACTGGCGCGAAGACCCATTCCGGTGGCGTCCACGCCGGCTTTTCCAGTGCCGTGTACCAGGTGTCCGGCTGAAATTGTGCGGCGAAGAACGCGACCCCGTAACAGATTGCCAGAATCAGCAGCAGCGATGGCAAAGCGCGCAGAGTCTCGGGCATTGCGTGGTTCCGCTTGTCGTGCCTGATGGCTGGGCATGCGTAATACGGCCGTTTGGCTGTATAATCGTGCGCCTTCGCCCGGCCGCAGGCAATCTGCGGCCGGCAGGATTTTCATGCCATCCCGCTGGACCGAGACGACAGATCATGAGTGTGCTGAAGCAGGAGGCGGCGCGCCGCCGCACCTTTGCCATTATTTCCCATCCCGACGCCGGCAAGACCACGGTGACCGAAAAGCTGTTGCTGTTCGGCGGTGCGATTCAGGTAGCCGGCACCGTAAAGGGGCGCAAGGCTGCCGCGCATGCCACCTCGGACTGGATGGCCATGGAAAAGGAACGCGGCATCTCGGTGACATCCTCGGTGATGCAGTTCCCCTACCGCGATTGCATCGTCAACCTGCTGGATACGCCGGGGCACGCGGATTTCTCCGAGGACACCTACCGAGTCCTCACTGCGGTGGATTCGGCACTCATGGTCATTGATGTCGCCAAGGGCGTGGAAGAGCGCACCATCAAGCTGATGGAAGTATGCCGGCTTCGGGACACGCCCATCATGACGTTCATCAACAAGCTGGATCGCGAGGGGCGCGACCCGATGGAACTCCTGGATGAGGTGGAATCGGTACTGGGCATTCGCTGTGCGCCGATTACCTGGCCCATCGGCATGGGCAAGCGTTTCAAGGGCGTGTACCACCTGTACAACCAGGCGGTCCACCTCTTCAGTCCCACGCACGGCGGCAAGATCCGGCAGGGCGAAATAATAGAGGGTCTGGACAATCCTCGACTGGACGACCTTCTCGACGGCATGGCGAACGAGCTGCGCGAGGAGATCGAACTGATACACGGAGCCAGCCATGCCTTCGACAAGGAGGCCTACCTCCGGGGTGAGCTGACTCCGGTTTTCTTTGGTTCCGCCATCAACAACTTCGGCATCCGTGAACTGCTTGACGACTTCGTGAGCCATGCCCCGGATCCGCAGCCGCGTGACGCCGGCGCCCGCGTGGTGGAACCGAATGAGGAACGCCTCACCGGCTTCGTGTTCAAGATTCAGGCGAACATGGATCCCAATCACCGGGATCGAATCGCCTTCATGCGCGTGTGTTCCGGCCATTTCGAGCGGGGCATGAAACTCCGGCAGGTACGTATCGGCAAGGACGTGAAGATTGCCAATGCCATCACCTTCATGGCCTCCGATCGGGAGGCTGCCGAGGATGCCTGGCCTGGCGACATCATTGGCCTGCACAACCACGGCACCATCCAGATCGGCGATACCTTCAGCCAGGGTGAAGAACTCAAGTTCACCGGCATACCCAACTTCGCGCCCGAGCTGTTCCGCCGCGTGGTGCTCAAGGATCCCCTGCGCATGAAGGCCCTGCAAAAAGGCATTGAACAGCTCTGCGAAGAGGGCGCGTCACAGCTGTTTCGGCCGCTGAACAGCAACGACCTGATCGTGGGAGCGGTGGGTGTGCTCCAGTTCGACGTGGTTGCCTACCGGCTGAAGACGGAGTATGGCGTCGACGCCGTGTTCGAGCCGGTGACCATCAACACGGCGCGCTGGGTCACCTGTGAGGATCCGAGGAAACTCGATGACTTCCGCCGCAAGGCATCCGATAACCTTGCGCTGGATATCGGTGACAATCTGGCCTACCTCGCGCCCAGTCGCGTCAACCTTGAGCTGACCCGGGAACGCTGGCCCGACATACGCTTCCACGCCACCAGGGAACATTGATCGCCGCCTTCGGCGGCACGTTGTCGGTGTTCCGTGTTCGGTGTTGCGGCAAGAATCGCCGAGAGGGCTCGGCTCCTACCGGGGTCGGGGCGTTGCGGCAACCCCGATGTAGAGGAGGCCAGCCCCCTGGCCGATGGGGTCCTGGCGCTCGGCGCTTGGCGCTGTCACATCGCCGAGAGGGCTCGGCTCCTACAAATCCTTAGAAAACGGAAAACGGAAAACGGAAAACGGAAAACGG